>NZ_LPXN01000181.1 GCF_001618175.1 Oceanibaculum pacificum | reverse complement strand
AAAGCTGGGTGAGGGGAGACCTTCACCCCACCTTACGAAAAGTTAATCCGGCGGAAAGGCGGCTGACAGGTGGGCTTCCGCATATTGAGGCTGTCGGGTTCGCCTCTCCCCCCATCTCCCCGGGCGGACCGCAACAGTTCAATGAGGAGCCATCATGTTCCACAAGACATTCTCCAGCGTCTCCAACAGGCGCAAGCCGGCGGCGGCCCGCTGGTCGCGGCGCGTCGCCTTCGCGGCCAGCGGCGTCATCGTCTGGACGGCGGCCACCGCCGCCTCGGCGCAAGTGGCGACCGATTATGCCGATCTGGCCGAGAAGGTGACGCCGGCGGTGGTGAACATCTCGTCGACCCAGGAAGCCAAGCCGGCCGAGGGTCAGCCCATGCCCTTCGCGGCGCCGCCCGGCTCGCCGATGGAAGAATTCATGAAGCGGTTCTTCGAGCAGATGCCGCAGCAGCGCGGCGGGCAGCCGACCACGGCGCTGGGCTCCGGCTTCATCGTCGATCCGGAAGGCTATATCGTCACCAACAACCATGTGATCGACGGGGCCGACAAGGTGTCGGTAAAGCTGCCCGACGGCCGCGATTTCGACGCCACCGTGGTGGGCACCGATCCGCAGACCGACGTGGCGCTGCTGAAGGTGAAATCCGACAAGGCGCTGCCCTTCGTCAGCTTCGGCGATTCCGAGAAGCTGCGCGTCGGCCAGGCGGTGCTGGCCGTCGGCAACCCGTTCGGGCTGGGCGGCACGGTGACCGCCGGCATCGTCTCGGCGCGCGGCCGCGACATCCATTCCGGCCCGTATGACGATTTCATCCAGACCGACGCGGCGATCAATCGCGGCAATTCCGGCGGCCCGATGTTCAACATGGACGGCCAGGTGGTCGGCGTGAATTCGGCGATCTATTCGCCTAATGGCGGGTCGGTCGGCATCGGCTTCGCCATCCCCGCCAATATGGTGAAGCAGGTGGTCGCCGATCTGAAGACGCATGGCCAGGTCGAGCGCGGCTGGCTCGGCGTCAGCATCCAGCCGGTGACCGACGATATCGCCGGCGCGCTGGGCATGGACGAGCCAAAGGGCGCCCTGGTCGCCAGCGTCAGCCCGGACAGCCCGGCCGACAAGGCCAAGCTGAAGGCGGGCGACGTGATCGTCGGCTATGACGGGGCCGCGGTGGGCGAGGTGCGCGACCTGCCGCGCCTGGTGGCCGCCACCCCGGCCGGCAAATCGGTCGAGATGCAGATTCTGCGCGATGGCGCACGCCGCACCGTGTCGACCGAGATCGCCAAGCTGAAGCCGCAGCAGACCGCCGCGGCCGAGGTGAAGACCGACAGCGTTTCCGGCCTTGGCGTCACCTTGTCCAGCCTGACCGAGGCGACGCGCCAGCGCCTGGATCTGGCCGCCGACGCCACCGGCGTGGTGATCACCGCGGTCGACCCGAACGGCAAGGCGGCGCGCCAGGGCCTGCGCCCGGGCGATGTGATCGAGAAGGTCGGCGACATCGTCGTCTCCAAGCCGGGCGATGTTCAGCAGGCGCTGAGCGACGGCAAGCGCAAGGCGGCGCTGCTGCTGATCAACCGGGCGGGCGACAAGCGCTTCGTCGCCATCCAGTTGGCCTGAACCCCACACCGTCGCCCCTAAATACCCCTCCAGGGGCAGCGGACCTTGAGGGCAGGCCTTCCTTGGCGGGCCTGCCCTCATTTTTCTTCTCTATTTTAATTCAAAGGGTTATACGATGAAGTTGTGGATGATCCCGGCTTTTGGCCTGCCGATGAGTGGTGGCTTATACCTGCTCAATCATCGCATCGGCGGCCTGGCCCTGGTGGCGATGGTGTTCGCCACCTTTATCAGCGTCGTGTTCGCCGCGACCCGGTAGCAGGCGATGTGCTACTCTTGGCGCAAAGACGAGGGGGAAGATCATGGAGGCTGTTTGCATGCTCGTTCTGGTCGTTGAGGATGACGACGAGACGGCGACCTACATGGAGCGCGGCCTGACGGAAAGCGGCCATGTCGTCGACCGGGTGGCCGATGGGCGCGAGGCGCTCTACATGGCGACCGACAAGAAATACGACGCCATCGTGATGGACCGCATGCTGCCGAAGCTGGACGGCCTCAGCACCGTGCAGGCGGTGCGCGCCGCCGGCGTCGAGACCCCGATCCTGATCCTCAGCGCCCTCAGCCAGGTCGATGAGCGGGTGAAAGGGCTGAAATCCGGCGGCGACGATTATCTGGCCAAGCCCTTCTCCTTCTCCGAACTGGTCGCCAGGCTGGAGGCGCTGACCCGCCGCCGCGGCGCGACGACGGAGGAAACCATCCTGGCCTGCGGCGATCTGGAGATGGATCTGCTGGGCCGCAAGGTCACGCGCTCGGGCCGGCCGATCGACCTGCAGCCGCGCGAATTCAAGCTGCTGGAATATCTGCTGCGCCATGCCGGGCAGGTGGTTACCCGCACCATGCTGCTGGAAGGCGTGTGGGCCTATCATTTCGACCCGCAGACCAACGTGATCGACGTGCATATCAGCCGGCTGCGGCAGAAGATCGACAAGGATTTCGACAAGCCGCTGCTGCACACGGTGCGGGGCACGGGCTACAAGATCAGCGAGACGCCGTGACGCCATCGCTGTGGCGCCTGACGAACACGGCGACCTTCCGGCTCGCCGTCGGCTACATGGCGCTGTTCGGCGCGTCGGCGGTGCTGCTGCTCTCCTTCATCTGGTGGACCACGTCGGGCGTGATCGAGCGCCAGGCGACCGATACGGTCGGCGTGGAGCTGCGCGGCCTGGCCGATCTGTATCGCGCCGAGGGGCCGCGCGGCCTGATCCAGGCCGTCGAGCGACGCAGCAGCCGGCAGGGCGGCGACCCCGACGGCATCTACCTGCTGGTCGACCCGCTGGGCCGGCGGCTGGCGGGCAATATCGATAATTGGCCGGCCGGCGCGCTGGCCGACGGGCAGTGGGAGCGGCTCGACATCTTCCGCACCGATGTCGCGCAGAGCCGGATGATCGGCATCCGCGCCTTCCATCTCGGCGGCGGCTACCGGCTGCTGGTCGGGCGCGACATGGTGGCGCTGGCCTCGTTCCAGGCGGTGTTGCTGGAGGCGCTGATCTGGGGCGTCGGCGTGACGCTGGTGCTCGGCCTGTTCAGCGGCGTGTTCATGAGCCGCCGTTTGCTGACGCGCGTCGAGATCATCGGCCAGACCAGCCGCGAGATCATGGAAGGCGATTTGACCAAGCGCGTGCCGCTGGACGGCTCCGGCGACGAATTCGACCGGCTGGCGCAGAATCTGAACCGGATGCTGGCCCGCATCGAGACCCTGATGGGCGAAATGCGGCTGGTCACCGATAGCCTGGCGCACGATCTGCGCAGCCCGCTGACCCGGCTGCGCGGCGGGCTGGACATGGCGTTGAGCGCCCCGCCGGAGGAGCGCGACGCCGCCATCGCGCGGGCCATCGTGCAGGCCGACGCGGTGCTGGCGACCTTCGGCGCGCTGATCGAGATCAGCCGCATCGAGGCCGGCATCGGCCGGGGCGACATGGTGCCGCTGGACCTGGCCGAGATCGTACGCGACATCGCTGAGCTGTATCAGCCGGTGGCGGAGGAGAAGGGGCTGTCCTTCACGCTCGATGCCATCCCCGCCGCGCCGATGCGCGGCAGCCCGCAGCTTCTGGCGCAGGCGCTGTCCAACCTGCTCGACAATGCGGTGAAATATTGCCGGCCCGGCGACGGCATCACCTTGTCGCTGACGGCGGCGGGCGAGGGGGATGAAAGCCAGTGGGCCCTGACCGTCGCCGATACCGGGCCCGGCATTCCCGCCCTCGACCGCGAGCGCGTGTTCGAACGCTTCGTCCGGCTGGATGAAAGCCGTCACGCGCCGGGCAGCGGCCTCGGCCTCAGCCTGGTCGCCGCCATCGCCAAGCTGCATGGCGGCACAGTTGCGCTGGAAGACAATGCGCCCGGCCTCAGGATCGTCTGGCGGCTTCCAGTCGAGGCAAGTAATGCTGCATTGCAGTAAAGTTTTTCCAAGACAAAAGAAGGTTTTTTGTTGCGTTGCAGCATGACTTGATCGCTGGATAATCTGCACGCCCCTGATTCTGCTTTTCGGATACGCAAAATCCTGGCATTGTCGGCAATAGCAAGGCGGCGTGCTCGGCTTATTGTTCAACCAACAAGCGTCGCAGAACTAGGAGCGATCAAAATGTCATCCGGAGTTGTCGCGGTCGTTGATCGTGGTGGCTTGGGGGCGTTCGCCCGGTCGAAAGCGCCATCCCTGGCGCAGCCTTGTCCCGCAACAATCTGAGAAGACTCCAGGGAGGACCATTGTGTCGATCCTAAAGACCCTTGCGGTCGCCGTTGTGGCGACTGCCAGCATCGCTGTATGCAATCCCGTCCTCGCGCAGGACAAGGCCGGCTGGCCGAAAACCCTCACCCTCGGCACCGCCTCGGTCGGCGGCACCTACTTCATCTACGGCCAGGTCTGGGCGACCCTGGTGGGCGAGAAGATCGGCACGCCGATCAACACCCAGCAGACCCAGGGCCCGAACCAGAACATCATCCTGGTGCAGCAGAAGAACATCGATCTTGGCATGACCACGATGGGCGTCGCGCTGCAGGCCTGGGAAGGCAAGGGCTGGGCGAAGGAGAAGTACAGCGACATCCGCGCGCTGTTCCCGATGTACGACACCCCGTTCCACTTCGTCGCGCTGAAGCGCTCCGGCATCAAGTCGGTGAAGGATTTGAACGGCAAGAATGTCGGCGTCGGCCCGAAGGCCGGCACGCCGGGCACCTATTTCCCGATCATGTTCGACGCCCTGGGCATTAAGGCCACGATCCGCAACGGCCAAGCCTCCGACATGTCGTCGCAGGTGGCCGACGGCCTGCTCGACAGCTTCGCCTTCGCGGCCGGCTTGCCGATTGCGGCCTTCTCGGAGCTGGAAGCGACCAACGAGGTGACCTTCTTCGGCTTTACCGACGACGAGATCAAGAAGCTGCAGGCCGCTGCGCCCGAGCTGAGCGAGACGGTCATCCCGAAGGCGACCTACAAGACGATGACGCAGGACGACAAGACCGTCGGCGTCTACAACTTCGCCATCGCGCACAAGGACCTGCCGGCCAGCCTGACCTACGAGATCGTGAAGGCGATCCACGCCAATCACGGCGAGCTGGTGAAGGGCCATGCGGCCGCGAAGGAGACCCTGCCGGAGAACGTCTCGAAGAACACCTTCCTGCCGTTCCATGCGGGCGCCGCGCGCTACTACAAGGAAGCCGGGGTGAATATCCCGGAAAAGCTGCTGGCCAACTAAGCCGGTCTTTTCCATCGCTCTTGGGCCGGTCGGCGCTGTCGACCGGCCGTTTCTTCACCTGGAAGTCGATAAAGTCATGAGCCAGACAGACAAAGCTTCCCAGCTTGCCGAGTCCGACCCCGCCTATGAGCAGCCCGAAGAAGAGTTCGGCGGCTATAAGAGGCCGTTGCGATCCTGGGAAGCGAAGCTGTTCTACATTCTCTGCGTCGGCTTTACCGCCTTCCATCTGATTATCCTGAATTTCTACCCGATCGATCCCTGGCTGTTCCGCTCGATCCATGTCTCCTGGGGCGCGGCCATCGGCTTCGCCATTTTCCGCTTCGTGCCGAGCGAGCGCCGCATCGGCATTCCCTGGTTCGACTGGGTTTTGATTGCCGCCGCCATCGGCGTGTGCATCTACATGTATGTCGAGCTGGACGACATCCAGTTCCGCGCCGGCGCGATCTACACCACCGGCGATGTGATCACCGGCCTGGCCGGCACGCTGATCGTGCTGGAGATGACGCGCCGCACCGCCGGCTGGGCGCTGACCATCATCGCGCTGGTCTTCATTATCTACGCCTTCGTCGGGCCGTGGATGCCGGGCGTGCTGTATCATCGCGGCTACGGCTTCCAGCGCTTCATCACTTATATCTACAGCGACCAGGGCATTCTGGGCTCAACGGTCGCGGTCTCCTCGACCTACATCATCCTGTTCGTCGCCTTTGGCGCGTTCCTCCAGGTGTCCAAGGTCGGCGATTATTTCAACGATCTGTCGATGGCGCTGTTCGGCTGGGCGCGCGGCGGCCCGGCCAAGGCGACCGTGGTTTCCGGCATTTTGTTCGGCACCATTTCCGGCAGCTCGGTCGGCAATGTGGTCGCCTCGGGCGCCTTCACCATTCCGATGATGCGCCGGGTTGGCTATGACCGCGCCACGGCCGGCGCGATCGAGGCGACATCGTCGACCGGCGGCCAGATCACCCCGCCGGTGCTGGGCGCCGGCGCCTTCATCATGGCGGAGATCACCGGCATCCCCTATGGCGAGATCGCCATGGCCGCGATCATCCCCTGCCTGCTGTTCTATGTCGCCTGCTTCATGCATGTGGAGCTGCACGCCCGCAAATATCGGCTGGACGGCCTGCCGTTCAGCGAGCTGCCGAAGCTCGGCGAATTGCTGATGAAGGCCTATCTGTTCATTCCGGTCGTCGTGCTGGTCTGGACGCTGATGGCCGGCTACTCGCCGTTCCGCGCCGGTTCGCTGGGCATCGTCAGCGCCATCGTGGTGAGCTGGCTGTCGCGTCATCACCGCGTCGGCCCGCGCGAAGCCATCGAGGGGCTGAACAAGGCGGCGCGCGACGTGATCCAGCTGGTCGCGGTCTGTGCGGCGGCCGGCATCATCGTCGGCGTCATCGCGCTGACCGGCATCGGCGGCCGCTTCTCGGCCCTGATCCTGGGCCTTGCCGGCACCAGCCAGTTCCTGGCGATGGTGTTCGCGATGATGATCGCGCTGATCCTGGGCATGGGCATGCCGACCACGGCGGCCTACGCCATCGGCGCGTCGGTGGTCGCCCCCGGCTTGCAGCGCATGGGCGTGGAGCCGCTGGTCGCCCATCTGTTCATCTTCTACTACGCGGTCATTTCGGCCATCACCCCGCCGGTGGCGCTGGCCTCCTTCGCGGCGGCCGGCATGGCGCAGGCCGATCCCTGGAAGACATCCTTCATCGCGCTGAAGATGGGGCTGGCCACCTTCATCGTGCCGTTCATGTTCTTCTACAGCCCGCTGCTGCTGGGGCAGGGCGATATGATGGCCGTTATCTATGTCACCCTGACGGCGTCGCTGGGCGTGATCGCCCTGGCCTGTGCGACCGAGGGCTGGCTGTTCGGGACGATGCCGATGCTGATGCGCGTCGTCATGTTCGCCGCCGCGATCATGCTGATCGTGCCGGAGACCATCACCGACAGCATCGGCTTCGTGGTCGCCGCCGCCATCGCCATCTTCCAATGGGTCCGCCGCGTGCCGGAGCCGGCGAAGGAAACGACGGCCTGACGCCGGGCGGGTCGGTAAACGAAAACAAGGCCGTCGCGCACTCCGCGGCGGCCTTGTTCGTTTGCCTCTTCTAAACCGCTTCCAGCGGCGCGTTCAGCCGGGTCTGCGGCAGGATGATGCCGCCGCGCGCGCCGGGCGTGACCGTGCCGAAGCGCTGGGCGAAGCAGGCGGGCAGGGGGCGGGAACCGGCGGGCGACAGCCACAGCCGCAGCAAATGGCGCTTCTTCTCCGGCTCCGGCCAATCCTCGAAACCGGTGCGGTCATGCAGGATGGTGTGGTTGTGCACAAGCTGGATGTCGCCCGGCTCCAGCCGCATGGTGAAGTGCAGCGCCGGGTCGTCGGTCAGCGCGTCGAACATGTCCAGCGCCTCGACCTGGGCCGGCGTCAGGCGCGGGGCGTCGGGGAAGCGCTGGGCGGAATCGATATATTGCCGCTGGTAGATCGCCGACAGCAGCCCGTCATGCCAGGAGAAGACGGGGATTTCGAAATAGGGCTTCTCGCCGTCGCCGACCTCGCCGCGCCGGTCGGTGGCGACCGGCTGGAACAGCAGGCGCGCCAGGTCCGGCCGGCGGCGGCGCATCTCATTGAACAGCGTCACCGAGCTGACCAGCGCCGAATCGCCGCCCGCCTTCGCCGTCTTCAGGCACAGCAGCCCGACCACGTCGCAGGAATCGGTATGGAAGGTCTGGCGCTCGCGGGTCTGGTAGATACGCACGGTCGGATCGTTCGAGGCGAGGCCCAGATCGCGCACATGGCCCAGCACATGGCCCTTGCCGTTCTGCGAGCGCGCGCTGCCGAGATGCGCGCCGATGCCGAAGAAGGCGGCGGCCGCCTCGGCGACCGACCAGCGTTCCACCGGCAATCCGCGAAACAGCACGAAGCCGCGCCCGTCCAGCACCTGGCGCAGCTCGGCGGCGAGGCGGCCGGCAAGGGCGGGCAGCGGAAAATCTGCCCGGCTCATCTGGCCGATCTCCCGCCCGGTTTCCAGGAAACGCCGCGCGGCGGCCTCCACTTCGGCGATCTCGTCCGGCGTGAAGCGCAGCAGCCAGTCGCGGCTGGCGGCCATGTCTGGGCCGTACCAGGCGGCGGGGCCGGCAATCTCCGGCGGCAGATCGGTCAAGCTGGTCATCGGGCGTGTCGCGCGAAAGGGAGGGATCAATCCTTGCGACGGTAGATCATGTAGCGGTCATATGTCACCAGCTCCTCGTAATTCGCGAAAGCCTCGGCGAATTGCGGGCTTTGCAGAAAATATTCGAGATAGCTGAACGGTTCCTCGGTGCATTGCGGAATGCCGGGGATATTGTCGACGATCAGCAGCGAGGGCTGCTGGCGCAGGAAGCTGGCGGACACCGTCTTGAAGACGAATTCCTCCCCCGGATCCATGGTGCGCGGATTGTGGAAGACCGACCCGTCCTCCAGGCATTCCGAATAGACGCCTTGCAGCAGCCACATGCTCTCGAACGGCATCGCCATCTGCATGTTGGCGTAGTTCAGCACCGGGAAATGCGGATAGATGCCGGGCGAGAGGATCAGGATCCTGCCATTGCCGCGCTCCTGCTTCACGATCTCCAGCAGCCGCTTGGCGTCGGAATCCTCGTAGGAGAACTGCATGTAGAACGGGCTGCTGTTCAGCGCCTGCTGATAGAACACCAGCAGCATCATGGCGGCGGCGAAGATGCGCGCCGGGCGCTTGTCGCCGCGCTTCAGCCAGGCCATGTTGTCCAGCACGGCGGCGATCACCGCGCCGGCCAGCAGCAGCGTCAGCGCCTGGGCGGGCAGGATGTGATAGGGCCAGCCCTTGAACTGCGCATAGGCGGCGAACAGCCCGCCCATGCCGGCCAGAAAGATCACCCGCGCCATGTGCGAGCGCACGCCCCAGAAGGCGACGATGCCGAGCAGCGGCAGAATTACCGTCGGCGCGCCGAAATTGCCGTTGGTGAACAGATCGTACAGTGAGACGCCGCCTAGCTCGCTGTAGAAATCGCGCGCCATCGGCAGCACGAAGGTGAAATATTCCGGCGTCACCAGCACGGCGAAGATGGCGTGCCCGACACAGACCGCCAGCACTGACCAGGGGGCGGCGTCGCGGATCGAATAGCGGAAGCCGCGCTGGTAGAGGATATACAGCTCCACCAGCACCGGCACGACGAGGAAATAGGGCTTCATCGCGAAGCCGAAACCGGCCATCAGCCCGGTGGCGATGCGCAGCCGGCGCGACAGCGGCGAGGCCCCGGCCCGGCCGCTGGCGACCAGCAGATAGGGCAGGGTGAGCACCAGCATGATGTGCTCGCGCTGGCTGAACATGTTGTTCGGGTAGACGATCAGCAGGAACAGCACCAGCACCGGCAGCAGCGCGCCGGAGATGGCCAGGTCGGGGTTCAGGCTGGCCTTCAGCACCCGCCGGCAGGTGAGGTAGGAGGCGGCGATGCCGACCGCAAGCAGCGCCGGCAGCAGGGTCGTGCTGGGCAGCCCGGTCAGCTTCGCCAGCAATTCCGGCAGCGAATAGATGACGAAGACCAGCGGCGTGTTGATGTCGATGGCGTCGACATAGAGCGTGCCGCCATTCACCCACAGCTTGGCGATGTGCAGCAGCACGGCGGTGTCGTGGTTGATCGGCGGGAAGAAATAGCCGATCAGCCAGCAGGCGCAGACCGCGACCACCGTGCGGTGCAGCAGGCGCGACCAGTCGACTTTTCGCCCCTCGCCGCGCCCGGTCAATTCATACGCCTGGGAAGTGTGGTCCATGGATCGTCGTCGGCGCCGCGCCTCAGGGGCCGCCGGACTTGCCCGGCGGAGATCGCGGATTTGCCTTATCCTTGTCTTTGGTGGCCTGTAAGCTCGTCCTACCCGGATACTTATTCGCCGGTTTTGCGAACTATGCCTGCACTTTTTCTAAAAGACGAGCCGATTTAGAAAACGCCATAACCTAAGTCTATCGACTTGATCTTCTTGGGAATTGTGCGGCGCCGGCGATTTCAACCCAGAATTCAGAGCATTTTATACGGTTGGGATTAAGAATAGATTGCGGTATTCCGTCGCTGGCCAGGGTGGCCGGCGCAGGTAAGGGCGCGAGCAGGGGCAGGGCATGAGGCAGTCCGAATATCAGCAGATGGCGGCGGTGGAAGATACCATGTGGTGGTATCGCGCCCTGCATTTCGGTGCCCTGGACCGGCTGGAAAAGGCGGCCTTGCCGGCGCGGGCGGCGGTGCTGGACGCCGGCTGCGGGACGGGCGGCTTCCTGGCCCGGCTGGCGGCGGCGCGGCCCGATCTGGATTTGCACGGTCTGGAATATAATGCTGAGGCGGCGCAGGTCGCCGCCGCCAAATCGCCGGCCCGAATCGCCACCGGCACGATCAACGCGCTGCCTTACGATACCGGACGCTTCGACGCCATTGTCAGCCATGACGTGCTGTGTCACGGCGGGGTGGACGAGGCCGCCGCCCTGGCCGAGCTGCGGCGTTGCCTGAAGCCGGGCGGGTCGCTGTTTCTCAGCCTGCCGGCCTATCGCTGGATGGCCTCGGCGCATGACCGGCATGTCAATAATGTGCATCGCTACGATGCCGGCGAGGTGCGCGCGATGCTGGCCGCCGCCGGCGTGGCGGTGCGGCAAGCCGGCTACTGGAACGCGTTCCTGTTTCCCCTTATGCTCGCCCACCGCTTGACGGCCGGCAGGCATCAGGATTCCAGCGACGTGAAGGCCTTTCCGGCCTGGCAGGACCGTCTGTTTTTCGGCGTGACGGAAGCGGAACGCAAACTGGCCCGCATGGGCCTGACGCTGCCATTCGGCGGCTCTGTATGGGTGTGGGCGGTCAAAGAATCATGAATGAGTACGCGTTTGCCTTGTCCATCGTCGTTCCGGTCTATAACGGGGCGACCAGCGTGCCGACGCTGGTCGAGGCGCTGTCCAGGCTGGAGGTGCCGGGCGGGCTGGAAATCGTGCTGGTGAACGATTGCAGCCCGGATAATTCGCTGGCGGTGTGCCGGGCGCTTGCCGCCGAGCAGAGCGTGCCGCTGACCGTGGTGAATCTGGCGCGTAATTTCGGTGAGCATAACGCGGTGATGGCCGGTCTGGCGCAGGCGCGCGGGGCCTACATCATCACCATGGACGATGATTTGCAGAACCCGCCGGAGGAAGTTACCCGCCTGTGGGAATACGCCAGATCAAACAGCTATGACGTCGTCTATACCTACTACGCGAAGAAGGAGCATGCCGGCTGGCGCAATCTCGGCAGCCGCTTCACCAATTGGTGCGCCGATATGCTGATCGACAAGCCGAAGGGCCTGTATCTCTCCAGCTTCCGCTGCGTCAGCGGCTTCACCGCGCGCCATGTGGTCGCCCATTCCGGCCCGTTTCCCTATGTCGACGGGCTGATCATGCAGGTGACGCAGAATATCGGCCGGCTGGAGGTGAAGCATCTGGCCCGCGCCGAGGGCCGCAGCAACTACACGCTGCGCCGGCTGCTGCGGCTGTTCCTGTCGATGTTCCTGAATTTCTCCGTCATGCCGCTGCGCATGGCGACGCTGGCCGGCATCGGCGTGGCGGCGCTGGGCGTGATCGGCGCGCTGTGGGTGATCCTGGAGGCGCTGCGCGGGGACCCGCCGCAGGGCTGGGCCTCGCTGATGGCGGTCACGCTGGTGCTGGCCGGCGTGCAGCTGATGATGCTGGGCGTGGTCGGCGAGTATCTCGGCCGGCTGTTCCTGCATGTGAACGGCAAGCCGCAATATGTCGTGCGCGAGGTGATCCGCAACGAAGCCGCCGACAAGGCTGGCCGGTCATGAGCGTCTATGTGATCGCGCTCGGCGTCGGCATCCTGCTGGGCGTGGTCGGGCAGATGCTGCTGAAGGCCGGCGCGGATGGCGGCGAGACCATCGTGAAGCAGTTCCTGGCCCCGCAATCGATCATCGGCCTCGGCCTCTATTTCGCCGCCGCCGTCTGCTACATGTTCGCCCTGCGCAAGATTCCGGTCTCGGTGGCGTTTCCCAGCGTGTCGCTGTCCTACGTCATCGTGGCGCTGCTCGCCTTCTGGCTCTATGGCGAGGCGCTTGGCTGGCAGAAGGGTGCCGGCATCGCCCTGATCTGCGCCGGCGTGTTCCTGGTCACCCGTCCGGCGTAACGCATCCGGACGCCGCCCGATGCTTCGAGACGC
>NZ_LPXN01000180.1 GCF_001618175.1 Oceanibaculum pacificum | reverse complement strand
GAGCTGGGTGAGGGGAGACCCGCCCAAAACAGCAAAAGGCCCGCTGTTCAGCGGGCCTTTTGGACTGTCGTCGCAGGGGAGGCGCTGGTTAGGCGGCCTTTTCCTGGGCCTTCTTCAGGCGGCGCTTCAGCTGGCGGGCCTCGTCGGTGAGCGCCGTGTCGCGGGCGTTCAGCAGGTAGGCGTCGATGCCGCCATTCTTCTCGATGGTGCGGATCGCGTTGGTGCTGACGCGGATGCGCACGCTGCCCAGTGTGTCGGACAGCAGCGAGGTTTCCTGCAGGTTCGGCAGGAAGCGGCGCTTGGTCTTGTTGTTGGCGTGGCTGACGTTGTTGCCGACCAGCACGCCCTTGCCGGTGATCGCGCAGCGTTTCGCCATGGTCTGTCTCCGAATGCCAAAATTGCGGGGCTTTGGCCCCAAGAATAGGGTTCCGCGCCGGCAATCCGGCTCGGGGAGCGCGGTTTGTAGCGGTTTCAGACTAGCCCGTCAAGCCGTCCCGATCGGAATCTTTGCCGAGAAAACGCGCCACCAGATCGCGCGCCGCCAGGGCCGGCGGCAGGTCGCCGGCCAGCACGCGGGATTCCAGCTCCGGCAGGGCGTCGCGCACCGCCGGGTGATGGCGCAGGGCCAGCATCAGGCTTTCCTGCACCTCGTTCCACATCCAGGCCCGCGCCTGCTCCGCCCGGCGGCGCTGGAACTGGCCGGCCGCCGCCATCGCGTTGCGATATTTGCCGATGGTCTGCCAGATATCCTCGATGCCCGTGCCCTCCAGCGCGGAGCAGCGCAGCACCGGCGGCTTCCAATGGGCCGAGCCGGCGCGGATCAGCGCCAGCGCGTTGCGATAATCGCTGACCGCCCGGTTGGCCGCCTTGTCCAGCTCGCCATCGGCCTTGTTCACGACGATCAGGTCGGCCAGCTCGACGATGCCCTTCTTGATGCCCTGCAGCTCGTCGCCGCCGGCCGGCAGCAGCAGCAGCAGGAACATGTCGACCATGTCGGCCACCGCCGTCTCCGACTGGCCGACGCCAACCGTCTCGACGATCACCACATCGAAGCCCGCCGCCTCGCACAGCAGCATGGCCTCGCGCGTGCGCCGGGCCACGCCGCCCAGCGTGCCGGCCGCCGGCGAGGGCCGGATGAAGGCGGACGGGTTGCGCGCCAGCAGCTCCATGCGGGTCTTGTCGCCCAGGATCGAGCCGCGGCTGCGCGCCGAGGAGGGATCGACCGCCAGCACGGCGACCCTGTGGCCCTGGGCGATCAGATGGCCGCCGAACGCCTCGATGAAGGTGGATTTGCCGACCCCCGGCACGCCGGAAATGCCGAGCCGGATGGAATCGCCGGAACGCGCCATCACCGCGCCCAGCAACGTCTCGGCCAGGCGGCGGTGATCGTCGCGGGTCGATTCGACCAGCGTGATGCCGCGCGCCAGGGCGCGGCGGTCGCCGGACAGGAGATCGGCGGCGATAAGCTCGGGATCGAAAGCGGGACCGGTCATGAAATCGAAAGGCACGTTACGGGAGGGACGGACCCTAGCCTATCATGGCTCGACGCGCACGCTGGGACCGGAAAGCACCATCTTGCTCTTCACCGGCGAGGACAGCACGATGGAGGTGCTGGTGTGGCCGAACTGGCGCAACTGGGCGATCACCGCCTCCAGATGCGCCGTGGAGGAGACCAGCACCTTGATCAGGAAGCTTTCTTCCCCGGTGATGTGATGGCATTCGATGATCTCGCTCAGGCTGCGCGCCATCTGCGATACGCGGGCATAATGGTCGCCGGCGGTCTTCAGGCTGATATAGGCGGTCATCGGGAAGCCAAGCCGGGTCGGCTCTATGGTCGCCCGGTAGCCGCTGACGATTCCCAGATCCTCCATCCGCCGCACCCGCTCGGCGATGGCGGGGGAGGACAAACCGACCCTGCGCCCCAATTCACTGAAGGAGAGGCGCGCATCCTCTTGCAATGCACGCAAAAGTTGCCACCCAACCTTGTCCAATCCGCTTTCGGAATCGAAAGCCATACTTTAATCCAAGTTTAGTTTTCCCGACGAATATCTAAGCCTACTTTTAATCCACAGTTCCATCAACATTTTCCACAGGCACTGTGTACGGGTGCCCGCGACATGAGACCGGACGCCATGGAAACCGACTTCTTCCTCAATGCGATGGCTATCGGCTTCGCCATCGCCGCCCCGGTCGGCGCCATCGGCGCGCTGTGCGTGCGCCGCACCCTGCAGGGCGGCTTCGCGTCGGGCCTGGCGGTCGGGCTGGGGGCGGCGCTGGCCGACGCCAGCTATGGCGCGGTCGCCGCCTTCGGCCTGTCGGCGCTGACCGACTTCCTGGTCTATTGGCACGAGACGCTGAAGATCAGCGGCGGCCTCGTGCTGATCCTGCTGGGCGTGCGCACCCTTCTGGTGGTCGGCGATTTCGGCCCGGAGCGGCAGGCCCCGCAGGTGCGACTCGGCGGGCTGGCGGGCGATGTGGCGACGACCTTCGTGCTGACGCTGGCCAATCCGACGACGATCCTGTTCTTCATCGCCATCTTCGCCGGGCTGGGGCTGATGCAGGCCGGCGGCGAGACCGGCCAGGCGCTGGCCATCGTCGCCGGCGTGTTCAGCGGCTCGTTCGCCTGGTGGCTGATTCTGGCCGGCGGGCTGAGCGCGGTGCGCAAGCGCATTCCCGACGCAGCGCTGCCCTGGATCAACCGCTTCGCCGGCGCGCTGCTGATCGGCTTCGGCGCGGCCGCCATCACGAATTGAGAAAGGCAGCCATGCCCGGCCCGGTTTTCCCCGTTTCGGTCAAGGGCGTCATCCTGCATCGCGGGCAGGCGATCCTACTGCGCAACGAGCGCCAGGAATGGGAGTTGCCCGGCGGTCGGCTGGAACCGGGCGAGCAGCCCGCCGCCTGCCTGCACCGCGAAATCTTCGAGGAACTTTATCTCGACGTCGCCATCGGCCCGTTGCTGGATTGCTGGAATTATTACATCGCGGCGGCCGACCGGGAGGTGGTGATCGTCGCCTATCTCTGCCGGCTGAAGCACGATCTGGGCGCGCTCAGCTTCAGCCACGAGCATCTGGAGGTCGGCCTGTTCGATCTTCTGGACGCGCTCGACGCCCTGCCCCTGCCGGACGGCTATCGCCGCGCGATCCGGCTGGCGGCGGGGCTGTAGGACGCCCTCACCGCCTTACTTGCCCTTACCGTGGGCAAACTCCCAATACAGCTCGCGGGCGCGCTGGTAGACCGGGCCGGGTTGCAGGCTGCGGCCGTCGATGCCGGTGCAAGGCTGCACCTTGGCGTAATTGCCGGTGGAGAACACCTCGTCGGCGTCCATCAAATCCTTCACCGTCAGTTGCGCCTCATGCACCGCAAGGCCGGAGCCGCGCAGCAGCTTGATCACGCGCTGGCGGGTGATGCCGTTCAGGAAGGTGCCGTTCGGCGCCGGGGTGATGACCGCGCCGTCCTTCACCGCGAACAGGTTGGAGGTGGCGAACTCCGCCACATTGCCGATCTGGTCGAGCAGAATGGCGTTCTCGAAGCCTTTCTCGCGCGCCAGCCGCATCGCCTTGCCGCTGTTCGGATAGAGGCAGGAGGCCTTGGCGTCGGTCGGAGCCGATTCCGGCGTCGGACGGCGGAACGGCGAGATCATCGCGTTGAACCGGCCAGTCGGGTCCGGCATCGGCGATTCATAGACCGACAGCATGAAGCGCGTGGTTTCCGGGTCGGGGTCGATCCAGCCGCTCTCGGCGAAGAACATCGGGCGGATATAGAGCTGCGTCCCGGAGGAAAATTTGCGCACGCCTTCCAGGCACAGCTCATAGACCTCGCCGGCGGTCAGCGGCGGCTGCAGGCCGAGCGCCTTGGCCGAGCGGATCGAGCGGTCGCAATGCAGATCCAGGTCGGGCGTCATGCCGTCGAAGGCGCGCGCGCCGTCGAAAACGATGCCCGACAGCCAGGTGGCGTGGCTGAGCGGCCCCAGCACGGGCGGATTGCCGTCGTGCCATTTGCCGTCCACATAGCTGTAAGCCTGCATAACCAGAGTCTCCTGAAGGCGATTTTCTTTTCTGTTGCGCCAGCATAGACCGGGATATCGGGCAAGGCCAAGACATGCCGGGCGCGCCGCGATGTCACATCAGTCAACACATGCCAACATGGCTCGGTAAATGCGCGCCGCCAGCTCGTCCGGCACGCCGCCGCTGGCCGCACCGGCGCGGACCATCGCCGCCGTCGGGTCGACCGGCGCCACGACGAGCCCGAGGCTGTCGAGCGCCTCCACCGCCTCCAAGGCAGCCTCCAGCGCCTCGGAACCGCCGTCCGCGGACCGTCTTTTCATCATGTCCTTGTGCATGGACCCGGCTCCTTCCACGACGGCGCCGATGCCGCCCTTGCCCGCCTCGGGCCGTTTGACCTACTGTCGCGCCGATGGCGACGAAGATCATCTACACCATGGCGCGAAATGTCGACTGGCGAGCGGCCGAGGCGACGGGTGCCTATGCCGGCTCGGCCAATGACGCGGCTGATGGGTTCATCCATTTTTCCACCGCCGATCAGGTGATCGCCAGCGCGGCGAAGCACCGCGCCGGCGAGGCCGGGCTGCTGCTGGTCGCCGTGCAGGCGGCGCTGCTGGGCGACGCGCTGAAATGGGAGCCGGCGCGCGGCGGGCAGCTGTTCCCGCATCTCTACGCGCCGCTGCCGCTGGACAAGGTGCTGCGGGTCGATCCGCTGCCGCTGGGGCCGGACGGGCTGCATATCTTCCCGCCGCTTGAGAAGGATTGAGCATGGATCTGGCCGGCCTGGCGCTTCCCCTGCTGCGGTTGCTGCCGCCCGAGACGGCGCATGACGCGACCATCCGGCTGCTCGCCGCCGGCCTGGTTCCCTCGGGGCACATGGAGGACGATCCGGCGCTGGCGAGCGAGGTCTGGGGCCGGCAATTCGCCAATCCGGTCGGGCTGGCCGCCGGATTCGACAAGAATGCCGAGGCGTTCCGGGCCATCCTGCGGCTTGGCTTCGGCTTTACCGAAGTCGGCACGGTCACGCCGCACCCGCAGGCAGGCAACCCGAAGCCCAGGCTGTTCCGCCTGAGCGAGGACCGGGCGGTGATCAATCGCATGGGGTTCAACAATCAGGGTCTGGAAGCGGTTCGATCCCGCCTGGAGACGGGATGGAACGGAATCGTTGGCGCGAATATCGGCAAGAATAAGGACAGCACGGACGCGGTCGCCGATTATGTGCTGGGTGCGCGCGCCTTCGCCCCGCTGGCGGATTATCTGGTGATCAACGTATCCTCCCCGAACACGCCGGGCCTGCGCGACTTGCAGCGCCGCGAGCCGCTGCTGGCGCTGGCCCGCGCGGTGCGCGCCGAACGCGACGCCGTCATGGCCGCAAACCCGCCGCCGCTGCTGCTGAAAGTAGCCCCCGATTTGGACGAGCAGCAGATCGAGGATGTGGCCGAGGTGGCGCTGTCCGCCCCGGTCGACGGGCTGATCATCTCCAACACCACTATCGCCCGGCCGGAAAGCCTGCGCTCGGCGCATCGCCAGGAGGCCGGCGGCCTCAGCGGTGCGCCGCTGTTGCAGCCCGCGACCGAAATGCTGCGCTGGCTCTCCCGGCTGACCGGCGGCCGGCTGCCGCTGATCGGCGTCGGCGGCATCGCCTCGGGCGCGGACGCCTATGCCAAGATCAAGGCCGGCGCGTCGCTGGTACAGCTTTACTCCGCACTGGTCTATCATGGCCCCGGCCTGCTGACCCGCCTCAAGCGGGAGCTTGCCGCCCAGCTTCGCGCCGACGGGTTCCGGACCGTCAGCGAAGCGGTGGGCGTCGAGTCGAACGGCGGCCGGTAACGCCAAAGCCAAGGAACGCGAGCGATATTCCTGCATCTCCTCATAGCGCTGCTCTATCTTGGCCTGGCGGCGGCGGTGCTGCTGCTCGGGCCTGGGCTGCTGGGCATGCTGATCGACCCGGTGCCGCTGTTCATGCTGGCGGCGGTGCTGGTCGCGCTGGTCGGCGGCATGCTGCATCTGGCGCTGGCGCAGCGCGCGCGGGCCGGGCGGCAGGCGCGCCAGCTTGCCGCCGTCACCCGCGAGGTGAGGGCGCTGCGCAGCGGTATCGAGATCGCGCTGCAAAAGCTGGAGGAGATGGAGGGCGCGCCGACGGTCGACGTGCCGGCCAGCCGCGACCTGAACGAGGTGGTCGCCGAGGTCCGCGTGCTGCAAAGCCTGATCGAGGAGCTGTGGACCAAGCGCCAGGAGGAAGGCGAGGCGCCCCTGCCCGCCGACGATGCGGCAGCGACGCCGGCTGAAATCCTGCCGCCCAAGCAGCGCACCCGCCAGGCCATCCTGGCCGGCACCGGGCGCGAGGGCGACGACCCGATGCTGAGCCCGCGCGAGATATTGGAAATCGTCCGCGAGGGCCTGCGCAACAACCGCATCGAGCTGATGATGCAGCCCATCGTCACCCTGCCGCAGCGCCGGGTGATGCATTACGAATGCCTGTCGCGCATCCGCACCAAGAGCGGGCTGCTGATCACGCCGGAGCATTATATCGGGCTGGCCGAGGAAGAAGGGCTGATCGGCACCATCGACAATATGACGCTGTTCCGCCTGGTGCAGCATATCCGCCGGCACCGGCTGCCGACGCCGGACAGCCGGTTCTTCTGCAATATCTCCACCCGGTCGCTGGCCGATGCCGGCTTTTTCAAGCAGTTCCTGGAATTCCTGAATGCCAACGCCTCGCTGGCGCAATCCGTGGTGTTCGAATTCAGCCAGAACGGCTTTCCGGCGGCCGACGATCCGGCGCGCGAGAACCTGCTGGCCATGGCCGCCGCCGGCTTCCGCTTCTCGCTCGACCATGTCGGCGACCTCGATATCGACCCGGAGGAATATGCCGCCCTGGGCTTCAAATATCTGAAGGTCGATGCCGGACTGCTGCTGTCCTATGCCGAGCACGAGCCGTCGCTGCTCGATGTCGGGCTGCTGAAAGGCGCGCTCGACCGTGTCGCCATCGATCTGATCGTCGACAAGGTGGAGAGCGAGGCGCTATTGCTTCGCCTGCTCGACCATCCGGTCGATTTCGGCCAGGGCTATCTGTTCGGCGGACCGCAGATCGACGGCAAATCCGCCCGCTGACCTTGTCCTTCCTTTTCGAGTTCGGAGTCCTATGTCCACCATCGCCCCCACCCCCGTTCCGCTGCTGTCCGGCGTCGGCGCCATCGCCGAGCAATATGACGGCTTCATCCTCGATGTCTGGGGCGTGCTGTATGACGGCGGCAAGGCCTATCCCGGGGTGGTCGACTGCCTGGAACGGCTGAAGGCCGCCGGCAAGCGGATCCTGGTGCTGTCCAACGCGCCGCGCCGCGCCACCGTGCTGGTCGACCGGCTGTCGGGCCTGGGCATTGCGCGCCATCTGTATGACGAGGTGCATACCTCCGGCGAGGAAACCTTCATCGCGCTGCGCGACCGGGCTGACGATTTCCACCGGGGCCTGGGCCACCGCTTCATCGATACCGGCGGGCGGCGCTTCTCCGGCCTGCTCGACGGTTTGGCTCTCGAGCAGGTCGACAGCGTGGACGCCGCCGATTTCGTGCTGGCCAACGGCCCGCAAGAGGGCACCGACACCATCGAGATGTATGACGATATGCTCGGCCGCAGCCTGGATCGCGGCCTGCCGATGCTGTGCGCCAACCCCGACCTGGAAGTGCTGCACGAGGGCGAACGCCATCTCTGCGCCGGCTCCATCGGCGCGCGCTACGAGGCGATGGGCGGCCGGGTGCAGCATTACGGCAAGCCGCACGCGCCGGTCTACGAACGCTGCCTGAAGCTGCTGGGCATCGCGGATCGCAGCCGCATCCTGGCGGTCGGCGACAATCTGGAGACCGATGTGCGCGGTGGCCGCGCCCAAGGCACGGGCACGCTGCTGGTCGCCGGCGGCATCCATTGCAACCTGCTGGACATCACCATGGGCGGCGTGCCGGACACCGCGAAGCTGGACGCGCTCTATGCCCGCTATGGCGAACGGCCGACGGCGGCCGTGCCCGCCTTCGCGTGGTGACGGCGTGACCCCAGGCGCCCGCATTACCGCCGCCATCGAGGTGCTGGAGATCATCCGCGCCGGCGACACGCTGGCCCCGGCCGATTCGGTGCTGGGCGACTATCTGCGCCAGCGCCGCTATATCGGCAGCAAGGACCGCACCGCCATAGCCGCCATGATCTACGGCACCTACCGCAACCGCGCGCGGATCAACTGGTGGCTCGACCATGCCCGCTCCAAGCCGCGGCCGCGCACGCTGATGATCGCCTATCTGCTGCTGGTCGAGCGGATGGACGCCAAGCAGCTGCGCGCGCTGTTCGACGGCTATCACTATAACCAGCAGCCGCTGGAAAAGCCGGAATCGGTGCTGGCCGACCGGCTGGCCGGCCAGTCCCTGGACCATCCCGACATGCCGGAAGCCGTGCGGGGCGAATGCCCCGGCTGGGCCGAGGCCGGGTTGCGCGCGGCGCTCGGCGAGCGCTTCCTGGAGGAGATGGCGGCGCTGAACAAGGAGGCCGCGACCGATTTGCGCGTGAACACGCTGGTCGGCACGCGCGAGGAGGCCATCGCCGCCCTGGCCGAGGACGGCATCTTCGCCAAGCCGTCCCTGTATTCGCCCATCGGCCTGCGTCTGTCCGGCCGGCCGGCGCTGGGCGGCACCAAGGCGCTGAAGAGCGGCCTGGTCGAGGTGCAGGACGAAGGCTCGCAGCTCCTGGCCCTGCTGGTCGGCGCGGTACCCGGCATGCAGGTGGTGGATTTCTGCGCCGGGGCCGGCGGCAAGACGCTGGCGCTGGCAGCCCAGATGCAGAATAAGGGCCGCATCGTCGCCGCCGACGTGAATGCCCGCCGGCTGGAGCGGCTGGCCCTGCGCCAGCGCCGCGCCGCCGCGCATAATATCGAGCGCCGGCCGCTGGCCACCGAGCGCGACCCCTGGGTGAAGCGCCACAAGGACAAGTTCGACCGCGTGCTGGTCGACGCGCCTTGCACCGGCACCGGCACCTGGCGGCGCAACCCGGACGCCAAATGGGGCCGCGGCGGCATCGACCTGGCGGAGCTGACCGCCCTGCAATCGGAAATCCTGGACAGCGCGGCGCGGCTGGTCAGGCCGGGCGGCCGGCTGGTCTACGCCACCTGTTCGCTGCTGGCGGCGGAGAATGAGGACCGGGTCGCCGCCTTCCTGGCCGGCCATGCGGAGTTCCGGCTGGTGCCGCTCTCCGAGGCATGGCCCGGCCTGCTGCCGGACGCGCCGATGCCGGAAGCCGCCGATGCCGGCGGCTATCTGCGCCTCAGCCCGGCGCGGCACGGCACGGACGGCTTCGTCGCGGCGATCCTGGAACGCCAGCCGGCGACGGAAACTGCCTAGCAGACCGGTTCGCCGGCGCCGTCCCGCCCCCCGGAATCGCCGCCCGTATCGCCCTGGGAGTTTGCCTGAGTGGAGTTAGCCTGAGTGGAGTTAGCCTGAGTGGAGTTAGCCTGAGTGGAGTTAGCCTGAGTGGAGTTAGCCTGAGTGGAGTTAGCCTGAGTGGAGTTAGCCTGAGTGGAGTTAGCCTGAGTGGAGTTAGCCGGCGTATTGCCCCGGGCGCTGCCCCTGCGACGGCCCTGATCGAAACTATCGAGCGCGCTTTCCAGCACCGCCGGAAAGCCCGCCTGCACCCGCCCCTCGCGCAGGCCGCCCGCCGCCGCTTTCGGCCGCGGGTACAGCCGCTGTTCCAGCACGCGGAAATAGACCAGCGCGAAAATGCGCAGCGCCGAAGCCAGGCTGGCGCTGCGCCGGCGCGCCTCGATGGCGTCGCACAGCAGATCGATCGTCATGTCCTCGCGCGTGCAGATTTCCGCCAGCGCGTCCCATACCGCAACTTCCAGGCTGACGCTGGTGCGCCGCCCGGATACCTTCACGTTGCGGCGGATCCGGCGGCTGCTTCGATGCGCCTGCGTCACGTCGGCGATACGCGCGATCGCCCTCTTAGCCCGCTCCGTCATGCTCGGGTCTCTTGTCTCTTCTTGTTAGCGTGGTTTACACGCTGCCCCACCAATTGCCGGGAATTTCCCGGCTCGCACACAATCGTAGGGGTACTCTGACGGATGGCAAGTCAATGCACAACCTTGCGTTTTTCAACCCAGAATTGTTCGACCAGCGGTTGCTAAAACGTAGCCTCTTTGACCGGCATGACCGGTCGACCCATATGGCATGGCACGGTGCGTTTACCTTTTACCCCCGGAAACGATATACTGCGCCGCAAATAATATGAGGGAATCGTGATGGTGGACTTCCCGAAGAAGACACTGGAGGACTGGAAGGCGCTCGCCCAGAAGGAGCTGAAGGATCAGCCGCTGGAGGCGCTGGACTGGATCACGCCGGAGGGCATCCGCGTGAAGCCGCTCTATACCGCCGCCGATCTGGAAGGGCTTGAGGAGCAGATGGCCGGCCTGCCGGGCTTCGCGCCCTATCTGCGCGGCCCGCGCGGCACCATGTACGCCAACCGGCCCTGGACCATCCGGCAATATGCCGGCTTCTCCACAGCCGAGGAATCCAACGCCTTCTACCGGCAGAATCTGCAAGCGGGCCAGAAGGGCCTGTCGGTCGCCTTCGACCTCGCCACCCATCGCGGCTACGACAGCGACCATCCGCGCGTCGTTGGCGATGTCGGCAAGGCGGGCGTGGCGATCGATTCCGTCGAGGACATGAAGATCCTGTTCGACGGCATCCCGCTTGACACCATGAGCGTGTCGATGACGATGAACGGCGCGGTGCTGCCGATCATGGCCTGCTACATCGTGGCCGGCGAGGAACAGGGCGCGCCGATCGCCAAGCTGTCGGGGACCATCCAGAACGACATCCTGAAGGAGTTCATGGTCCGCAACACCTATATCTACCCGCCGGAACCCTCGATGCGGATCGTCGCCGACATCATCGAGTACACGGCGAAGAACATGCCGAAATTCAACTCGATCTCGATCTCCGGCTACCACATGCAGGAGGCCGGCGCGACCGCCGTGCAGGAGCTGGCCTTCACCCTGGCCGACGGGCTGGAATATGTCCGCGCCGCCCAGGCCAAGGGGCTGCATGTCGACGAATTCGCGCCGCGCCTGTCCTTCTTCTTCGGCATCGGCATGAATTTCTTCATGGAGATCGCCAAGCTGCGCGCCGCCCGCCTGCTGTGGGCCGAGCTGATGCGCCAGTTCGAGCCGAAGAACCCGCTGAGCCTGGCGCTGCGCACCCATTGCCAGACATCGGGCGTCAGCCTGACGGCGCAGGACGTCTACAACAACGTCGTGCGCACCACGGTGGAGGCGATGGCCGCCGTGCTGGGCGGCACGCAGTCGCTGCACACCAACGCGCTGGACGAGGCGGTCGCCCTGCCGACCCGGTTTTCCGCCCGCATCGCCCGCAACACCCAGCTCATCATCGCCGAGGAGACCGGCATTCCGCAGGTCATCGACCCGCTGGCCGGCAGCTATTACGTCGAGAGCCTGACCGCCAGCCTCGCCGCCGAGGCGCGCAAGCTGATCGGCGAGGTCGAGGAACTGGGCGGCATGACCAAGGCGGTCGATAGCGGCATGCCGAAGCTGCGCATCGAGGAGGCCGCCGCCCGCCGCCAGGCCCGCATCGACCGGGGCGAGGAGACCGTCGTCGGCGTGAACAAGTACCGCGCCGACAAGGACGAGGAGATCGAGTTTCTCGACATCGACAACGCCTCGGTGCGCGAGCAGCAGGTCGCCCGCTTGAAGAAAATCCGCGACAACCGCGACGAGGCCGCCACCCGCACGGCGCTGGACGCCATCGCCCAGGTCGCCCGGACCGGCAAGGGCAATCTGCTGGCCGCCTGCGTCGATGCGGCGCGCGCCCGCGCCACCGTCGGCGAAATGTCGGACGCGATGGAGAAGGTGTTCACCCGCCACCGCGCCGTCATCCGCTCGATCAGCGGCGTCTATGGCTCGGCCTATGACGATGATGACGGCTTCAAGCGAATCCAGAAGGAGACCGACGATTTCGCCGCCGAGGAAGGCCGCCGGCCGCGCCTGCTGGTGGTGAAGCTGGGCCAGGACGGGCACGATCGCGGGGCCAAGGTGATCGCCACCGCCTTCGCCGATATCGGCTTCGACGTCGATATCGGGCCGCTGTTCCAGACCCCGGAGGAAGCCGCGCGCCAGGCCATCGAGAATGACGTGCATGTCGTCGGCGTGTCCAGCCAGGCCGCCGGCCACAAGACGCTGGTGCCGGAACTGCGCGCCGCCCTGGACCAGATGGGCGGGGGCGACGTCATGATCGTGTGCGGCGGCGTCATCCCGCCGCAGGATTACGACTTCCTGATGCAGAACGGCGTCTCGGCGATCTACGGCCCCGGCACCAACATCCCGCACGCCGCCTCGGAAATCCTCACCCTGATCCGCCGCCGGCGGAAAGCAGCGTAGACCTCCAGCGGCCCCATGCTTCGAGACGCGCCCTGGCGGACGGCAGCAGCGGGACCGGCATTGCCCCTGAAGCTAGCAGCCTATTCTGACCGTCACCCCCGGCCTTGT
>NZ_LPXN01000179.1 GCF_001618175.1 Oceanibaculum pacificum | reverse complement strand
CTCCTCAGCATGAGGGTCACCAAGTCGTGCCGCCGGTTATCCGAGATGACGGCAATATGAGGGGCAGCGGCGGTAATCCCATAATGCCCTCATCCTGAGGAGCCTGCGCTGCAGGCGTCTCGAAGGGTATGGCGGGCCGGTAAAAACAAAAGGGCCCCGTCCGTGGACGGGGCCCTGATGGCCGTTATTCCGGCGACGCTCAGGAGTGGGCGACGCCCTGCTCGTCGAGCCAGGCCAGCGCTTCGTCGAGCGACTTCTTCATGCGGGCGAGCATGTCGTCGATCTCCGCCTCGGTGATGACCAGCGGCGGGGTGAAGGCGATGGAATCGCCGATGGCGCGGACGATCAGGCCATTGGCCTGCGCAATCTTCGCCAGTTTCGCGCCCAGGCCCAGCTTGGGGTCGAAGGAGGCGCGGCTCTTCTTATCCTGCACCATCTCCACCGCGCCGATCAGGCCGGTGCCGCGCACCTCGCCGACCAGCGGATGGTCGAGGAACTTGCGCAGACCCGCCTGCATGCGCGGGCCAACCTGCTGCACATGCTCGACGATGTTGCGCTCTTCGTAGATCTTCAGCGTTTCCAGCGCGACCGCGGCGCAGACCGGGTGGCCGGAATAGGTGTAGCCATGGCCGAACACGCCGATCTTCTCGGATTCGACGACCATCGCCTGGTAGACCTTCTCATTCACCATCACCGCCGAGATCGGCAGGTAGCTGGAGGAGAGCGCCTTGGCGCAGGACAGCATGTCCGGCTTCAGATCGAAGGTCTGGCTACCCCAGTAATTGCCGGTGCGCCCGAAGCCGCAGATCACCTCGTCGACGATGAACAGCACGTCGTATTTCTGCAGGACGGCCTGGATTTTCTCAAAATAGGTCTTCGGCGGCACGATGACGCCGCCGGCGCCCATGATCGGCTCGGCGATGAAGCCGCCGACCGTCTCCGGGCCTTCCTTCAGGATCAGCTTTTCGAGGTTGTCGGCCAGGCGGGTGGCGAAATCCTCTTCCGACTCGCCGTCCTGGGCGAAGCGGTAGTAATGCGGGCAGTCGGCATGCAGGATATTGGCGATCGGCAGGTCGAAGTCGCGATGGTTGTTCGGCAGGCCGGTCAGGCTGGCCGAGGCGACGGTGACGCCGTGATAGGCCTTGATCCGGCTGATGATCTTCTTCTTCTCCGGCTTGCCGATGGCGTTGTGGTAGTACCACACCAGCTTCACGACCGTGTCGTTCGCCTCGGAACCGGAATTCTGGAAGATCACCTTCGACATCGGCACCGGGGCGACAGACTTCAGCTTCTCGGCCAGGTCGATGCTGGGCAGGTGCGATTTGTGCGTGAAGGTGTGGTAGTAGGGCAGCTCCTTCAGCTGCTTCACGGCGGCGTCGACAAGGCGCGGCTCGGAGAAGCCCAGCGAGGCGCTCCACAGGCCGGCCATCGCCTCCAGATAATCCTTGCCGTCCTCGTCATAGACGTAGACGCCCTTACCTCGGGTGATGACCAGCGGACCTTCCGTCTCGTGCACCTTGAGGTTGGTGTAGGGATGCAGATGATGCGCGATGTCGCGAGCGCTCGCGGAATTCGGCACGAAGGTCATGGGGTCAATCCTCTGGAAATAGCGAAAGCGCAGCCTGCCCGCTGACATCAAAATGTCATCGCCGCTGACTACTTGGCGAATTGTGGCTGTCCGCCCCTCAGCGCGTCAATGGCGGAGTGCCCGAACGCACTGCATGGCTGGTCTGGTTTTAAGGCCGGGATTGGTTGGGCGCGATCAGATCGAGCTTAGGGAAATAGGTTCGATAACGCGCCGCATCGCGGGTGATCAGCCGATAGCCGGCGATGGCGGCATGGGCGCCGATGAAGAAGTCGGGCAACGGGGCCTGTCTTGTCCCACCTCGCTGCCGATAGATCATGAAGGCTTTCACAGCCAGAAACGCCGCTTCGTAAGGCATGGCTTCGCGCTCGATCAGCGATTTCGGCAGTGCCGCATCCAAAGCCTCAATGGTGGAATAGCGTACCGAAATCTCGGCATAGATGATCGGGTTGATGACCAGCCGCGCATTGTCGGCGGCCTGTTCCAGCGCCTGGGAAGACCAGCGGTACCAGTGCGCATCCTCGGTCATGATGTCCAGCAGGACATTGCTGTCGACCAGGATTGCGGTCATCTCAGTCGGCGCGGGTCAGGGCCATGATCTCGTCGGTGCTCATCGTCACATCCCCGCGTCCGCGCAAATGCGCCACCAGTCGCGCGCCGCGTCCCTGCTTTTTGGGGCTCCGGGCGTGTTGGATGCGCACGATCTTGCCATCGAACTCGAATTCGACCTCGGTGTTCGGCAGCAGCCCGGCCTTTTCCCGTATGTCGGCCGGAATAGTGACTTGTCCCTTCGAGGTAATGCGCATGTTCGGCTCCTAATTCTTACCTATAAAAGTAAGAAATCGAGTGCTTAGCCGCAAGGCCTTACGCCGCCCAGGTGCGGTAGCGGCGCAGGGCGGGGCGATATTCCATGATGCGGTGATTGTTGGTGTCGCTGACCAGCAGCCGGTCCTCGCCGGCGAGCGTGACGCCGGCGGGTTCGGCGAGGGGATAGCAGACCGGGTCGTGGCAGTCGAAGCCGTCATCCAAATCGCGCACGGTGCGGGTGGCGAAATCCAGCACCCGCAGGGCGTTGTTGTAGCTGTCGGCGACCAGCAGACCGCCCTCGGGGCCGGCATCCGGCCACCAATCGAGGCCCAGCGCGTGTTGCAGGCGGGATTCCTCGAACGGGCCGTTGGCGTGGCCGAACTCGAACAGCCCCTTGCCGACCAGGGTTTCGACGCGCGGGCCGTCCTCGTCGCTGAGCACGGCGCGGACCGAGGAGGTCTCGCTGTCGGCGAAATACAGCGCCCCGCCGCCGGGCGACAGGGCGAGGCCGCTGGGCTGCGCCAGCGCCGCCTCGCCGGCCGGGCCGTCATGGATGTTTTCAGCACCGCTGCCGGCCAGCCGCACGATCTCGGCGCGGGCGAAATCCAGATAGCCCAACTGGTGCGTGCCGGCATTGGCGAAATACAGCGTGTCGCCGGCCAGGGTCATGTCCCAGGGCGAGGCCAGCTCGGCATCGGCCAGCGGCACCGCGCTTTGCAGCACATAGCCGCGCCGCCCGGTGCCCGCCAGGGTGGCGACCTGGCCGGTCAGGCGGTCGATCCGGCGAATCGCGTGGTTGCCGGTATCGGCCACGTAGATCGCCTGCGCATCGGCCGCCAGCCCCTGCGGGTCGCGAAACCGCGCGCCGTCGGACGGGCCGTCATTAAAGCCGGGGCGGCCGCTGCCGAAGCGGGCGATATCGCGGCCGGCATCGTCCAGCAGCACGATCTGGTGATGCCCGGCATCGGCCAGCATCCAGATCGGATCGCCGCTCTCGGTCGGTAGCGGTTTGATCTTGCCGGGAAAGGAGAAGCGGGAATGCGCGGCCGGTTCCGGCGTCAGCGCCAGCGGGCGCGGCTGCATCGCGCCATTGCGGCGGTAATCCTTCACCGCCTGCCCGACCACCTCCATCAGCCGCTCGGGATCGGGCTCGCCGGAATGCTGGCCGATCACATAGCCGTCGGGCGATACGAACACCAGCGTCGGCCAGGCCCGCACGGCGTATTGCTGCCAGAGCTGGAAATCCGGGTCGTGCGCCACCGGATGCGCGATCCCATAGCGGGCCAGGGCGTGGCGCACATTCGCCACATCGCGCTCGGCGGCGAATTTCGGCGAATGCACGCCGATCACCACGACATCCTCGGGAAAGGCCTGCTCGACCCGCTTCAGGGTCGGCAGGATATGGATGCAGTTGATGCAGCAGAAGGTCCAGAAATCCAGGATCGCCAGCCGCCCGCGCAGGCTTGCCAGCGACAGCGGGGCCGGGACGTTGAGCCAGTCGATGCCGGGCCGGTCGATCTCCGGCGCGCGCACGGTCGCGCGGGTGGTGGGGTTGGGTGTCATGCCGGCAGGATAGCGGATCGGGGCGGGAAGAGCATCTTGGAGCTGGCGGCCCTATGCTTCGAGACGCTCACGCCTGGGATCGCCGGGCGCTCCGCGGGCGCCTAAGCCGTCGCCAGCCCGTTCACGGCGCGCTGCATGATCTGGCGGGAGCGCAGATAGACCAGCTCCTTCCAGTCATCCTCGTCGGGGTAGAAGGCCTTGCGGGTCTGGGCCTTGATCTCCTTGCCCTGCGGCGAATCGAGATCGCCGCGCAGATGCACCCAATTATCGGCGATCACCGCGCCCATGACGGTCGGCACGGAATAGGTGCCGTATTCCGCGGTCATGGAGGTCACCTGCGCGTCCTGCAGAATATCGACAACGGCGGTCTTGATGACGCCGAACAGGGACGGCGAGGTGGAATTGCCCAGCGCCGAGGAGCTGACGCCGTTCTGGTACCAGGCGAAGCAGCGTTCCAGCTCTGGCGAGCCGCGCTCGCCGCTGGCGATCAGGTCGGCGGCGCCGTACTGGCCGAGGCCGGTGTGATAATCGATGAAGCCGACATGTTTCGCGCCCAGTACATGGTTTTCCAGGATGCGGCGGAAGGTGAGGTTTGACCAGGTCGGTTTGTTGCCGCCATGGAACACGCCGTCGGCATGGCCGTACTGTCCCTGGCTGATCGCCTTCTGGAGGGCGAAGGCACCGTGCTTGGCCTTATAGGCGTCGAAGGCGGTCTGCATTTTGGTCATGCTGTCAGGGCCCCAGCTTTCGGGGAAGATCACCGGGTGCAGGGCGTCGTAATCGGGGTTTTCCGGGTAGCCGGCATTGTGGTCGACGAAATTGCGGTTCAGATCGACATTGTCCTCGTTCACCCGGCGCAGCCAGGCGAAGCCATAGGGATTGATGGCGTGGACCAGCACCACCTTCACATTCTTCGGCACCGCGCGCCAGGCGCCGCTGCGCAGCCAGCCGACCATCGCCCCCGAGCCGCAGAAGCCTTCCGCGCCGTGGGTGGCGGAATTGGCGAGCAGCACGCGCTCGGCCTTCGGGTCGCCCCAGATCGCCACATCGGTAAAGAGCGCGCCGCCATCCGGCCCCTTCATCGGGTTCTGGTGGTTTTCCACCGTCAGCCCGGCCTGGCTGGCGGCTTCCAGAAACTTGGCGCGGGCGGCCTGATAATCGGCGGAGAAATAATTGATCACATCCATGGAATCGGCTCTCTCGTGGCAAGGGGCAAGTCGGGGTAGCGCGGAACCGGCCTCGGCGCAACCGGCCTCCGCGTCGCATCTGATGCGTGCTGCCGCCATATCGCAGTGCAAAAGAATTCCGGACTTTAGCCGTAATCTCCAGGGAAACTGCGGGTTTGGCGCAAGTGCAGCGGCGAATCGAATTGCGTGTCGACGGAAAGAACGCTACACCCGAAGCAGCAACTTTGGCAGAATGACCAAGTTTGTTTCGGGCAGAACACCCCGCCGATGGCGAAGCCATAGGAGCCGGGGAAGCTAGAAGAAGGAAAATGCAGGGATGCGCAAGCTTTTTGGGGCGGCCATTTTGGCCGGTGTGGTCGCGCTCGGCGGCGCGGCGGATGCGAAGACGCTCCGCTATGCGACCACGGGCGATATTCTCGGTCTCGATCCTCACATCAATAATGAGGGTCCGACCAACACGATGAAGAGCAATATCTATGAAGGCCTGGTCCACCGCGCGTGGGACCTGTCGCTTCATCCGGCGCTGGCGACGGAGTGGGAGCAGGTCAACCCGACCACATGGCGCTTCAAGCTGCGCCAGGGCGTGAAGTTCCACGATGGCAGCGCCTTCACCGCCGACGATGTGCTGTTCAGCTACGAGCGTATCAAGCAGCCGCAGTCGGAGATGAGCTTCGCCGTCAACACGATCAAAGAGATCAAGAAGATCAGCGATCACGAGATCGAGATCGTCACCGGCGGCCCGGACCCGATCCTGCTGCTGAACATGCCGAACTTCTTCATCATGGATAAGGAGTGGTCGGAGAAGAACAACACGACCACGGTGGAGCGCGGCAGCACGGCCAAGACCTACGCCAATTTGAACACCAACGGCACCGGCGCGTTCAAGCTGGTCTCCTGGGTTCCCGACACCAAGCTGGAAGTCGTGCCTTATGCCGAATGGTGGGGCAAGCCGGCGCATAACCTGACCAAGGCGGTCTTCACGCCGATCAGCAATGACGCGACCCGCGTGGCCGCCCTGCTGTCCGGCGAGATCGACGTCATGTATCCGGTGCCGCTGCAGGACGTGCAGCGCATCAACAATTCCAGCAACGCCAAGGTCCTGCAGGGGCCGGAGTTGCGCACCATCTTCCTCGGCTTCGACCAGTGGCGCGACGAGTTGCTGGACATGCCGGGCACGGGCAAGAACCCGTTCAAGGACAAGCGCGTCCGCCAGGCCTTCTACCAGGCCGTCGACATGGAGGCGATCAAGCGCGTCGTCATGCGCGGCGCCTCGGCCAATACCGGGCTGATGATCGCCCCGGGCATCAACGGCTTCGACAAGGCGCTGAACGATCGCTATCCGTACGATCCGGAAGCCGCCAAGAAGCTGCTGGCGGAAGCCGGCTATCCGAACGGCTTCCCGGTCACGCTGGACTGCCCGAACGACCGCTATGTCAATGACGAGGCGATCTGCCTGGCGGTCGTGCCGATGATCAAGCGCATCGGCGTGGACATCAAGCTGAACGCCCAGACCAAGTCGCTGCATTTCGACAAGATCGGCGCGAAGCAGGGCAACAACACCAGCTTCTACATGCTGGGCTGGACCCCGGGCAGCTATGACGCGCTGAACATGCTGGAAAACATTATCACGATGGATGGCGCGGGCCAGGGCACCTGGAACTCCGGCAAGTACAAGAATGCGCGCGTCGAGGAGCTGACCGACCTGATCCGGGTCGAGACGAACCAGGAGAAGCGCAACGCGATGATCAGCGAAGCCATGAAAATCCATAAGGAGGATTTCGGGCATCTGCCGCTGCATCAGCAGGCGCTGGCCTGGGGCGTCGCCAACACGGTCGCCGAGGTCAAACAGCGTCCGCAGAACGACGTTGACCTGCACTACGTCATGATGAAGTAAGACGGCAGGCGAACATCTGGAACGGCCCGGGCACTCCTGTCCGGGCCGTCCGATTTTCATTACCGGTCCCAACGTCCTCCGACTTCGGATACGCAGGCGGAATGTTCGCATTTATTATTCGACGATTGCTGCAATCGCTTATCGTGATGCTGGCAGTCGCCTTTATCTCCTTCTCGCTCTTCAATTTCGTCGGCGACCCTGTAAACAACATGGTCGGCCAGGAAGCGACGGCGGAGCAACGCGAGGCGCTGCGCGTCCAGCTTGGCCTCAACGATCCCTTCCCGATCCAGTTCGCGCGTTTCATCGGCAATGCGGTGCAGGGCGATTTCGGCGTCTCCTATCGGCTCAGCCGGCCGGTTTCCGACGTTATCGCCACCCGCTTGCCGGCAACGCTGGAGCTGGTGTTCGTGGCCGCCGTGCTGGCGCTGGTGATCGGCCTGCCGCTGGGCGTCTATACCGGCCTGCACCGGCACGGTTTCGGCAGCAAGGTGCTGCTGACCCTGTCGTTGATCGGTATTTCGCTGCCCACCTTCCTGATCGGCATCATGCTGATCCTGATCTTCGCCGTCTGGCTTGGCTGGCTGCCCTCCTTCGGGCGCGGCGACACGGTGCAGATCGGCTGGTGGAGCACCAATTTCCTCACCGTCGCCGGCTGGAAGTCGATCATCATGCCGGCCGTCACGCTGTGCCTGTTCCAGCTGACGCTGATCATGCGCCTGGTGCGCGCCGAGATGATGGAGGTGCTGCGCACCGACTACATCAAATTCGCGCGCGCCCGCGGCCTCAGCAACCGGGCGGTGCATTTCGGCCATGCGCTGAAGAACACCATGGTGCCGGTCATCACCATCACCGGCCTGCAGATCGGCTCGCTGATCGCCTTCGCCATCATCACCGAGACCGTGTTCCAGTGGCCGGGGATGGGGCTGTTGTTCCTGCAGGCGATTCAGTTCGCCGATATTCCGGTGATGGCGGCCTATCTGTGCCTGGTCGCCTTCATCTTCGTGGTCATCAACCTGATGGTCGATCTGCTGTATTACGCCGTTGATCCGCGTCTGCGCGTCGAGCGCAGCGGCGGCGGTCATTGAGGAGGAGCGCCCCGATGACTGACTCCACCGACGACATCATCGTCACCCGCAGCCTGTGGTTCCGCTTTGCCGACGGGCTGCGCCGCTTCTTCGACGGCGACGTGTTCTACAGCTTCCGGCATTCGCCGGTCATCATGGTCGCCTTCGCGGTGACGGTGCTGTATTTCCTGCTGGCCTTCCTGGCCCCGTGGGTTGCGCCGCACAACACCTATGACGTGATGACGCTGAACCTGATGGACGGCTTCAAGCCGCCGGTCTGGGAGGCGGGGGGCGACCCTCGATTCCTGCTCGGCACCGACGATCAGGGCCGCGACGTGCTGTCCACCATCATGTTCGGCGCGCGGGTGTCGCTGACGGTGGGCTTCCTTTCGGTGCTGCTGGCGATGGTTCTGGGCATCGTGCTGGGCATGGTCGCCGGCTATGTCGGCGGCAAGACCGATGCCATCATCATGCGCATCGCCGATGTGCAGCTCAGCTTTCCGGCCATCCTGATCGTGCTGCTGATCGACGGCTTCACCCGCTCGGTGCTGCCGCGCGGCGTGCATGAACAATTGGCGCTGGTGGTGCTGGTGCTGTCCATCGCCTTCGCCAACTGGGTGCAGTTCGCGCGCACCGTGCGCGGCTCCTGCCTGGTGGAGAAGAACAAGGAATATGTGCAGGCGGCGCGCGTTATCGGCCTGCATCCGGCGCTGATCATGCTGCGCCATGTGCTGCCGAACGTGATGGGGCCGATCCTGGTCATCGCCACGCTGGGCCTCGCCAGCGCCGTGCTGACCGAGGCGACCCTGTCCTTCCTGGGCGTGGGCGTGCCGCCGACCGAGCCCTCGCTGGGCACGCTGATCAATGTCGGCAGCGACTATCTGTTCTCCGGTTCCTGGTGGATCACGATTTTCCCGGGCGCTGCGCTCGCCGTGCTGGTGCTGGCCGTCAATCTGCTGGGCGACTGGCTGCGCGACGCCCTCAATCCGAAGCTCCGGTAGGGCCCGATACATGGCTATTCAGAGCGATACCAAGCCGTTGCTGGAGGTGAAGAACCTCCGCATCGAGTTCCCCACCCGGCGCGGCGTGCTGACCGCCGTGGACGATATCAGCTTCGACATCATGCCGGGCGAGGTGCTGGGCGTGGTGGGTGAATCCGGCGCCGGCAAATCCCTCACCGGGGCCGCCGTGATCGGCCTGCTGGAGCCGCCGGGGCGGATCGCCGCCGGCAGCATCAGCCTGGAAGGCCAGCGCATCGACAATCTGCCCTATGAGAAGATGCGGCAGATTCGCGGGCGCAAGATCGGCGCGATCTTCCAGGATCCGCTGACCAGCCTGAACCCGCTCTATTCCATCGGCCGGCAGCTGGTCGAGACGATCCAGACCCATACCGACATGAGCGAGAGCCAGGCGCGCCGGCGCGCTGTGGAATTGCTGGCCGATGTCGGCATTCCCGCGCCGGAGCGGCGGGTCGACCAGTATCCGCACCAATTCTCCGGCGGCATGCGCCAGCGCGTGGTGATCGCGCTCGCGCTGGCGGTGAATCCGAAGCTGGTGATCGCCGACGAGCCGACCACCGCGCTCGATGTGTCGATCCAGGCGCAGATCCTCGATCTGATCCGCAAGCTCTGCAAGGAGCGCAATGTCGGCGTCATCATCATCACCCACGATATGGGCGTGATCGCCGAGACGGCGGACCGGGTGGCCGTCATGTATGCCGGCCGCATCGCGGAGATCGGCCCGGTGCGCGACGTCATCAAGCATGCCAAGCACCCCTACACGCACGGGCTGATGGGCTCGATCCCGACCATCGGCCACGATACCGAGAAGCTGACCCAGATTGACGGTTCCATGCCGCGCCTGACCGATATTCCACGCGGCTGCGCCTTCAACCCGCGCTGCCCGAAGGCGTTCGACAAATGCTTCGTCGACCGCCCGGAACTGATCCAGGTGGAGCAGACGCGCGCCGCCTGCTGGCTTTACGAGAAGGAGGCGGTCCATGGCTGACGCCGCCCTGAAGCAGCCGGCGGCGACCGGCACGGAACCGGTGCTGAAGGCACATGACCTGGCGCGCTATTTCGATGTGTCGCCGCCCTTCCTGAACCGCGTCATCGAAGGCGCGCCGCGCCAGATATTGAAGGCCGTGGACGGCGTCTCCTTCGAGATCCAGAAGGGGCGCACCTTCTCGCTCGTCGGCGAGTCGGGTTGCGGCAAGTCGACCGTGGCGCGGCTGGTCGTCGGCCTCTACACGCCGACGCGCGGCGCGCTGCAGTTCGAGGGGCAGAACATCGCCGGCCTGACGCGCAAGCAGATGGTGCCGATCCGCCGGAAGATGCAGATGATCTTTCAGGATCCCTACGCCTCGCTTAATCCGCGCTGGCGTGTGGTGGACATCATCGCCGAGCCGCTGCGTTTCTTCGACCTGACCAGCGGCGAGGCGGCGACGCAGAAGCGGGTCGGCGAGCTGCTCAGCTTCGTTGGGCTGTCGCCGAAGGATGGCCTGAAATATCCGCACGAATTCTCCGGCGGCCAGCGCCAGCGCATCTCCATTGCGCGCGCCCTGGCGACCCGGCCGCGCTTCCTGATCTGCGACGAGCCGACCTCGGCGCTGGACGTGTCGGTGCAGGCGCAGATTCTGAATCTGATGAAGGAGCTGCAGCGCGAGCTGGGGCTGACCTACCTGTTCATCAGCCACAATCTGGCGGTGGTCTATCACATGTCCGACGATGTCGGCGTGATGTATCTGGGCAAGCTGGTGGAGGTGGCGCCGGCGCGCACCTTGTTCGTCAAGCCGCGCCACCCCTATACCAAGCTGCTGCTGGACACGATCCCCGACTTGGACATGAAGGGCGAGGAGCGCGCGCCGGTGGCTGGCGAGGTGCCGAACCCGATCAACCCGCCGTCGGGCTGCACCTTCCATCCGCGCTGCCCCTTCGCCAATGACCGCTGCCGCGCGGAAATCCCGCAGCCTATCGCCATGCCGGACGGGGCGAAGGTCGCCTGTCACGGCGTCGAGGAGGGGCGCATCCCGGCCTAGCCATGCCGACGGATCAGCCCAGCCTTGCCCTCGTCAGGGCCGCGCAGGATCGCCGCATGGCTTAGGCTGTTGAGAAAATTCGTTTGAAGGACAGGGACATGACCATGCTTTTCGTGGGTGCTACCATCATCGACGGCACGGGCAAAAGCCTGAAGGACCACGCGCTGCTGGTGCAGGACGGCAAGATCGCCCGCATCGCGCCGGCCGGTGAATTCACCGGCTATGACGGCGCAAAGGTGGATGCCAAGGGCATGAGCCTGCTGCCGGGCCTGATCGACTGCCATGTGCATCTCTGCATGGGGGCGGAGGGCAATCCCAGCGTCTTCATGCAATCCTCGCGGCCGGACCAGATCACCATGCGCGCGCTGGAGCATGCGCAGATCACGCTGCGCGGCGGCACCACGGCGGTGCGCGATTGCGGCGGCAAGGATTACCTGGAATTCGCCGTGCGCGACGCCTGCAACAGCGGCAAGCAGCTCGGCCCGACGATCCGCGCCGCCGGCCGGATGATCTGCATGACCGGCGGCCACGGCAACCGCTACGGCCGCATCGCCGACGGCGTCGACGATGTGGTGAAGGCGGTGCGCGAGCAGGTGCATGCCGGCTCCGACCTGATCAAGATCATGGCGACGGGCGGCGTGATGACGCCGGGCGTGAATCCGGAAGACGCGCATTACTCGCCTGAGGAGCTGGCCGCCGGCATCGCCGAGGGTCACCGCTTCCACAAGACCTGCGCCAGCCATGCCCAGGGCGAGGAGGGCATCCTGAACGCGGTACGCGGCGGGATCGATTCCATCGAGCACGGCATCTTCCTGACCCAGCAATGCATCGACGAGATGCTGCCGCGGGGCACCTATATCGTGCCCACCCTGGCGGCGGTCTTCAACATCGTGCGCAACAAGGATAATGGCGTGCCGCCTTACGCCTACGAGAAGGCGGCACGGGTGGCCGAGCGGCACAAGGAATCGATCCGCCTGTACTACAAGGCCGGCGGCAATCTCGCCATGGGCACCGATGCCGGCACGCCCTACAATAAGCATGGCGAGAATGCGCGCGAGCTGGCCTATATGGTGGAGATCGGCATCAGCCCGATGGACGCCATCGCCATCTCGACCAAGAATGCCGCCGACCTGATGCGCCTGACCGACCGCGGCCATATCGCCGAGGGGCTGGCCGCCGACCTGCTGCTGGTCAAGGGCGACCCGCTGGCCGACATCGATGCGGTCGCCGATGCCGCCAACCACGTCCTGGTGCTGAAGAACGGCATCGTCGCGGTCGACCGCCGCGGCGCTGCGGCCGCGGTGCGGATGGCGGCGGAGTAGGGGGGCACCGCCTTTCCCCCCATGTCTCTCTTCAGGACGAGGGGAGTATTGGAATGCCGGCGGTGCCGCCTGATGACCTCATGCTGAGGAGCGAGCATCAGCGAGCGTCTCGAAGCATAAAGCGGCGTGCGCAATCTCCCCTCACCCAGCT
>NZ_LPXN01000178.1 GCF_001618175.1 Oceanibaculum pacificum | reverse complement strand
GCGTCTCGAAGCATCGGGCGGCCTGCGCTCAATTCCGTCCGAACAGCCGCGCCAGGCGGTCCTTCAGCATCGCGCCGAGGATGGAGAGGAAGGAGAGTTCGGCCGGCTTTCCCGCCTGCTCAGCGCCCGTCAGCATCGCGGTCAGGTTGGCGGCGAACAGGTCGGTCATGCGGCGCGCGAAATCGGTCACCAGGGCGGAACGGCCGAATTGCGCCAGCGGGCCGGTCAGCTTGTAGCGCACCTCGACATCGATGCGCGTGCCCTGGCCGTCCGGATGCACGGCATAGGCGATCTCGCCAGTGGCCGAGGAGCCGCCCTTGGCGTCGCGTCCCCTGCCCTTCACCGCGCCGGTGCGGCTGGCATCGTCGCGGGCGACCTCGCCCTCGCCGGCGAAGCTGGCCTTGATCGGCCCGAAGCTGACGGTGAGCGAGCCGGTGACGCGGCTGCCCTCCACCGTGTCGACGGCAGCGCCCGGCAGGCAGGCGGCGATGCGGCGGATATCGCCCAGCGCGTCCCAGACCTGCCCGGCCGGGGCGGCGACGCTGACCTGCTGTTTCAACACCGAGAAACCGTCGCCGGCGGTGCTGAAATCCATCGAGGCCGGGGCCAGGGCGGCCGCCGGCATCGCCTCGGCGACCGGGGCGGCGGTCTCCTGCCGCGCCTCGAAGCGCCAGGCCTGGGCCTGCGGCTGGCGGCCCGCGACCACCTGCCGGATCGCCGCGACGATGCCGACATAGCCGGTACAGCGGCAGATATTGCCCGACAGCTCGCGCCGGATGGTCTGCTCGTCGACATCGCCCAGGCGGGTGGCGATGTCGCGCGCGGTCACCAGCATGCCCGGCGTGCAATAGCCGCACTGCAGGGCGTGGTGGGCGGCGAAGGCCTCGCGCAGATCGGCCATGACGGGATCGTCGTCGAAGCCCTCGACCGTGCGCACCTCGTCGCCCTCGCAGGACACCGCGAAGGTGAGGCAGGAGCGCTGCGGCGATCCGTCGATCAGCACGGTGCAGGCCCCGCACACGCCCTGCTCGCAGCCCAGATGCGTGCCGGTCAGGCCGAGCGGTCCGCGCAGGAAATCCGCCAGATGGGTGCGCGGCTCCGCCATGCCGCTGACCTTGCGGCCATTGACGGTGAGTTCGATGGGTTGCGCGGTCATGCAAGGGACTCCATGGCGCGGCGCACGGCCGTCTTGTAGAGCTGCCGGGCGGCCGGCGAATGGTCGCCCAGCCGGGCGTCGATCTCGGCGGCGGCAGCCTCGGCGTCGCGCGCCTGAAGCAGGAACGGCACCGCCTCGATGGCGCCGCAGACCAGGCGGAACACGCCGCGATCCGGGTCGCTGACGACCGCGCTGATGGCCTTGGCGAATTCGCCGGTCTTGCGGCAGATCTTGTAATAGGCCCAGCGCGCCGAGGGCGACAGGCGCGGCACCGACACGCCGACGACCAGTTCGCCCGGCCCCAGCACCGTGGTGAAGCCGCCCAGCATGAAGCTGTCGATGGGATAGGCGGTCTCGCCCTTGACGCCGCGCACGATCACCCGGGCGTCCAGCGCCAGCAGCGACGATATCCAGTCGGCCGCCGGGTCGGCATGGGCCAGGCTGCCCCCGATGGTGCCCCGGTTGCGCACCGCACGATAGGCGATGCCGCCGGCGACATGGCGCATCATGCCTTTGCTGCCGTCGGGCACCGCGCCATCCTCGAAGGCGGCATGCGGCAGGGCGGCGCCATAGCGGATCGCGTCGGACGATTCGGCGATCCTCAGCAGCTCGGCCTGGCGGCGGATATCGACCAGCGCCGAGGGCCGGGCGAGGCGCAGATTCAACATCGGCGTCAGCGACTGGCCGCCGGCAATCGGCTTGGCATCGTCCGACAGGGCGTGCAGGGCCGCGGCCAGGTCGGCGGGCTTGCTGTAGTCGAAGGCGGCGGGCTTCATTCGGCGGCCTGTGCGGGTTGGGCGGCGAAAATGGCGTTCAGGATGCGCTCCGGCGTGGCGGGTATCTCGCCGATCTCCGCCCCCAATTCCCGCAAGGCATCGTTGATCGCGTTCACGATGGCCCCGGCCGGCGCAATCGCTCCGCCCTCGCCCACGCCCTTGATGCCATGCGCCGAATAGGGCGACAGCGTCTCCATATGGCCGATGCGGAAGCCGGGCAGCTCGGTCGGGCCGGGCAGCAGGTAATCGATCAGGGTGGAGGCCAGCGGCTGGCCGGCGGCATCGTAGGGACTCTCCTCGAACAGCGCCGTGCCGACGCCCTGCGCCGCCCCGCCATAGGCCTGGCCCTCGACGATCATCGGGTTCACCATCTGCCCGCAATCCTCGACGATCACGTAATCCAGTATCTCCACCATGCCGGTCTCGGGATCGACCGCGACCAGCGCCGCATGGGTGGCGTAGGAGAAGACGCCGCTATCGACCTTCGGCTTGTAGCCCTGGGTGACTTCCAGCCCGTTGGTGTCGATATCGTCGGGCAGCGTCTCGGGGCGCAGATACCAGGCCTTGCCGATGTCGCCGAAGGACAGGCTGGCCTCCCCGGCATGGATGCGGCCGTCGCGGAAATCGACATCCTCCGGCTTGCATTGCAGCAGATGGGCAGCCAGCCGCTTCACCCGCCCGGCCAGCTCGGTCGCCGATTTGGAGACGGCCCCGCCGGCCATGACGATGCCGCGCGAGGCATAGGCGCCGGTGGAATACGGGGTCGAGGCGGTGTCGCCCAGCTTCACCTGGATATCCTTCAGCGGGATGCCCAGCACCTGGTTGGCGACCTGCGCCAGCGTGGTTTCCAGACCCTGACCGATGGTGTGGATACCGGCGCGCACCTCCAGCGTGCCGTCGGCCAGCAGCTTCACCGTCGCCTGCTCGAAACCCGGCACCAGCGGCAGCCCCCAGGCGGCGAACACCTTGGTGCCATGCGCCGACTGTTCGGTATAGGTGGCGAAGCCGACGCCGATGCGCCTGCCATCCGCTTCACGACCCTTCTGGCGCTCGCGGATCGCGGCCAGCCCGATCATCTCGCGCGCCTTGGCGAGGCTGCCGGGATAATCGCCGGAATCGTAATGCTTGTTGGTAACGTTGGTGTAGGGCATCTGCGCCGCCTGCACGAGGTTCTCGGCGCGCACATCCGCCGGCTCCCGCCCGACGGCGCGGGCAATCGCGTCGATGGTCAGCTCGATGGCGAAGCACACGCCGGGCCGCGCCACGCCGCGATAGGGCGCGAAGGGCGGCTTGTTGGTGGCCACCGAATAGGTTCGTGCCCGGTAGGCCCGGAAATCGTAGGGGCCAGGCAGATTGCCGCCGGCCTGTGCCGCCTCCAGACAGGCCGAGAAGGGCCAGACCGAATAGGCGCCGATATCGACATTGATCTCCGCATCCAGCCCCAGCAGGCGGCCGCGCTCATCGGCATAAGCGGTGACCTTGTAGTGATGCTGGCGGGCATTGGCCCCGGCCACCAGATGCTCGCGCCGATCCTCGACCCAGCGATAGGCCCCCTTGCGGGTCATGGCGAGCCAGGCGACGGCCACCTCCTCCGGCTGCAGCAGGCACTTATAGCCAAAGCCGCCGCCGACATCGGGCGGGCTGACACGCACGCGTGACTGGTCGAGCCCCAGACATTCCGACAGGCCGGTGCGGATCAGATGCGGCACCTGGGTGGAGGTGATGACGACCAGCTGGTCGGCCTGGAAATCCCAGTAGGCGACAAGGCCCTTGCCTTCCATCGGGTGCATGCACTGCCGGGCGGTTTTGTATTCCCGCACCACCTTCACCGGCGCGGTCTTCGCCACCGCCTCGATACCGCTGTCGAAGTCGGTGACCAGGCAGAGATTGTCGCCCCATTCCTCATGCACCAGCGCGGAATCGGCGGCCTTGCCGGCCTCACTGTCTGTAACCGCCGGCAACTCCTCGATATCGAGGGACACGGCCTCGGCCAGATCCTCTGCCTCGGCGCGGCTGGCGGCGACGCACATGGCGATGCCCTCGCCGACATAGCGCACCTTCTCGTGCGACAGCGGGTAATAGGCGGACAGCTTGTAGCCCGGCAGGCTGGAGCGGGTGACGATCGGCTCGATCCCCGCCATGTCGGACCAGAAGAACACCGCATCCTCCTGCCCCTGCGGCTTGCCGAGGCTGCGGATGCGGCCATGCGCGACAGGGCTGCGCAGGAAGGCAACCTCCAGCAGGCCCGGCATCTGGATATCACCGACGAAACGGCCGCGCCCCAACAAGTGCCGGGCATCCTCCTTGCGGCGGACCCGAGCGCCGATGCCTTCTCCCGCAATCTCAGACGCCATGCCGCACCCCCGAAAATTATGTAGGTATGCTGACTTTTATTCCCCCGCCTGTCAATCGAGCGGCTGCCCAGAATAGAAGCCTTTTCAGATAGAAATGCTTGGGTAAAACCGGCATGATGCAGCGAATAATGCGAGGGAAATCCTCCTATTCCACCAGAGCGCCAGCAGGAGTCCTATTTTGACGGTCGAGAAAAAACCGGCGGATGACGCACAGCCCGAAGGCAATGAGAACAGCCTGATCATGTCGCGCATGCCGCTCTGGGCGCGGCCGGGCTATCTGGTGCGCCGGCTGCACCAGATTCATTACGCGCTGTTCTTCGAGGAATGCGCCGCCTTCGACATGACGCCGGTGCAGTACGGGCTGGTGACCACGCTGGCGCAGAATCCGGACATGGACCAGAACTCCATCGGCCGCGAGCTGGGCATCGACCGCACCAATGTCGCCGACGTGCTGAACCGCCTGGCGAAACGCGGGCTGGTGGAGCGCGAGCGCAGCACCACCGACCGGCGCATGGTTCTGTGGCGGCTGACGCCCGAGGGCGAGAAGGTCACCGCCGACATGTATGAGGCGATGCAGCGCGCCCAGGTGAAGCTGATGGAGCCGCTGCGCCCGGAAGAGCGCAACGCCTTCATCACGATGCTGATGCGCCTGGTCGACGGCAACAACCACCTCGGCCGCTCGATCTTCCGGCCGAGCTGAGACCGCGGTTTCGCTCTATTGCATCGCCCGGCCGGCCGTCTCCTCCTCTTCCGGCGGCTGATCCTGGGTCGGGCCGGCCTGGTGATGGACGAGACGCCAGGCGGCGTCCTCCTTCACGAACAGGTTGGTGGCGATCAGGAAGCCTTCCGGCAGGGATTCGAAGCAGGTGACGAAGCCGGCATCGCCGTAGAGGAAGGCCTTCGCGCCGCGCGGCGTGATGATCGGCGCGTTATTGCCGGCCAGAATGCTGCGCCAGACCTGCATCACCGCCTCGCGCCCCTCCAACAGGCCCCAGCCGGGATGAATGCAGGCCACTGGCGCGCGCTTCGCCCAGATATCCTCCATCGCCCCCATGTCGCGGGTGGCGAAGGCGGCGTAGAATGCCTCGTTGGCGAAGAGCAAGGCGGTGCGGTCGGTCATGGTGCTGCTTTTCCGATACGGCGGGCCCGATGGGCAGGCCCCGATGGGCAGGCCCCGGTGGGCAGGCAACGATAGCAGCGTTGCGCCACGGCGTCAGATGGTGTTTCACAGGGCGATGTCCAACGCACTGATCCCCACCCTACGCGCCATCCTGACCGATCTGGCAACCGAGCGGCGCACGATCCCCTATCTGGAGCTGGCGCTGGCCGCCGGCATGACGCCGCCGCACACCATCCACCGCCTCACCGAGGCGCTGGAGCAGATGATCCGCGAGGATCACGCCGCCAATCGGCCGCTGCTGGCCGCGCTGGCGACCCGCAAGGCCGGCGACATGCCCGGACGCGGCTTCTTCCTGCTGCTGGCCGAGCTGGGCCGATATGACGGCTCGCCCGATGGCGCGGATGCCGCCCGGCATCACGCGGCGTTGCTGCATGAGGCGTTTGACCATTGGGGGAAGCCATAGCTGACGCGATGCGCCCCGGCTAATACCCTCTTATGAGGCGGCGCGCCCTCAACTTCACAGACTGGAAGGCCGCCTCCAGGAAAGAGCGCACGGCCCCTTCCGGCAATCCTTGCAGCAGCGTGGAGACCCGCTGATTGACGCGCACCAGCGTAGAGGCCTTCAAATACGCATCAATCCAGTGATCGCGTTGGACCGTTAAGCCATCCTGCTGGCTGCGCAGCAGATTGGTGGCGACCCGAAATGCCTCAGGAGACAATGAATCCTCCACCGTCGCGGCCGACAGGAAGCTCTCAAGCGGCGGCGGCGCGGCCATATCCTCCGCGGTCAGCCCGCGTGCATCGCGGGTGAATTGGCGATACAGCTCCACCTCATGATGGCGCAGCATCAAGCCCATCCGGGCGGCGTAATATTCCCGCTTCAAGGCGTTCCAGGCCGGCTCTCCCAGTTCCTCGACGACTGCCGCTTGACGCCGCTCATAATCCACCGGCTTCAGCGCGACCACGACGAAGCTCGCCGCCATCGCCCGGTGCGCATATTCCGACATGGAATGCAACAGCGGGTTGGCGCGGCCGCGCTCCTTTCGCATGCGGTCCAGCGCCTCGGCGACGCTCAACTTCAGCAATGATTTGCGTTCCGCCGCCGGCAGCAGGCCAAGGAAGCGATCCAGCGTCCCGATGAAGGATTCCAGCATGGTGCCGCTCTCGGGCACCAGCGACTGCTCCAGCTTGAAATCATCGACCAGCAGCGTTTCGACAGCCTGCGGCGTCATGTTGAAATAGTGACTGGGGAAACCGTGATAGGACTGCATGAAGGCGGTATCGATATTGAACATGCCGCCTTCCTTCAGCACCCGCCGGACTTCGCGGATGGCTTGCATCGGATCGTAGAGATGTTCGAAGACCGCCCCGGAGACGACCAGATCCAGCGTATTGCTGGCAAAGGGCAGCGCTTCCGCTTCCGCTACCAGGTCGACATTGTCGGTTGGCAGAATATCCATGGAGATGACGCGCTGATCGTCCGACGGCACATTGCCGGAGCCCAGATGCAGGATCACCGCCTCATCGCCGAAGCGCGGATTCTTGACCCTGAAATTCTGAATATTCTGGGAGACGATTTCCCTGCCCGGCGGGCTGACATGCATCGGCTGGATCAGCTTCACCAGCACGGGTTTTCCATTCACGATCGGGTAGCGAAAGCCGGCGGCCGAAACCAGCTCATCGCCCACCCGTTCCAGGACGGAGGCGCTGTGCGGGCAACGCAAAAGGGGCAGCAACCTTTCGAAATCCATAATCCACCCCGCATAGATAATAACGATAGGTAATATAACTATCGCCTAAACTAAAATTACAATTGAATGAATCTGGGCTCATCTCGTCCGCCACCAGCGAACGAGCCGCCAACACCTGCTATGCGGCGATAGCGCGGGTATCGCCGGGCACCATGCGGGGTTGCGGCATGGCGAAAAGATGAGTGCCATGCGGCTTGAAGCTTTGGCCTTGCCGCCGCTTGCCGTTATCCTCCCGGCAAAATAAAGGAGCAGACCCGTGCGGCGATATTCGATCCTTGCCCTGGCGCGCAACGCGCTGGGCTATCATGAAGGCTGGGAACGCGCCTGGCGCGCGCCGGAGCCGAAGCCGGAATATGACGCCATTATCGTCGGTGGCGGCGGCCACGGCCTGGCGACGGCCTACTACCTCGCCAAGGAACATGGCATCACCAATGTGGCGGTGCTGGAAAAGGGCTGGCTGGGCGGCGGCAATACCGGGCGCAACACCACCATCGTGCGCTCCAACTATCTGTGGGACGAGAGTGCGGCGCTCTACGAGCATTCCCTGAAAATCTGGGAAGGGCTGAGCCAGGAGCTGAACTACAACGTCATGTTCAGCCAGCGCGGTGTCATGAACCTCGCCCATAATCTGCATGATCTGCGCGAGCTGAAGCGCCGGGCGCATGCCAACCGGCTGAACGGCATCGATTGCGATTTCCTGAGCCGCGAGCAGGTCGGCGAATACTGCCCGCTGATCAATCTGTCGCCCGATATCCGCCATCCGGTGCTGGGCGCCACCCTGCAACGCCGTGGCGGCGTGGCGCGGCACGATGCGGTTGCCTGGGGCTTTGCCCGCGCCGCCGATGCTCGTGGCGTCGATATCATCCAGAATTGCGAGGTCACCGGCATCCTGCGCGAGGGCGGCCGGGTCACCGGCGTCGAGACCAGCCGCGGCACCATCCGCGCGAAGAAGATCGGCCTGGTCACCGCCGGCCATTCCAGCGTGCTGGCCGGCATGGCCGGTATCCGCCTGCCGGTGGAAAGCCACCCACTGCAGGCGCTGGTATCGGAGCCGGTGAAGCCGATCCTCGACACGGTCGTCATGTCGAATACCGTGCACGCCTATGTCAGCCAGTCTGACAAGGGCGAGATGGTGATCGGCGCGGGCATCGACCCCTATGTCTCCTATTCCCAGCGTGGCGGCTTCAACGTGGTGCAGGACACGTTGCACGCCATCGTCGAGATGTTTCCGATGTTCAGCCGCCTGCGCATGCTGCGGCAATGGGGCGGCATCGTCGATACCTGCCCGGACGCCAGCCCGATCCTGTCCAAGACGCCGATCGAGGGGCTGTACATCAATTGCGGCTGGGGCACCGGCGGCTTCAAGGCCACGCCCGGCTCCGGCCATGTCTTCGCCCATACCATCGCCCGCGACGAGCCGCATCCGCTGAACGCGCCCTTCAGCCTGGAGCGCTTCACCACCGGCCGCCTGGTCGACGAACACGGCGCGGCTGCTGTTGCCCATTGAGGAAATAACCATGCTGACCATCCCCTGCCCCTGGTGCGGCGAGCGCGACGTGCATGAATTCCGCTCCGGCGGCGAAGCGCATCTGAAACGCGAGAGCCGCACCGACAATCTTTCCGACGCCGAATGGGCCGATTTCCTGTTCCTGCGCGCCAACCCGAAGGGCGAGCATGCCGAGCGCTGGTATCATGTGCATGGCTGCCGGCGCTGGTTCAACGCCGTGCGCAACACCCATACGGACACCATTCTGGCGGTCTACAAGCCGGGCGAAGCGAAGTCGGAGGTGAGCCAGTGAGCCAGTCCCACCGCCTGCCCGCCGGCGGCCGGATCGACCGGTCCCGCAGCCTGTCCTTCACCTTCGACGGCACGCGCTATAGCGGCCATCCGGGCGACACGCTGGCCTCGGCGCTGATCGCCAATGGCGTGCATCTGGTCGGCCGCAGCTTCAAGTATCACCGGCCGCGCGGCATTCTGACCGCCGGATCGGAGGAGCCGAACGCGCTGATCCAGCTTGGCCTCGGCAACCGCACGGAACCGAATATCCGCGCCACCCAGATCGAGCTGTATGACGGGCTGACGGCCGCCAGCCAGAACCGCTTCCCCTCGCTGGAATTCGATCTGGGCGCGGTGAACGATACGCTGTCGCCGCTGATTCCTGCCGGTTTCTACTACAAGACCTTCATGTGGCCGCAGCGCGGCTGGATGACCTATGAGCGCGCGATCCGCCGCATGGCCGGCCTTGGCCGCGCGCCGGACGGGCCGGACCCGGACCGCTATGAATACCGCCACGCCCATTGCGACGTGCTGGTAGCCGGTGGCGGTGCTGCCGGCCTGGCCGCCGCACTGGCAGCAGGCCGCGCCGGGGCGCGCGTCATCATCGCCGACGAACAGGCAGAGATGGGCGGCTGGCTGCTCTCGGAGGGCGATACCGAGATCAGCGCCAAGCCGGCTGTCGACTGGGTGGAAAAAGCCGTGACCGAGCTGGCCGGCATGGAGAATGTCACCCTGCTGCGCCGCACCACCGCTTTCGGCTATTACGATCACAACTGGCTGGGGCTGGCGGAACGAGTGACCGACCATCTCGGCCCCTATGCCGCCGATCATCTGCCGCGCCAGCGCCTGTGGCAGGTGCGCGCCAAGCAGGTGGTGCTGGCGACCGGTGCCATCGAGCGGCCGCTGGTGTTCGGCCAGAACGACCGGCCGGGCATCATGCTGGCCGCCTCGCTGCGCAGCTATATCTCCCGCTATGGCGCGCGGCCCGGCAAGGCGCTGGTGGTGTTCACCAATAATGACAGCGGCTACCGCACCGCCCTGGCGGCGCACCATGCCGGCATCGGCGTGGCCGCCATCATCGATAGCCGCGCGGAAGCAAGCGGCCCCCTGCCCCAGTCCGCCCGCGCGGCGGGGCTGCGGATCTATGAAGGCCACGCCATCATCGCCACCACCGGCCGGCTGCGCGTCGACAGCGTGCGGTTGGGCAGGCTGGCAGCGTCGGGCGACCGGATCGAAGGGGCCGGCTTCGGCATTCCCTGCGATCTCGTCGCCATGTCGGGCGGCTGGAACCCCAATGTCAGCCTGTTCTCACAATCGCGCGGCAAGCTGGATTTCCGCGCCGAGGACGGCGTGTTCGTGCCCGGCCAATCCTTCCAGCCTCTGCGCAGCGCCGGCGCCTGCAACGGCGTTCTGTCGACCGCAGATTGCCTGGCCGAAGGCTTCGCCGCCGGGGCGGAAGCCGCGCGCGAGGCCGGATTCGCCAACCGCAAGCCGGCCGCGCTGAAAGTGACGGAGCCGGACTGCCCGGCCGCCGCGCCCTTCTGGCTCGCCCCGCCGGAAAAGCCGCTGGCGCGCGCGAAATGCTTCGTCGATTTCCAGAACGACGTTACCGCCGCCGACCTGAAGCTGGCGGTGCGCGAAGGCTTCCAGTCGGTCGAGCATGTGAAGCGCTACACCACCACCGGCATGGGCACCGACCAGGGCCGCACCAGCAACGTGAACGCGCTGGCCATTGTCTCGGCAACGCTGGGCATGGAAATGCCGGCGGTCGGCACCACCACCTTCCGTCCGCCCTATACGCCGACAAGCTTCGGCGCCATCGCCGGACGCAATATCGGGGCGCTGTTCGATCCGGTGCGCCGCACGCCGATCCATGAATGGCATGCGGCGCACGGCGCCAAATTCGAGAATGTCGGCCAGTGGGTCCGCGCCTGGTACTACCCGAAACCGGGTGAGGATATGCATGCCGCCGTCAACCGCGAGGTGAAGGCGGCGCGGACCGGCGTCGGCATCCTGGACGCCTCGACGCTGGGCAAGATCATGGTGAAGGGACCGGACGCCGCCGAGTTCCTGAACCGGGTCTATACCAATAGCTGGCTGAAACTCGGCATCGGCAAGGCGCGCTACGGGCTGATGCTGGGCGAGGACGGCATGGTGCGCGACGATGGCGTGACCGTCCGGCTGGGCGAGGACCGGTTCCTGATGTCCACCACCACCGGCAACGCCGCCACGGTGATGACCAGCCTGGAGGATTACCTCCAGACCGAATGGCCGGAGCTGAAGGTCTACCTGACCTCGGTGACGGAGCAATACGCCACGATCACCATCAACGGCCCGAAGAGCCGCGAATTGCTGGCCGCCCTGACCGACGATATCGATACCGGCAACGAGGCCTTCCCGCATATGAGCCTGCGCGAGGGCACAGTGGCCGGCGTTCCGGCGCGGGTCATCCGCATCAGCTTCACCGGCGAGCTGTCCTTCGAGATCAATGTCCGCGCCAGCCAGGGCAAGGCGGTGTGGGAGGCGCTGATAGAGGCCGGCGCGCCCTTCGACATCACCCCCTATGGCACCGAGGCGATGCATGTGCTGCGCGCCGAGAAGGGTTTCATCATCGTCGGCCAGGAAACCGACGGCTCGATGACGCCGGACGATCTGGGCATGGGCTGGGCCGTCTCCAAGGTGAAGCCGGATTTCGTCGGCAAGCGCTCGCTTACCCGCTCCGACACGGTGCGCGAGGGCCGCAAGCAGCTTGTCGGCCTGCTGACCGAGGATCCCAAGGAGGTGCTGGAGGAAGGCGCGCATGTCGTGCAGGTCGCCTTGCAGCAACCGCCCATGGCGATGCTGGGGCATGTCACCTCCAGCTATTACAGCCCCAATCTGGAACGCTCGATCGCGCTGGCCGTGCTGAAGGGCGGGCGGGCGCTGATCGGCAAGACGCTCTCGGTGCCGATGCCGGACAAGGTCATCAAGGTAACCGTGACCGAGCCGGTCTTCTTCGACCCCAAGGGAGAACGCGCCAATGGCTGATACGATGCAGGATATCCCGGTCGCCATCGCGGCACTGCCGGAGAACGGCAAGCTGATCCTGCGCGCCGATGCGCAGAATGCCGATATCCGCGCCGCCATTGCCGGCGTGTTGACCGCCCCGCTGCCGGTCGAGCCGCTGACCAGCATGGCCGGCGACAAGGCGACGGCGCTGTGGCTCGGCCCCGACGAATGGCTGCTGCTCTGCGCGGAAGCCGACCGGGCCGGTCTGCAGCAGGCGCTGGAGGCCAACCTGGCCGATCTGCATGCCTCGGTGGTGGATGTGTCGGACGCCTATTCGGGATTTGCCGTCACCGGGCCAAAGGCGGCCGAGCTGCTGTCGAAGGGCTGCGCCATCGATCTGCACCCGGTGGCCTTCGCCGAAGGCAAGGTGGTCCGCAGCCTGCTCGCCAAGGCCGACATCACGCTGTTACGCACCGCGGCTGACTTCCAGCTCTACGTGCTGCGCTCCTTCGCCGCCTATACCCGCCTCTGGCTCGATGACGCGGCACGGGAATATCGGGGGTAAGGCCGCCGGATAGAGCACCTGCCGCCGGGCCCTTCGAGACGCCCTCTTGCGAGGGCTCCTCAGGACCAGGGGTGTTATGGGACTACACGCGGTGCCCCCAAGGTGACCTCATGCTGAGAAGCCCTCGCAAGAGGGCGTCTCGAAGCATA
>NZ_LPXN01000177.1 GCF_001618175.1 Oceanibaculum pacificum | reverse complement strand
AGCGGCGTCTCGAAGGACACGGCACAGGGGCTCTCAGCATGAGGGTCACCAGGCGGCCCGGCTGGTTCATGGGCGCTCACCGTCTTCCGGGCAGGCTGTGAACCTTGCTGCGGCCGATCAGGTGGATGTCGAATCCGCGCGGGAAAAGCCGGCCGATAGCCGGATCGAAAACATCCAGCCCGCCGGCATAGGCCCCGAAGGCAGGCAGGATCAGCCGCTGCCCGTCGGTAACGAAGCACCGGCCGGATATGCGCCGGGCGCGGGTATGCACGGTGGCCTTGGGGTGATAATGGCCGCTGACCTCGCCATCGCCGCGATCCGGCAGCGCCTCATGCCGGAAGGCGAGGCCGCCCAGCACGATCTCCGCTTCCACCCTGCCGCCCCAATCCGGGGGCGGGGCGGGGTCGTGATTGCCGGCGATCCAGCGCCAGTCGCATAGGGCGGTCAGACGCGACAAAAGGGCGGTATCGGCGGCATCCAGCCGCGTGGCGGCGTCGCCATCGTGGAAGCTGTCGCCCAGGCTGACGACGATGTCCGGCTCCAGCCGGCCGATCACAGCCTCCAGCCGGGTCAGCGTCTCGCGCGTGTCATAGGGCGGCAGCAGCGTGCCGCGCCGGGCGAAGCCGGTGCCTTTTTCCAGATGCAGGTCGGCGACGATCAGCGCCCGGCGCTCGGCCCACCACAGCGCCCCGCTGGGGTCACCGGCGAGCAGGGCGCCATTCACCTCGAAACGGGCGGCGTTCGGCATCACGGCGTTGGAATCATAGCGGCAGGCGGGCTTGCGGGGGCATTCTTGTGGCTTCTTCGATCAGCGATTCGGCGGTTTCGTCCAGCAGATCGTCGAGCGCGCCACCATAGACCTGCTCGCGGCCGATCTCCAGCATCACCGGCACTGCCAGCGGCGAGATGCGGTCGAGCCGGCGATGGGCGATCCGCCCCTTGATGCGGCCGAGCATGTCGGAAATCCGGCCGATATCGGTCAGGCCGCCGGCGGCGTCGGCGCGGGTGGCGCGCAGCAGCACATGCGACGGTTCGTGCTTCCTCAGCACGTCATAGATCAGATCGGCGCTGAAGGTGACCTGCCGGCCGGTCTTCTCCTGCCCCGGCGCGCGTTTCTCGATCAACCCGGCGATCACGGCGACGTTGCGGAAGGTGCGGCGCAGCATGCTGCTCTCGTCCATCCATTCCTCCAGATCGTCGCCCAGCAGATCCTCGGCGAACAGCGCGCCGATATCGCCGGCCTGCACCGGCTTCAGGCTCCACACTGCCAGCACATAGTCCGAGGCGACGAAGCCCAGCGGGCCGAAGCCCAGCCGTTCCATCCGCCGGGTCAGCAGCATGCCCAGCGTCTGGTGCGCGTTGCGGCCCTCGAAGCAATAGGCGACCAGGAACTCCTTGCCGCCGCGCGGGAAGCTCTCGACCAGCAGCCCCTCGCGGCTGGGCATGCTGGAGCGGAATTGCTGCATGCGCAGCCACTCCTCGACCGGGGCGGGCAGCGTCGGCCAATTGGCGTCGTCCTGCAATATGCCGCGCACCCGGTCGGCCAGATAGGTCGACAGCGGCAGCCGCCCGCCGGCATAGGCCGGTATCTTCGGCGCGTCGCCGGTGGCCGGGCTGGCCTGGACGGTGGTTTCCTTCAACCCGTTGAAGCGCAGCAGCCGGCCGGCGAACAGGAAAGTGTCGCCAGGTTCCAGCCCCATGACGAAATATTCCTCGACCTCGCCCAGGATCGGCCCGCGATTCAGCCGCACCTTCAGCGTCACCGCTTCCACGATGGTGCCGACATTCATCCGGTAGCGCCGCAGGTGCAGTGGATGCGCCAGCCGCCAGCCCCCCTTCCCGTCGCCGATCAGCCGCCGATAGCGCTCGTAGCTGCGCAGGGCGTAGCCGCCGGTGGCGCAGAATTCCAGAATGTCGTCGAAGGTCTGGCGGTCGAGCCCGGCATAGGGCGCTGCCGTCGCGATCTCGGCATACAGCGCATCGGCCTGGAACGGCCCGGCGCAGGCGGTGCCGACAATATGCTGGGCCAGCACGTCCAGCCCGCCGGGGCGCGGCGCATCGCCATCCAGTTCCATGGCGCGGATGCCGTCCAGCGCCGCCTTGCATTCCAGCACCTCGAAGCGGTTGGCCGGCACCAGCAGGGCGCGGCTGGGCGTATCCAGCCGGTGATTGGCGCGGCCGATGCGTTGCAGCAGGCGGCTCACCCCCTTCGGCGCGCCGACCTGCACCACAAGGTCGACCGCCGCCCAGTCGATGCCGAGATCGAGCGAGGATGTCGCCACCACGGCGCGCAGCGCGCCCCGCGCCATTGCCGCCTCCACCTTGCGGCGCTGCTCGACGGCGAGGCTGCCATGATGCAGGCCGATGGGCAGGTTATCGTCATTCAGCCGCCACAGCTCCTGGAACACGATCTCCGCCTGGGCGCGGGTGTTCACGAAGACGATGGCGGTTTTCGCCGCCTTCACCGCCTCATAGACCTCCGGCAGGGCGAAGACCGCCATATGCCCGGACCAGGGCATGCGCTCGCGCGGCAGAAGGATTTTCACCTCCGGCTTCGCCGCCTCGCCGCCCGCCACCAGCGTGACATCGCCGGCTTCGGCGCGGCCTTCCGCCGACAGGAAAGCCAGCAGCGGGTCGCGATGCGCCACGGTGGCGGACAGGCCAACCCGTCGGCAGCCGGGGGCGAGGCGCGACAGCCGGGCGAGACCGAGTGCCAGCAAATCGCCGCGCTTCGTGCCGGCAATGGCGTGCAACTCATCCAGCACCACGCATTTCAGTCCGGCGAACATCTCCGGCGCATCGGGATAGGAGAGCAGCAGCGCTAGCGATTCCGGCGTGGTCAGCAGCATCTGCGGCGGCTTGGCGCGCTGGCGCAGACGCTTGGATTGCGGCGTGTCGCCGGTGCGCGTCTCGATGCGGATCGGCAGGCCCATCTCAGCCACCGGCACTTCCAGATTGCGGTGGATATCGACCGCCAGCGCCTTCAAGGGCGAGACATAGAGCGTGTGCAGGCCCGAATATTCCCCGTCCGCCAGCTCGACCAGGCTGGGCAGGAAGCCGGCCAGCGTCTTGCCGCCGCCGGTCGGCGCGATCAGCAGCGCTGAACGGCCTTCGCGCGCGGCGTGCAGCATGGCAAGCTGATGCGCGTGCGCCCGCCATCCGCGTTGCGCGAACCAGCCGCGAAAATTCTCCGGCAACGTGCTATGCGTGGGAATAGGGTCCATCAATGAATCGGATAGCCGGGCAGGGGGAGCGAAACCTCTCCCGATAGATCGGAAGTAAGACGGCAATGGCCAAGGTAAAGGTGCTGGATCGCCGGGTGTTTTATGCCGGCAGCCTGCTGTTTCGCGAAGGCGAGTTGGGCAGCAATGCTTTCCTCATCGAATCCGGCAAGGTCGAAGTGTTCGTCACCCGCCAGGGGGTGGAGACGCATCTGGCCGATCTCGGGGCGGGCGAAATCGTCGGCGAGATGGCGCTGGTCAGCAAGGGGCCTCGCCAGGCCTCGGTCCGGGCGGTGGAGCTGACCGTCTGCTCCACCATCACCGAACAGATCATCGACCGGCTGCTGGAGACTTGCGAGCCGGGGGTGAAGGCGCTTCTGCGGGTGCTGATGAAGCGCCTTTACGCCACCAACGAATTGCTTGCCGACCCGCTGCGCGACCATGCGGAGGCAAGTTTCCGCTGGGAGGAGTGACGCCCCTGGGAGGAGTGACGCCCGGTCAATCCTGCGCGTGGCGCTTCTCGAAGTCCCAGACCTCCTGGAAGCCCATCAGCCTGGTGAAATCGCCGAAATTATCCATCGGCGCGGTCACGCCGACGCTGGAACCCTCCTGCTTCAGCGTGCTGTACACCGAGTTCAGCGCCGCCCCCACCGCGAGGAAGCCGGTGGCCGGGAAGATGGCGAGGGCGTAGCCGATCTCGACCAGCCGATCGCGGCTCACCACCGGCGTGCGGCCGCCCTCGACCATGTTGGCCAGGCAGGGCACGTCGAAGCTGGCGCAGATTTTCTCCATCTCCGCCTCGCTCTCCGGGCTTTCGATGAAGATGATGTCCGCGCCCGCCTCGGCATAGGCCTCGCCGCGCCGCAGCGCCTCGTCCAGCCCCAGCGTGGTGCGCGCGTCGGTGCGGGCGATAATCAGGAAATCCGCCGAATCGCGGCTTTCCACCGCAACCTTCACCTTGCCGACCATGTCCGCCATCGGGATCACCCGGCGGCCCGGCGTATGGCCGCATTTCTTCGGGAATTCCTGGTCTTCGAGCTGGATGGCGGCGGCGCCGGCCTTCTCGTAGCCGCGCACGGTGCGCTGCACGTTCAACAGTCCGCCATAGCCGGTGTCGCCATCGGCGATCAGTGGGGTGGATGTCACGGATGTCAGCGTCTCCACCCGGCCGACCATCTCGGTGTAGCTCGCCAGACCGGCATCCGGCATGCCGAGATGCGAGGCGACGGTGCCATAGCCGGTCATGTACAGCGCGGGGAAGCCCAGGCGGTCGGCGATGCGGGCGGAAATACCGTCGAACACGCCGGGCGCGGTGATGAATTCCTTGTCGGCGAAGCGCTGGCGCAGGGTCTTGGTCATCGGTGGCTGATTCCTTGATTTTTCCGAATGGCGTATATGATTTCCATAGACCGATAGACGCAACTTGGCAAAAGTCGCAACACCCGGTTAGCATCCGGGATAAACAAAAACATTCCATGGGAGGAAATAAAATGTCTTCGTTCAGTCTGAAAGCTGGAATTCTGGGGGCGGCGGCTCTGCTTGGCGCCTCCATCGCCAGCCCCGCCGCGCAGGCCGACCAGATTTCCGTCACCCATTGGGGCGTGCTGATGTATGGCGCGCCCTACGCGGTCGCGCTGGAGAAGGGCTTCTTCAAGGAATCCGGCATTGAGGTCGACGGCATCCTGACCTCGAAGGGCGGCGGCACCACGGTGCGCAACGTGCTGGCCGGCGGTCTGCCCTATGGCGAGGTGAGTCTGGCGGCGGCTGTCGCGGCGGCCAAGGAAGGCCTGGATATCAAGATCGTGAATACCGGCGCCGCCTCGGTCTACGATATTCTGTGGGTCGCGCCGAAAGGCAGCGAGATCAAGTCGGTGAAGGATCTGGCCGGCAAGAAGGTCGCCTTCACCAGCCCGAAATCGGTCACCGAGATGGTGCTGCTGATGTCGCTGGCGGCCGGCGGCGTGGATGTGAAAAAGGTCGACCGCATTTCCACCGGCGGCATCGGTTCCGGCCTGACGGCGATGACCCAGGGCGGCGTGGTCGCGGCCCCGATCCTCGACCCGATCTGGTCGCGGGAATCCGATAAGTACCAGCCGGTTTTCTTCGCCAAGGATTTGCTGCCGCTGATGACCCAGACGGTCGGCATCACCACCAGCGAGTTCGCGAAATCCAGCCCGGAGAAGCTGAAGGCGATCATTGAGGGCCGCCGCAAGGGCGTGGACTTCCTGTATGCCAATCCCGAGGAAGCCGGCAAGCTGTTCGCCAAGGCCTATAAGATCGACGAGGCGCTGGGCATCCGCGCGGTCAAGAACATGATCGACGTGAAATATTGGGGCCGCGGCGATCTCGACCTGAAGGCGATGGATAACATGGTCGAAGGCCTGCGCATCATCGGCGAGGTCGAAGGCCCGATGGATTGGTCGAAACTGGTCGATAAATCCTTCCTGCCCGACGATCTGAAGTCGTAACGATGGCGGCATCGGTTGAAACGATGCCCGCCGCCCCGAAGACGATGCGCGAAACCCATGCCAGCGTGGCGGGGGTGACGCGCATCTTCCCGGCGGTCGGCGGTCAGCCCCCGGTGCATGCCCTGGGGCCGCTCGATCTCGATCTCGCCAAGGGCGAGTTCTTCGCGGTCGTCGGTCCGTCGGGCTGCGGCAAGTCGACCCTGCTGGAGGTGCTGGCGGGATTGTCGGCCCCAACCGAGGGCACGGTTACCTTCGAGGGCAGGCCGGTCGCCGGCCAGGTGCCAGACGGGGTCGGCGTGGTGTTTCAGGAGGATGCCAGCTTTCCCTGGCTGACGGTGTGGGACAATGTCGCCTTCGGCCTGCGCCGCGCCGGCTTCGAGGCGGCGGAGATCAAGCGCCGCGTCGATTACGCGGTGGGCTTCATGGGGCTGGCGGATTTCGCCCAGGCCTATCCGGCGCAGCTGTCCGGCGGCATGCGGCAGCGCGTCTGCATTGCCCGCACGCTGGTGCTCCAGCCCCGGCTGATCCTGCTCGACGAGCCGTTCGGCGCGCTCGACCAGCAGACCCGTCTGCTGATGGGCGACGAGTTGCTGCGGCTGTGGCGCGAGACCGGGGCGACCGTGCTGCTGATCACCCACGCGCTGGACGAGGCGGCGATGCTGTCCGACCGCGTCGGCGCGATGTCGGCCCGGCCCGGCCGTTTCATCGATCTGGTGGAGACCGGCTGGCCGCGCGACCGCGACAGCCGCATCGTCTCGGACGAGAGTTTCGGGCGGCTGACCGGCCATCTCTGGTCGCTGCTGCGCGAGGAATCCATGAAAGCCTCGGGGCATAAGCGATGAGCCGCGTCGGCTGGATACGTCTGGCGATCGTGCTGGGCGCCGTTGGCCTGCTGGAGCTGCTGTGCCAGACCGGCGTAATCAAGACCATGACCATGATTCCGCCCAGCCGGATGGCGGTCGAGCTGTGGAAAATGGCCGAGAGCGGCAAGCTGGGCGCACCTGTCGCCAAGACCCTGAGCAATGTGTTGGCCGCCTTCGTGCTGTCGGTGGCGCTGGGCTTCATCGCCGGGCTTCTGATCCACAGCCTGCCGCGCTTCCGCCGGGCGCTCGACCCGCTGCTGGCGAGCTATTACGCGGTGCCGTTCTTCGTGTTCTATCCGGTGCTGATCGTCATCTTCGGCATGAGCGACCTGCCGATCATCATCATCGGCTTCCTGTTCGGCGTGGTGGCGATGATCATCAATACGCTGAACGGGCTGGACCGCATTCCGCCGGTGCTGCTGAAGGTCGGCCGGATGAACCGGATGGGAAGCTTGCAGACGGCCCTGCTGATCAAGCTGCCCTCGGCGGCCCCCTATCTGTTCACCGGGGTGAAGTTGGCGGTGGCCTATTCCTTCATCGGCGTCATCGCCTCGGAGTTCATTCTGTCGGGGGCCGGCATCGGCTACGACATCGCCTACGCCTATAATAATTTCGACAATCGGACGATGTATGCGCTGATGCTGTTCATCCTGACCACGGTGACGGCGGTGAACATGGCGCTCTATATCTGGGAGCAGCGCATGCTGAAGCGCCGGATGGGCGGCCGATGAGCGCTTCCGCCGTGGACAAGGCGGCAGCGGCGAAGCCCGCCAATCCGGCGCTGCGCCGCTGGATGGATTTTATCCTGCTGATCGCCGGGCTGGTGGGGGTGTGGTACGGCCTGCATCTCTGGGCCGGGGACGTGGCGCTGACCTCGCCCTACGCCACGGTGGCGAAGCTGATCCAGCTTATGGGCCAGGCCTGGTTCTGGCCGCATGTCGGCGAAACCCTGCTGGCGCTGTTCTATTCGCTGCTGATCGCCTCGGTCGGCGGGCTGGGGCTGGGCACGCTGCTCGGCATCCACCGGCTGTCCGGTCAGATCGCCGAGCCGATCCTGGTCGCCCTCTACGCCCTGCCGAAAATCACGCTCTACCCGCTGATCCTGCTGATCTTCGGGCTGGGCCTGTCGGCCAAGGTGGCGTTCGGGGCGATACACGGCATCATCCCGGTCACCATCTTCGCGCTGAACGCGGTGCGCAACATCAAGCCGGTGTATCTCAAGACCGCGCGGGTGATGCGCCTGACGCCGCTGCAGGCCATGCGCACCGTCTGGGTGCCCGCCGCCCTGCCGGAGATCGTGTCCGGCCAGCGCATCGGCTTCGCGCTGACGCTGCTGGGCGTGCTGCTGGGCGAGATGTTCGCCTCGCAGCAGGGGCTGGGCTTCCTGATCATCAACGCCATCGGCCTGAACGACGTGCCGACCATCATGGCGCTGGCCCTGCTGCTGGCGCTGTTCGCGGTGACCGTCAGCTCCCTGCTGCTCGCACTCGACCGCAAGCTCCACGCGCGGAGCTGAGAGGGCAGGAAAGAGAGGTCGAAGCCAACGGCGGGGTGGAGAAGCCGGGCCTCTCCTACTCCGCCGCCACCTGCGCCCGGCGCTGGGCGGTCGCGGCCTCGTCGACGGCGTAATTATCGTTCAGCACCACGCCATAGTCGCGTTCCGCCGCCTCGCGGGAGACGAAGCCGGCCAGCACGTCGGCGGCGACTTCGGCGGCGGGGCGGTCATGCGGGCGGCCGAAGCCGCCGCCGCCGGGCATTTCCAGCACCAGCGTCTCGCCGGCGGGGATCGGCTGGCGGCCCTTCGGCTTCATGCCGAAGCCGCTATCGCGCTGGTACATCTTGCCGACCTGGCCCTCGGCGCCGCCCTTGCGGCCGCGCGGCGGGTGGATCATGCGGTCGAACATCGAAGAAATCGCGAAGGGCGCGCCCTCGGCATGGGTGATGACCATGACCTGGCCGGCGCCGCCGCGATAGCGTCCCGCACCGCCGGAATCGGTGCGGTATTCCTTCTTCCAGACGATCAGCGGCGCGACCGTCTCGTTGATCTCCACCGGCGTGTTACGCACGCCGGAGGGGAAGGCGGTGGCCGATAGCCCGTCCTTGGTCGGCCGCGCGCCGGTGCCGCCGGTATGGAACAGGTTCACGGCGAAGGGCGTGGCCTTGCCGTAATCGGCGTCGCCCACCAGCCCGTGGCCGCCCAGCAGCATCGGGTTCCACAGGCAGGACGTGCCTTCGGCCGGCACTTCGCCGATCACCTGCTCCAGGCAGCCCAGCACCACGTCCGGCAGCATCTGGCCGATGGCGTGGCGCGCGGCGACGGCGCAGGGATGCGGCGCATTCAGGATGGTGCCTTCGGGGGCGGTGATCCGCACCGGGGCAAGCGAACCGGCATTGTTCGGCACCTTGCCGCCGATCACGCAGCGCACGCCGAAGCTGGCATAGGCCTGGGTATAGGTCAGCGGCACGTTGATGCCATAGGTGGAAACGCCGGAGCTGCCGGCGAAATCGACGTCGATGCCGTCCGCCCCCACAACCATCGTCGCCACCAGGTCGATCGGCTTGTCGTAGCCGTCGATGCGCATCGAATTCTTGTAGGTGCCGGGCTTCAGCGCGCGGATTTCCTCCAGCATGGCGGCGCGGCTATGCTCGATAATGTGCTCGCCCAGCGGATCGATGGAATCGAGCGCGAATTCCCGCATCATGTCCACCAGGCGGCGGCTGCCGGTCTCGTTGCAGGCGGCCAGCGAATAGAGATCGCCTTCCACCTGCACCGGCTCGCGCACATTGGCGCGCACGATCTGCAGCACCGATTCGTTCATCTGGCCGGCATGGGCCAGATGCATGATCGGGATGTTGATGCCTTCCTCATAGACCTGCCGCCCATCGGCCCCGAAGCCGCGCCCGCCGACATCGACGACATGGCTGGTGGAGGCGAACAGGGCGACGAACTTGCCGTCCTTGAAGGTCGGCGTGACCACGGTGAAATCGTGCAGATGGCCGGTGCCGAGCCACGGATCGTTGGTCACGAACACGTCGCCTTCCTTCATCGTCCCGGCCGGGAACCGATCCAAAAAGAAGCCGACCGAGGCGGCCATCGCGTTCACATGGCCGGGCGTGCCGGTGACGGCCTGGGCCAGCATGCGGCCCTTGGCGTCGAACACGCCGGCGGACAGATCGCCGGCCTCGCGCACGGAGGTGGAGAAGGCGGTGCGGATCAGTGCCTGCGCCTGTTCCTCGACGACCGAGAGCAGGCGGTTCCACATGATCTGCAGATGGATCTGGTCGAGGGCGGAATTCCGGGTCATCGCGATGTCCTTCCTCAGGCGGCCGTCTTGCGGACGAGAACAATATACTCCAGCTCGTTGATCAGCGCATCGAAGCTGGAGGAGACGACGGTGGTGGTCTGTTCCTCGGCGATCAGCGCCGGGCCGGGAATGCGCATGCCGGGCTTCAAATCGGGCCGCCAGTAGATGCCGGCCTCGACATGGTCGGTCTTCACCGGATCGAAGATCGGCTTGCGCGATTTCGGTTGCGGGGCCGGCAGGCTCTCCACCGGCATCGGCACGGTCGCCGGCTTTTCCACCTTGGTGCTGACGGTCAGCGTCCAACTCAGGATTTCGATGTCGAGATTGGGGATGGTCCGGCCATACAGCGCGGCATAGGCCCTGGCGAACACATCGGCCATATGCTGCGCGTCGGCCTGCGTCAGCTCGCGCACCGGCACATCGACGGCGATCTCGTGGCCCTGCCCGACATAACGCATATAGGCCTGGCGGATTTCCACCAGCTCCGCCTTCGGCGCGCCCTCGCGCACGATGGCCAGCGCTTCCTCCTGCATCTCCTTTAGCGTCGCGTTGGCGACGCCTGCATCGAACTGGGAGAGCTTCATATGCCGGCTGCGCACCACCTCATAGGCGACGGGGGCTTTCAGGAAGCCCAGCGCCGAGCCGACGCCAGCCCCGGTCGGGATGATGACGCGGTCGATCTCCAGCTTTTCGGCGAGGCGTGCCGCATGCAGCGGGGCGGCACCGCCAAAGGCGATCATCGCGCGCTTGGCGATATCCTTGCCCCATTCGATCGCGTGCACGCGGGCCGCGTTCGCCATGTTCTCGTCCACCACCTCGGCGATGCCGAAGGCGGCCAGCGCGTCGGAGAGGTTCAGCTTCGCGCCGATCTCCGCTGCCATCGCCGCCTTGGACTTATCCGGCGACAGGCTGACCGAACCGCCGGCGAAGACTTCGGGGTCGATGCGGCCCATCACCACATCGGCGTCGGTCACGGTGGGCTGCGTGCCGCCCCTGCCATAGCAGGCCGGGCCGGGGACGGAGCCGGCGGATTCCGGGCCGACGGTGATGCGCTTCATCGTATCGACATGGGCGATGGAACCGCCGCCCGCGCCGATCTCCACCATCTCGATGACCGGGATGCGGATCGGCAGGCCGCTACCCTTCATGAAGCGATAGACGCGGTCCACCTCGAAGGTGCGCGAGGCCAGCGGCTGCGCCTTGTCGATCAGGCACAGCTTCGCCGTTGTGCCGCCCATATCGTAGGAGACCACCTCGTCCAATCCGCATTCGGCGGCGATCCGGCTGGCCAGGATGGCCCCGCCGGCCGGGCCGGATTCGACCAGCCGGATCGGAAATTTCATCGCCGTGTCCAGCGCCGTCAGACCGCCGCCGGAGGTGATCATGAAGAACGGGCAGCCATAGCCCAGATCGTGCAGCTGCGTTTTCAGCCGGGCGAGATAGCTGGCCATCAGCGGCTGCACATAGGCGTTGGCGCAGGTCGTCGATTGCCGCTCGTATTCGCGTACTTCCGGGCAGACCTCGGAGGACAGCGAATAGGACAGGTCGGGCAGCGCCTCGCGCAGGATATCCGCCGTGCGCTGCTCATGCGCCGGGTTGGCGTAGGCGTGGATGAAGCCGATGGCGATGCTCTCCACGCCTTCGCGCTTCAGCACCGGGATCAGGTCGTGCACGGACTGCTCGTCCAGCGGGATCAGCGCCTCACCCTTCACGTTCAGCCGTTCGCGCACCGGCAGGCGCAGATGGCGCGGCACCAGCGGCTTCGGCCGGTCGATATTGATGTCGTACTGCTCGAACCGGTTCTCATAGGCCATCTCCACGGAATCGCGGAAGCCCTCGGTGGTCAGCAGCGCGGTCTTGGCGCCCTTGCGCTCGATCAGTGCGTTGGTCGCCAGCGTGGTGCCGTGGATGATGATCGACACGTCGGACGGTTTCACGCCGGATTGCTCGATCACCTTGGCGATGCCGGTCAGCACGCCTTCCTCGGGCGCCGCCGGCGTGGTCAGCACCTTGGTTGTCACCAGCCGGTCGCCGACTTCCAGCGCCACGTCGGTGAAGGTGCCGCCAATATCGACGGCCAGGCGCGCGCCGGCGGAAGGGGAAGCAGTCATGAAGCACTCCGGGTCAGGCAGGCCGAAAAAGGGAGGAACGGCACGCTACAATCGCCCCCCTAGTTGTGCAACATTGATGACAACTTTAGGCCAAAGCGCAGCGCAAGAGGAACAGGACATGGCTTTGCAGGGCACCGGCATGCTGATCGTCGCCACCGATATTCCCGCCGTCGAGGAGGAGGAGTTCAATCGCTGGTACGACCGCGAGCATGTCGGCGAGCGGGTCGGCATTCCGGGTTTCCTGTCGGCCCGGCGCTATATCGCGGTGGAGGCCAGCCCGAAATATATCTCGTTCTACGAGACCGAGGATTTCGCCGTTCTCTCCAGCCCGGCCTATAAGCAGATGCTGGCGAACCAGACGCCCTGGTCGAAGGCGGTGATGGCCAATTTCAAGAATGTGCAGCGCCAGGTCGCGCGCACCACGGCGGGCATGGGGGCCGGCCTGGGCGGGGCGGCAGCGGTCATCCGCCTGCGCCCCGGCGATGCCGATGCCGGCAAGGCGCGCGAGGCGCTGAAGGCGGTGCTGGCCGAACTGGCGACGCGGGATGGCACGCTGGCCGCCCATATCATGGAAAGCGACCCGGAGCTCTCCAAGCCGCTGGCCGAGCACAAGGACGCGCCGAAAGACGCGCCGGAAGCGAAGGATTGGATCGTGCTGGTCGACACCACCTCCGCAGCCGTCGCCGCCGCTGCCGCCAAGGCCGTCGCGTCCGCCGCCCTGCCGGGCCTGACACTTATCGCGACCGGCACCTACACCTTGATGTGGATGCTGGCGAAGACAGAAATGTAACGCCTTCCCTCGCCCCTGCGGGGCGAGGGGATACTCCTCCCTGCCTCGTCATGGTCGGACTTGATCC
>NZ_LPXN01000176.1 GCF_001618175.1 Oceanibaculum pacificum | reverse complement strand
CTCCCCTTCCGGGGCGAGGGAAGAAAGAAAAGCCGTATCGAAGATATGGCTGAACAAACAGGGAGAATACCGCATGCGTATCTTGATCATCGGGGCGGCGGGCATGGTGGGGCGGAAGCTGACCGAGCGGCTGGTGAAGGATGGCACGCTGGGGGGCGCGCAGATCAGCCATCTGCATCTGGTCGACGTGATCGCGCCGGAACGGCCGTCGATGGCGGCCTTTCCGATCGAGATGGAGCCGGCCGACCTGTCGCAGCCGACGGCGGCGGGGCATCTGGTGGCGCCGAAGCCGGACGTGATCTTCCATCTGGCGGCCATCGTCTCCGGCGAGGCCGAGGCGGAGTTCGAGAAGGGCTACCGCATCAATCTGGACGGCACGCGCTACCTGCTGGAGGCGATTCGCCGGACCGGCGGGCCGGAGTACAAGCCGCGCCTGGTCTTCACCTCCTCCATCGCGGTGTTTGGATCGCCCTTCCCCGAGGCCATCGGCGACGAGTTCCTGTCGGCGCCGCTGACCAGCTACGGCACGCAGAAAGCCATTGGCGAGCTGCTGCTGGCGGATTACACCCGCAAGGGCTTCGTCGACGGCATCGGCATCCGCCTGCCGACCATCTGCGTACGGCCGGGCAAGCCGAACAAGGCGGCGTCGGGCTTCTTCTCCAACATCATCCGCGAGCCGCTGGCCGGGCAGGAGGCGGTGCTGCCGGTGTCCGAGGATGTGCGCCACTGGCACGCCAGCCCGCGCGCGGCGGTGGGCTTCCTGCTGCATGCCGCCACCATCGCCGGCGAGACGGTTGGTCCGCGCCGCACCCTGTCCATGCCCGGCCTGTCGGTCACGGTGGGGGAGCAGATCGCGGCGCTGCGCGCCATCGCCGGCGAGAAGGCGGTGAAGCTGATCCGCCGCGAGGAAGACCCGACCATCGCGCGCATCGTCGCCGGCTGGCCGCGCAATTTCGACACCAGGCGCGCCCTGGCGCTGGGCTTTAAGGCCGAGAGCACCTTCGAGGAGATCGTGCGCATCCACATCGAGGATGAGATGGGCGGCAAAATCTAGGCGGCAGCCAGGCCAACCAGCCGCTGTTCCGCCTTCACTAATGCAACCCCAGGCGGAAGAGATTGGGTTAAATACAGTTACCGCCTTGCGGGACTAGTCGGCGCACCGTATACTCAATTCATAAAAACTAAATAAGCCAATCCTTTAAAGGGTGGTGTAAAGGGAGATTCGCTTATGGCGTCCGTGGCTATCCGGGACGTGCGCAAGGCTTTCGGCCAAGTTGAAATCATCCACGGCGTATCCATCGACATAGAGGATGGCGAATTCGTCATCCTGGTCGGCCCCTCGGGCTGCGGCAAATCCACCCTGCTGCGCATGATCGCCGGGCTGGAGAGCGTCACCGGCGGGGAGATCGCCATCGCCGACCGGGTGGTGAACCAGGTGCCGCCGAAAGAGCGCGACATCGCCATGGTGTTCCAGAATTACGCGCTCTACCCGCATATGACGGTGGGCGAGAACATGGCCTTCTCCATGAAGCTGCGCAAGGCACCCAAGGCGGACATGGACGCAAGGGTGAAGCGCGCGGCGGAGATTCTGGGCCTCACCCCCTATCTCGAGCGGTATCCGCGTCAGCTTTCCGGCGGGCAGCGCCAGCGCGTGGCGATGGGCCGGGCCATCGTGCGCGATCCGCAGGTGTTCCTGTTCGACGAGCCTTTGTCGAACCTGGACGCCAAGCTGCGCGTGCAGATGCGCACCGAGATCAAGGAGCTGCATCAGCGCCTGAAGACCACCACCATCTACGTCACCCACGACCAGATCGAAGCCATGACCATGGCCGACAAGATCGTCGTCATGCATGACGGCATCGTCGAGCAGATGGGCGCGCCGCTCGATCTGTACGACCGGCCGGACAATCTGTTCGTCGCCGGCTTCATCGGCTCCCCGGCGATGAACTTCATCAAGGGGCGCGGTGCCGTGAACGGCGTGGCCTCGGTGAAGAGCGACAGCGGCATCGACCTGCCGCTGGGGCCGGACATGAATGGCGGAACGGCCAATCTGGACGGCCGGCCCGTGGTTTACGGCATCCGCCCGGAGCATCTGCATATCGCGGAGGGCGGGTTGCCGGCGGAGGTTGTGGTGGTGGAGCCGACCGGCTCGGAGACGCAGGTCTTCGCCAAGCTGGGCGGCCAGGAGGTGGTGGCGGTGCTGCGCGAACGCGTAACCGTCGGCCCCGGCGACATCATTCCGCTGAAGCCGGAACCGGGGCTGGTCCATCTGTTCGATGGCGAGACGGGCAGGCGGCTCTAGCGGCCGTGCATTCTGGAGGACAAGGCAGAAGCCGAGCGAATCGGCCAGGGCGTTACCAGGCGTAGCTGACAGCGGGAGGCCCGCAGAGGCCATTGCAATAGCCCGCGCAACCCAGGAGGAGACGAGAAATGACGATCACCAGACGCGACATACTTCTCGGCACCGCGGCGGGCGTGGCCGCCGGTGCGGTCATGCCGGCCCTGCGCGGCGGCGCGCCGGCCTTCGGCCAGACCAAGCTGAACTATACGCCGGAGAAGGGGGCGGAGCTGCGCGTGCTGCGCTGGTCCGCCTTCGTGAAGGGCGACGAGGATAGCTGGATCGCCAATACCGAGAAATTCACCAAGGAGACCGGCGTCAAGGTCCGCATCGACAAGGAAAGCTGGGAGGATATCCGCCCGAAGGCTGCGGTGGCCGCCAATGTCGGCTCCGGCCCGGACATCATGTTCGTGTGGTTCGACGATCCGCATCAGTACCCGGACAAGCTGCTGGACGTGACCGACCTGGCCGATTATCTGGGCAAGAAATATGGCGGCTGGTACGAAGGGCCGGCCAGCTACGCCAAGCGCGACGGCAAGTTCATCGGCCTGCCGCTGGCGACCATCGGCAACGCCATCTGCTACCGCGAAAGCTGGATGAACGAGGCCGGCTTCAAGGAATTCCCGAAGGATACGGCGGGCTTCCTGGAGCTGTGCAAGGCCTTGAAGGCGAAGGGCCACCCGGCGGGCTTCGCGCATGGCCACGCGGTCGGTGACGGCAGCAACTTCGCGCATTGGCTGCTGTGGAGCCATGGCGGGCGGCTGGTCGACGAGAATAACAAGGTCGTGGTCAACAGCCCGGAGACCATCGCCAGCCTGAAATACGCGCATGAGCTGTATAAGACCTACATTCCCGGCACGGAAAGCTGGCTGGATGTGAACAACAACCGCGCCTTCCTGGCCGGCGAGATTGGCCTGACCGCCAATGGCGTGTCGCTCTACTACGCGGCCAAGAACGATCCCAAGCTTCAGGACATGGCGAAGGATATCCGCACCACGCCGTTCCCTGTCGGTCCGACCGGCGTGGCGGCGGAGCTGTATCAGATCACCTCCAACATCATCTTCAAGCACACCAAATACCCGAACGCGGCGAAGGCCTATCTGCAATTCATGTTCGAGGAAGCGCAGATGCAGGAATGGATCAAGCAATCCAGCGCCTATTGCTGCCAGACGCTGAAGGCGTTCGCCAACAACCCGGTCTGGACCTCGGACCCGAACCATGTGGCTTACGCCAAGGCGTCGGACTTGCTGCGCACCAACGGCTATGCCGGCACGCTGGGCTATGCCTCGGCCGGGGTGATGGCGGATTACGTGGTCGTCGACATGGTGGCGGAGGCCGCGACCGGCCAGCGCACCCCGGAAGAGGCGGCCAAGCGGGCGGAAGCGCGCGCCAACCGCTATTACCGCGTCTGATGCGATCCTGATGGAACCGGCCCCGCTCTCGCCCTTTCGGGCCGGGCGGGGCCGCCCTTCAGCACAGTACCTGCCCATGATCGTGCAAGGATAGATCGATGGCCGTGGACGCCGACCATACATCCCAGGGCCGTACGCCCCAGGGGCGTATACCCCGGGGCATGCCAGCCCCGGCCGGGTTGCTGGAAAGGATGATGTCGAACCGGCATTTCCTCGGCCTGCTGTTCATGCTGCCGGCCGCCGCGCTGCTGCTGCTGTTCCTGACCTATCCGCTGGGGCTCGGCGTCTGGCTGGGCTTCACCGACACCCGCATCGGCCGGCCCGGCATCTTCATCGGGCTGGAGAATTTCGAGCTGATGTGGACCGACACCGTGTTCTGGCTGTCGGTGTTCAACACCATCCTCTACACCGTCGTGGCCTCGATCCTCAAATTCGGCCTGGGGCTGTGGCTGGCCTTGCTGCTGAACCAGCACATGCCGTTCAAGGCCTTCTTCCGCGCCATCGTGCTGCTGCCCTGGGTGGTGCCGACGGTGCTGTCGGCGATCGCCTTCTGGTGGATCTATGACGCGCAATTCTCCATCATCTCCTGGGCGCTGCGGGAGATGGGGCTGATCGAGGCCAACATCAATTTCCTCGGCGACACTTGGAACGCGCGCTGGAGCGTGATCGCCGCCAATGTCTGGCGCGGCATTCCCTTCGTCGCCATCTCGCTGCTGGCCGGCTTGCAGACCATCCCGCAATCGCTCTATGAGGCGGCGACGCTGGACGGCACCACGCCCTGGCAGCGCTTCCGCTATATCACCCTGCCGCTGCTCACCCCGATCATCGCGGTGGTGATGACCTTCTCGGTGCTGTTCACCTTCACCGACTTCCAGCTGATCTATGTGCTGACCCGCGGCGGGCCGATCAACGCCACCCATCTGATGGCGACCTTGAGCTTCCAGCGCGCCATTCCCGGCGGGTTCCTGGGCGAGGGCGCGGCCATCGCCACGGCGATGATCCCGTTCCTGCTGTCGGCCATCCTGTTCAGCTATTTCGGGCTGCAACGGCGGCGCTGGCAGCATGGCGGGCAGGATTAAGGAGAGGGCCGTGACCGACGCGACGCACAACCCGCACGCTTCGTCAGCCGGCAAATCCGGCGACGATGGCGGCATGGGCTATCTGGAGAAGCTGCCACGCCGCATCGTGGTGCTGTATTTGCCGCTGGCCGTCTTCGTGTTCGTGCTGCTGTTTCCGTTCTACTGGATGGCGATCACCTCGGTGAAGCCGAACCACCAGCTGACCGATTACGATAATTACAGCCCGTTCTGGGTGGTCGAGCCGACGCTGGACCACATCAAGTACCTGCTGTTCGAGACCTCCTATCCCGGCTGGCTGTGGAACACGATGGTCATCGCGGTGGCGTCCACCGTGCTGTCGGTGGTGTGCTCGGTGCTGGCGGCCTACGCTATCGAGCGGCTGCGCTTTCAGGGCTCGCGCATGGTCGGCGTCGGCATTTTCCTGGCTTATCTGGTGCCGCCGTCGATCCTGTTCATTCCGCTGGCGCTGCTGGTGTTCAAGTTCGGCATCTACGATACGCAATGGGCGCTGATCCTGACCTATCCCACCTTCCTGATTCCGTTCTGCACCTGGCTGCTGATGGGCTATTTCCGTTCCATCCCGTTTGAGCTGGAGGAGTGCGCGCTGATCGACGGGGCGACGCGGCTGCAGATCCTCACCAAGATCATCCTGCCGCTCTCGGTGCCGGGGCTGATCTCGGCCGGCATCTTCGCCTTCACCCTGTCCTGGAACGAGTTCATCTACGCGCTGACCTTCATCGGCTCGTCGGAGAACAAGACCGTGCCGGTCGGCGTGCTGACGGAGCTTGTGCGCTCCGACGTGTATGAATGGGGCTCGCTGATGGCCGGGGCCTTGTTGGGCTCGCTGCCGGTGGTCATCCTGTATTCCTTCTTCGTCGAGCATTACGTCTCGTCGATGACCGGAGCCGTGAAAGAATAAGGGCAACATCCATGAACCAGATCGATCTGAAGGGCCGCCGGGCCGTGGTGACCGGCGGCGCGCAGGGCATCGGCCTTGCGATCACCAAGCGGCTGCTGCTGTCCGGCGCCGCCGTCGCCATCTGGGACGCCGACGAAGGGCTGACCAGGAAGGTGCTGGCCGAATTATCCGGCAAGACCGCCGGCATCCCGGTCGACGTGACGGACTACGCGGCCGTGGCGCAGGCCGAGGCGCGGACGGTCGAGGCGCTGGGCGGCATCGACATTCTGGTCTGCAACGCCGGCATCGCCGGCATGAACACCACGGTGGCCGACTACCCGGTCGAGGAATGGCGGCGGGTTCTCGATATCGATCTGAACGGCGTGTTCCATTGCTGCAAGGCGGTGGTGCCGGGCATGATCCAGCGCGGCTATGGCCGCATCGCCAACACCGCCTCCATCGCCGGCAAGGAGGGCAACCCCAACGCCGCCGCCTATTCGGCCGCCAAGGCCGGCGTGATCGCGCTGACCAAGTCGCTGGGCAAGGAGCTGGCGGGCCACGACATCGCGGTCAACTGCATCACCCCGGCGGCGGCGAAGACCCGCATCTTCGACCAGATGACGCAGAGCCATATCGACTACATGCTGCAGAAGATTCCGCGCGCCCGCTTCGTCGAGGTGGACGAGATCGCCGCCATGGTCGCCTGGATGGTCTCGGCGGAGAATTCCTTCACCACCGGGGCGGTGTTCGACCTGTCGGGGGGCCGTGCGACCTATTGATCGGCTTGCGGCATGGGGCCATATGCTGCGGCTGAAGCCAGCCCCTGGAGCCGCATGACCACCGACTCAGCCTCCCCCCAGAGCCCGCACAGAAACGGCCGCCACCTCTCCGACATGCTGGAGGAGGTGCTGGCGAACGCCAGCGGCCGTATTTCCGTCGCCAACCTTCTCACGGTGTTTGGCGAGCGGGCCTTCGGCGCGCTGATCCTGGTGTTCGCCGGGCTGGCGGCGCTGCCGATTCCGATCCCCGGCATCACCGCCCTGCTGGGCGCGCCGCTGGTGTTCCTGGCAGGCCAGTTGATGCTGGGCCACCCGCACCCCTGGTTGCCGGCGGTGATTGCCGACCGGTCGCTGGCGACCGCCGATTTCCGCAAGGCGGTGGACCGCATGCGGCCCTATCTGCTGCGCGCCGAAACCTTCTTGAAGCCGCGCTATCTGGCGCTGACCGGCCCGCAGGCGGAACGGCTGCTCGGCGCCGTCATCCTGGTGCTGGCGGTCATCATCTTCCTGCCGATCCCGCTGGGCAACATGCTGCCGGCGATCGCGGTGTCGGTGCTGGCGCTGGGCCTGCTGGAGCGTGACGGGCTGGCGATCCTGATCGGCCTGGCGATCGGAATCGTGAGCCTGGTCATCGTCTCGGGCGTGATCTATGGGATATTGCTGGCGATTGGCTTCCTGCTGGGCCAGCTGTTCGGCGTCTGAATCCGCTGGCCGCATTGGACCTGGCCGCATTGGACAGGACGGCCGGCCCGGCATCTGGCCGGTCGATCAGCCCATTTTCCAGCAGATGCGAGAACAGGGCAGAGACGTCGCGCTCCAGCCGCTGGCGTTGCAGGTTCGGAAAGGCGGTATGGACCACCTCCACCGCTTCCTCGGGCGTGATCGGTTCGGCCAGCAGCCGCCACAGGCCGGAGGCCATCAGGTTCAGATGGTGGATCGCGCCGTTGCGCGGGTCGGTCAGGAAAATCTCCCCATCCACCTCATGGCTGGATACCGCCGGCAGCCGCATGTACGGATGCTCGCTGACCCGCCGCCGCCGCCGGGGCAGCGGCGAGACCGGCAGCGGGCGCGTCTCCGCCTTCACCGAGGCCGGTTCCGCCGCCAGCTCGGCGCGGGTCGGCTCCGACGGCCAGCTCACGAAACTCTCATGCAGCAGGCTGGCCGCTTCGTCGAGATTGCTGTAGCGCAGGGTGAAGCAAGGCACCTCGTCGGCCAGCCGGCGCAGGCGCTGCACGATCTCGGCCGGTTCGTGAGCCGAGGCCAGGCTCTGCGCGATCAAATGGCGCAGCCCAACGGTGCGCCTGGCGGGCACCAGCGCCGCCCGGCCGGTCGCGCGCCGCTCCAGCAGCACGAACGCGCCCAGCGGCACCGCCTCGCCGTGGCCGGCCAGCAGTTCGGTCGGCAGGTCGAGATAGAGGTAATGCCCGTCCGACAGTCCGCCGCGCGCCGCCGCGAAGTCGCGGAATGTCTTGCCGGCGCGGGCCGGCAGCGGCAGGCGCAGGCGCGGGGCCGCGCCGAAGGACAGGCCGGTCATGTCATCGGGGCAGACGCCCAGCAGATCGTCGGCGAAAATACGCTGCCCGGCGGCGGCCAGCCGGGCCATCAGCGTGCTCTTGCCGGCCCGGCGCAAGGCGGGAAACACCACCAGCCGCCCGGAGAAGATGGCCGCCGCGCCATGCAGGCATAGCTCGCCGGCTTCGCGGGTGCGCGCCTCCACCAAATCGACGACCAGGCTGCAAGCCGCGCTCAGCTCGCTTTCATGATGCAGCGCGCCATCCTGGATAGGGGAGGAAATGGCGTATGTCTCGCCCTCCTTGCTGACCGTCACGACCGGGCTTTCCGTCTCGTCGGTCGCGATGACCCAGGGCCAGCCCGGCACGATCTTCAGCACATAAGGCAACAGATTCTCGCAGCCGATGAAGGCCACAGGCCGGCTAATGCCCGCGAACTTCACCAGCATGCGATAAGTCTCTCCATTCTCCGTGGCGCCAAAAGGGGGGCTCGATTACAGGCGGATGCGCAATTCCAGCCACTCGCCGTAGCTGATCGCGCGGTCGCGGTAGAAATAGCGCCCGCGGCTCGGGCGGCTGCCCCAGCTGCCGCGCAGATGGCTGTGCCGGTAATGATGGCGATGACCGTGCGGCGGACCTTTGCGGTGCCCGTGGTGGGGCCCGTGGTGATGGCCGCGGCTGCCGCGGCTCCCTCTGCTGCCCTTGCTGCCTCTACTGCCCGGCGAGGCATGGGCCGCATTCAGGTTCAGCAAGGTCGGCGCGGCATAGGCGATACCGGCGGCGAGGCCGAGTTTCACCAGCATGGCACGGCGTCCAATGGCCGTCGCCCGGGAAGCGTCCCGGGTCGTCTCCGGAGTTGAATCAGACTTTTTATCGGTCATCGCGTCTGGTCCTTCTGCTTGGCGCAGCGCCGGGTTGCTCCCGGATTTCCGCGCTATCGACAATGTGTAACGCTTGTTTCACACGCTTTGTTCCTGAACGGGCTTTCGCCCAGTTTCCGTCGAATGGGGCGGGAAAATTCTGGTTCTTTTTGGGCAATCCCTTATCTGTGAAGGCGGGATCCCGCCATATTTAGAACGAGATACCGCATGATCGACGTCGCCCGACCGTTCCCGCAGCGACTCCATCGGCTGATCGGGCGCTTCGTCTCGGTGCGGCCGGGGGAGGCGTCGGCCTTCCTGCTGGCCTTCGGCTATTTCTTCTGCCTGCTGTCGGCCTATTACATCCTGCGGCCGATTCGCGACGAGATGGGGGTGATCGGCGGCACGCGGAACCTGCAATGGCTCTTCAGCGCCACTTTCCTGGCGATGCTGGCCGCCGTGCCGGCCTATGGCTGGCTGGTTTCACGCTATCCGCGCCGGCGCTTCATGCCGGCGGTCTATCATTTTTTCAGCGCCAATCTGCTGGTCTTCTTCCTGCTGTTCCGGCTGGACCCGGCGAATGTGGCGCTGGCGCGGATCTTCTTCGTGTGGGTCAGCGTGTTCAACCTGTTCGTGGTTTCCGTGTTCTGGTCCTATCTGGCCGATATCTTCACCGAGGGGCAGGGCAGGCGGCTGTTCGGCGCGATTGCCGCCGGTGGCACGGCCGGCGCGATGCTGGGGCCGCTGCTGACCGCCGGGCTGGCGGTGCCGCTGGGGCCGGTCAATCTGCTGCTGATCTCCATCGCGCTGCTGCAACTCGCCGTGCTCTGCATCCGGGCGCTGGGACGGCACGGGTTTCGCGCCGAAACACCGGAAAGACCAGTGGAGGGCGGTGTGTTCAGCGGCGCTACCGAGCTGTTCCGCTCGCGCTATCTGATGCTGATCGCGCTCTATGTCCTGTTCTATACCTGGACATCGACCTTCCTGTATTTCCAGCAGGCGGAGATCGTCGCCGCCGCTTTCGACGATTCGGCGGAACGCACGCGGATATTCGCGCTGATCGACCTGACGGTGAATATCGTCACGCTGCTGTTGCAGATGCTGGTGACCGGCCGGCTGATGGCCTGGGCCGGGGTCGGCGCCGGGCTGGCGCTGCTGCCGGCCTTCACCGCCATCGGTTTCGCCACGCTGGCGGCGGCCCCGGCGGTGCTGACGCTGCTGGGCTTCCAGGGGCTGCGGCGGGCGGCGAACTACGCCGTCGCCCGGCCGGCGCGCGAGGTGCTGTTCACCGCGGTGCCGCGGGCGCAGCGCTACAAATCGAAGAATTTCCTCGACACCGTGGTCTATCGCGGCGGCGACGCGGTCAGCGGCTGGCTCTATGCCGGGCTGGCCGGGCTGGGTCTGTCGCTGAAGGGAATTGCCCTCGTCGCGGTGCCGATTTCGCTGGTCTGGCTGCTGATGTCCCTTGCGATCGGCCGACGGCACCGCACCTTGAGTAAGGCAACCGAAGGAGACACAGCATGATCCGTTCCCCCGCGACCGCACTCAGCCGCGCCGATTTCCTGAAGCTGGCGGGGCTGACGGGCCTGGGCGTGATGGCGGCTCCCAGCCTGGGCCTGGCCGCCGCGCCGGAGGGCGGGCCGATCCGGCGCGCGATCCCGTCCAGCGGCGAGAGGCTGCCGGTGGTCGGGCTGGGCACCTGGCAGCAATTCGACGTGGACCGCGATTCGGCGGAGATGGCGCAACTGCGCGAGGTGCTGTCGCTGCTGTTCGAGGCCGGCGGCACGGTGATCGATTCCTCGCCGATGTATGGCGCGGCGGAGGCGCGGGTGGGCGATCTGCTGGCCGATATGCAGGCCCGGCCGAAGGCCTTCCTGGCGACCAAGGTGTGGACCACCGGCCGGGAGGACGGCATCCGCCAGATGGAACGCTCCGCCCGGCTGCTGCAGGCCAAGGTGATCGATCTGATGCAGGTGCATAATCTGCTCGACCTGCCAACCCATCTGCCGACCCTGCGCGACTGGAAGGCGGCCGGGCGCATCCGCTATCTGGGCGTCACGCATTACACCAGCGGCGCGCTGGACCAGCTAGCCGGCATCATCGAGACCGAGACGCCGGATTTCGTGCAGCTCGCCTTCTCCCCGGCGGTGCGCGAGGCGGAGCGCCGCGTGCTGCCGCTGGCGCGGGACAAGGGCGTGGCCATTCTGGTGAACCGTCCGTTCGAGGGCGGCGGGCTGTTCCGCAAGGTGCGCGGCAAGGAGGTCCCCGACTGGGCGCAGCCCTACGCGGCGAGCTGGGGGCAGTTCTTCCTGAAATACATCCTGTCGAACCCGGCGGTCACCTGCGTCATTCCCGGCACCAGCAACCCGCGCCATGTGGTCGATAATCTGGGCGCTGGCCAGGGCCGCCTGCCCGACGAAGGAGAACGCAAACGCATGATCGCCTATATCGAGACGCTTTAGCATTATATTGCAACTGCTACGCACTCTCAATATAAGCAGGGTGCGCGTCAAACTGGCGTCTTGCTATTTTACCGCGCTGCAATAAGGTCTCGCTGCTATATCAGCCAGTCCTACAACCCTATTTTCCAGCATCAGCCGAGAGCGACGGAGCGATGAGCAATCTGCAGAAGGAAACCGTGACGAGCGTCCATCATTGGACCGACACGTTGTTCAGCTTCACGGCGACGCGCGATCCTTCCTTCCGCTTCCTGAACGGCCAATTCACCATGATCGGGCTGGAGCAGGAGGGTGGCAAGCCGCTCCTGCGCGCCTATTCCATGGTCAGCGCCAATTACGAGGAGCAGCTCGAATTCCTGTCCATCAAGGTGCAGGACGGCCCGCTGACCTCGCGCCTTCAGCATCTGAAGGTGGGCGACACCATCCTGGTCGGCCGCAAGGCGACCGGCACGCTGCTGCAGGATAATCTGCTGCCGGGCCGGAACCTGTATCTGCTGGGAACAGGAACCGGCCTTGCGCCGTTCATGAGCATCATCAAGGATCCCGATGCCTATGACCGGTTCGAGAGGATCATCCTGGTCCATGGGTGCCGCACCGTGGCGGAGCTGGCCTATATGGAAACCATCACCGACGAGCTGCCGGACAACGAGTTCTTCGGCGAGATGGTGCGCGAGAAGCTGACCTACTACCCGACCGTGACGCGCGAGGCGTTCCGCAACCAGGGCCGCATCACCGATCTGATGGAAAGCGGCAAGCTGTTCAGCGATATCGGATTGCAGCCTTTGGATAAAGATGTGGATCGCGTTATGCTCTGCGGCAGTCCGCAGATGCTGAAGGATGTCCGTGGCCTTCTGGAACCCATGGGGTTCGTGGAGGGCAGCAACGCCACGCCGGGGCATTTCGTGATCGAAAAGGCCTTCGCCGAGCAATAGGCGCGCGCCGTGGGGCGGGGAACCCCGGCGTTGCGTATACTGGCCGTTATCACAGGAGCTTGAGTCAATTGGTCTATAATATCATCGACCGCGTCATGCCGATGAAAGCGGGACGTTCCCTCTATGCTGCCCTGGCTGTAATCGGCGCCATGGTCGTCGCCTCGCCGCTTGCCGCGCAGCAGCGCCCGCCCGCACAGGGTCAGGGCGCGCAGCCGGAATTGACCACCGAGCGGGTGCAGGATTGGACCGTGCGCTGCACCAAGACCACGCCGCAGCGCTGCGAGATGGTGCAGAGCGTGAAGGAGCGCGAGAGCAACCGCGATATCCTGATGATCATCATCGGCTACCGCGAGAATGAGCGCCAGCCGCGCGCCCTGATCCTGATGCCGCTGGGCGTGCTGCTGCCGCCGGGCCTGGGCATCCAGGTCGACAAGGCGGAGCCGCGCGGCCTGCCGTTCCGCCATTGCGAGCCCGGCGGCTGCCTGGCGCCCTGGAACATGAGCGATTCCGACGTCGCCGCGCTGAAGGGCGGCACCCAGCTTACCGTCATCGCCACCGACCAGGCCGGCAAGCAGGTCGGCCTGCCGGTCTCGCTCAAAGGCTTCACCGCCGCCTACGCCAAGCTGAAGTAGCCGGGCCGGGCGGCCGCCAATAGACGCGGCCGCCCGATGCTTCGAGACGC
>NZ_LPXN01000175.1 GCF_001618175.1 Oceanibaculum pacificum | reverse complement strand
CGGCTCCTCAGCATGAGGTCATCAGGCGGCACCGGCAGCATGTCCCAAGGCTCCCTTGCCCTGAGGAGCCGCGCAGCGGCGTCTCGAAGGGTGCGACGGCAAGCTCTGACCTCAGCACGAGGCCGGGAGGCGCCGGCAGGATGTCCAGGGATGACCTCGCCCCGAGGGGCCTCCGCGAGCCGGCGTCTCGAAGGGGCGAGCGGCAACGCCGGCTTCTCTTCCTGATTGAGCTGTCAGCTTGGTTGACAACACACGCCACTTCCAAAAGACTGTGCGCCACTCTGCGTAGGTCGCGGGGAACCGGAGACCTACAATCCGGAAAGCATGAAACGAGGGAGGACGCGGTCTGTGACCGTCCAGAAGGAAACCCGCACGGGCGGGCAGTTGGTCGTTGACGCCCTGAAGACGCACGGCGTCGAGCTTGCTTTCGGCGTCGCGGGCGAGAGCTATCTCGAAGTGCTCGATGCGCTGGTCGACGTTCCCTCGATCAAATACATCACCTGCCGCCAGGAAGGCGGCGCGGCCAACATGGCGGAAGCCTATGGCAAGCTGACCGGCAGGCCCGGCGTGTGCATGGTCACGCGCGGCCCCGGCGCCACCAACGCCTCCATCGGCATCCACACCGCGTTCCAGGATTCGACGCCGATGGTCGTGCTGGTCGGCCAGGTGGCGCGCGAGCAGGTCGGCCGCGAGGCGTTCCAGGAGGTCGATTACCGCCGATTCTTCGCGCCGCTGGCGAAATGGGTCGAGCAGATCGACCAGGCCGAGCGGGTGCCCGAGATCATGCACCGCGCCTTTCACATAGCCAGTTCCGGCCGGCCCGGTCCGGTTGTCGTGGCGCTGCCGGAAGACATGCTGCGCGACCGCGTCGAGGTGCGCGCGGCGAAGCCGTACCAGGCGTCCCGCCCGGCGCCGGGCGGCGCCGATATCGAGGCGCTGCGCGGCCTGCTGGCCAAGGCGAAGAAGCCGGTTCTGCTGGTCGGCGGCAGCGGCTGGAGCGACCAGGCGGCCAAGGATATCAGCGCCTTCGCCGAGGCCAACAAGATCGCGGTCTGCTGTTCCTTCCGCCGGCAGGATATTGTCGGCACGGATCATCCCGGCTTCATCGGCGATCTGGGCACCGGCACCGGGCCGAAGCTGCTGGCGCGGGTGAAGGAATCCGACCTGCTGATCGTCGCCGGCGCGCGGCTGGGCGAGATGACCACCCAGGGCTACAGCCTGATGCCCTCGCCGGAGCCGGAAAAGACGCTGGTCCACATCCATGTCGATCCCATCGAGGTCGGCCGAACCTATCGCCCGGAACTCGGCATCGTGTCGGGCATGCCGGAGCTGGCGGCGGCCCTGGCCGCGATGCCGCCGGTCGACGCCAAGGCCTGGGCCGGCTGGACCGAGGCCGCGCGCGCCGAATTCACCGCCTGGTTCGAGCCGGAGCCCTATAAGGGCAGCCATCTCGATACCGGCAAATGCATGCTGGCCCTGCGCGACATGCTGCCGGCCGACGCCATCGTCACCGTCGATGCCGGCAATTTCAGCGGCTGGCCGCAGCGTTTCCTGAAGTTCGGCCGGCCGGGCCGGTTGCTTGGCCCAACCAGCGGGGCGATGGGCTACAGCGTGCCGGCCGGCGTGGCCGCGTCGATCGCCTATCCGGGGCGCGTGGTGATCTCCTGCGTCGGCGATGGCGGTTTTGGCATGACCGGCCAGGAACTGGCGACGGCGATGCATCACAAGGCGACGCCGATCATCCTGGTGTTCAATAACGGCATGTACGGCACCATCCGCATGCATCAGGAAAAGCGCTTCCCCGACCGGCGCAGCGCCACCGACCTGACCAATCCGGATTATGCGATGCTGGCCAAGGCGCACGGCGCGCATGGCGAAACGGTAACCAAGACCGAGGATTTCGTCCCGGCGCTGGAGCGGGCGCTGAAATCCGGCAAGGCGGCGATCATCGAATTGCAGACCGATCCGGAGCAGATCAGCACCCGCACCACCATCAGCGCCCTCAAGGCTGCGGCGAAGAAGGCGTAAGATGACCGAGAGAAAGAAGCCGGAAGAGCTTCGCAGCCACCGTTGGTACGGCGTCGACGATCTGCGGTCCTTCGGGCACCGCTCGCGCGCCAAGCAGATGGGCTATGCGAAGGAGGATTGGGCCGGCAAGCCGGTCATCGCCATCCTGAACACCTGGAGCGACATCAACCCCTGCCACAGCCACTTCAAGGTGCGCGTGGAAGAGGTGAAGCGCGGCATCTGGCAGGCCGGCGGTTTCCCGGTCGAGATGCCGGCGATCTCGCTGTCGGAGCCGTTCCAGAAGCCGACCACCATGCTCTATCGCAATCTGCTGGCGATGGAGGCGGAGGAGCTGCTGCGCAGCTACCCGGCCGATGGCGTGGTGCTGATGGGCGGCTGCGACAAGACCACGCCGGGGCTGATCATGGGGGCGTTGTCCATGGATATCCCCGCCATCTACATGCCGGCCGGGCCGATGCTGCGCGGCTTCTGGAACGGCGCGGTTCTGGGCAGTGGGTCGGATAGCTGGAAGTACTGGGCCGAGCTGCGCGCCGGCAACATCACCCAGGAGGACTGGGAGGGCGTGGAGGACGGCATCGCGCGCACCGCCGGCACCTGCATGACCATGGGCACCGCGCCGACCATGATGTGCGCCGCCGAGGCGCTGGGCCTGACCCTGCCGGGGGCGGCCTCGATTCCCGCCGCCGATTCCAACCATGCCCGCATGGCGACGGCCTGCGGCCGGCGCATCGTCGACATGGTATGGGAAGATTTGAAGCCCTCCGATATCGTCACCGAGAAGGCGGTGGAGAACGCCATCACCACGGTCGTCGCCATGGGCGGCTCGACCAACGCGGTGGTGCATCTGGTGGCGATGGCCCGGCGCGCCGGGGTCGATCTGAACCTCGACACTTTCGATGCGATCTCGCGCCGCACGCCGTTCCTCGCCAATATCCGCCCCTCCGGCAAATACATCATGGAAGATTTCCATTATGCCGGCGGTATCCGGGCTTTGCTGGCGGAGCTGGGTGACCTGCTGCACCGCGACTGCATGACCGCCAATGGCCGCACGCTGGGCGATAATCTGGAGGGCGCGCATATCGTCAATGACGATGTGATCCGCCCGCAGGCCAATGCGCTGAGCAAGGAAGGCGGGCTCGCCATTCTGCGCGGCAGCCTGGCCCCGGACGGGGCTGTCATCAAGCATTCCGCCGCCGATCCGAAATTCTGGAAGCACACCGGCCCCGCCGTGGTGTTCAAGGATTACAACGACATGGCGCGGCGGATCGACGATGTGAATCTGAACGTCACCGCCGATTCGGTGCTGGTGCTGCAGAGCGCCGGGCCGAAGGGCGGGCCGGGCATCCCGGAATGGGGCATGCTGCCGATCCCGCAGAAGCTGCTGAAGGAGGGCGTGCGCGACATGGTGCGCATCTCCGACGCGCGGATGAGCGGCACCAGTTACGGCACCTGCGTGCTGCATGTCGCCCCGGAAAGCCATGTCGGCGGGCCGCTGGCCTTCGTGCAGGATGGCGATCTGATCGAGCTGGACGTGGCCGAGCGCAAGCTGAACCTGCTGATCTCCGACGCGGAAATGGCGAAGCGCAAGGCCGCCTGGACCCCGCCCAAGGAGCACTATCAGCGCGGCTATGGCGCGATTTTCCAGAACCACATCACCCAGGCGGATAAGGGCTGCGACTTCGACATTCTCGAAGCCGGCGCGCCGACGCCAGAGCCGGAGATTCACTGATGGAACTGCCCCGGAACGCGTTCAAGAAAGCGTTGCACGACGGCAAGCTGCAGATCGGCTTCTGGTCCGGCCTGTGCAGCCCGATGGTCGCCGACATCCTGTCCGAGGCCGGCTATGACTGGCTGGTGCTGGATGCCGAGCATTCGCCGAACGATCCCATCGACATCATGCATCAGCTGATGGCGATGGAGCATCAATCCGTCACCATGCCGGTGATCCGCGTGCCCTGGAACGACCAGGTTTTCATCAAGCGGGTGCTGGATGTCGGCGCGCGCACCATCCTGGTGCCGATGGTGGAGACGGCGGAGCAGGCCCGCGCCGCCGTGGCCGCCTGCCGCTATCCGCCGCAGGGCATGCGCGGCGTCGCCGGCTCCATGCGCGCCAGCCGCTATGGCCGGATCAAGGATTATCACAAGAAGTCCAATGCCGAGATCTGCGTGCTGTTGCAGGTCGAAACCAAGCCCGGCCTGGACGCGCTGGACGAGATCGCGTCGGTTGAGGGCGTGGACGGTGTGTTCATCGGCCCGGCCGACCTGTCGGCGGCGCTGGGCTATCTGGGCGACAATCGCAACCCGGCGGTGCGCGAGGCGATCCTGGGCGCGCTGGCGCGGCTGAAGAAGGCGGGCGTGTCGGCCGGCATCCTGGCCCCGGTCGAGGAGGATGCTAAATTCTGGATCGAGCAGGGCTTCGGCTTCGTGGCGCTGGGCAACGACGCCGCGCTGCTGGCCCGGCAGGCCGAGGCTCTGTGCGCCCGTTTCAAGGGGTAAGGACTTAGATGACCGCTTCGATCACCGTTTCCGTACAGGCGTTGCAGGAGCAGATGGCGGCGATCTATCGCGGCTGGGGCATGGCCGAGGAGGCCATTGCCCGCACCGTGGAGATCATGCTGGAGGCCGATGTCATGGGCATCGACTCGCATGGCGTCACCATGTTTCCAACCTATGAGACGTTGCAGAAGGACGGCCGCCTGACCATGAACCCGCAGGTGCGGGTGGTGAAGGAAACGCCGGTGATGGCGGTGATCGACGGCGATGGCGGGCTGGGTCACTACCCGTCCAGCATCGCCATGGACATGGCCATCGAGAAGGCCAAGAAGGTCGGCATGGCGGCGGTCACGGTGCGCCATTCCAACCATTATGGCGCTGCCGGCGTCTATGCGCTGCGCGCCGCGCGGCATGGATTGATCGGCATTTCGACCTCCTCGGTGTGGAACCCCTCGGTCGTGCCGACCCGCTCGGCGGAACCGATGTTCGGCACCAACCCGTTCGCCTTCGCAGCACCGACCAAGCGCAACGAGCCGTTCCTGTTCGACATGGCGACCAGCACGGTCGCCATCGGCAAGCTGAAGCTGGCCTGGCTGGCCGGCAAGCCGGTGCCGGAAGGCTGGGCGCTGGATGCCGCGGGCCAGCCGGTCACCGATGCCGAGGTCGCGATGAATTCGCGCATGCTCACCCCGCTGGGCGGCACGTCGCTGATGGGCAGCCACAAAGGCTATGGCCTGGGAGCGATGGTCGAGGTGCTGTCCACCATGCTGGCCGGCGCGACCTACGCGCCGCTGCGCCCGGCCGAGCAGAAGCATTTCGATATCGGCCATTTCTTTTTCGCCCTCGACCCGCATTGCTTCCGCGAGAAGGATGGGTTCGAGGACGATCTCGACGCGATGATCGACCGGCTGCATGCGGCAACGCCGGTCGATCCCGCCCAGCCGGTGCTGGTTCCGGGCGATCCGGAGCATCAGCGCCGGGCGCAGCGGGAGACGGAAGGCGTACCGATCGCCGGCCCGATGGTGGAGATGCTGGCAGGCATCGCCCAGCGTGCCGGAGTGCCCTTTACGCTAACGCAGTTGGCGGCGTAAGGGGATTTGTGTCAAAATCAACAATAAGAGCCGCGCATATCAAAGCGGTCTTGTAAACGCTTACTTAATTGGGAGGATGCTCATGACTACGAAATTCAAGACTGCCGCAATCGCGGCAGGCGTTGGTATAGCGTTGCTGGCCTCGGCCGGCGCCGAAGCGCAGCAGGTCCGTCTGATGACCGGCCCGCAGGGCGGGTCCTGGTATCCGCTGGGCGGCGCCATCGCCAACTTCGCCGGCAAGGATGGCATTAAGGTTCAGGTCCTGCCGGGTGCTGGCATCGCCAATGTGAAGGCCGTGCAGGCCGGCAAGGCCGATTTCGGCTTCGGCAATTCGATCTCGACCGTCGATGGCGTCGCCGGCCGGCCGCCCTTCGAGGAGAAGGCCACCAATGTCTGCAACGTGGCGACGCTGTATCCGCAGTATTTCCAGATTGTCGCCAACGCCGATGCCGGCATCAACTCGGTTGCCGATCTGAAGGGCAAGGCGATCGCCGTGCAGCCGAAGGGCAACACGGCTGAGTTCATCAGCCAGCAGATCCTTGAGGTCTATGGCATGAAGTATGACGACATGAGCAAGGTCAGCTACGTGTCCTATACCGATGCCGTCTCGCTGATGAAGGACAATAACGCGCAGACCTTCACGCTGGGCACGACCGTGCCGGCCTCCTCCATCATGGACCTTGCCTCGGCCCGCGACATCAAGCTCGTCGATGTGCCGGACGACAAGTTCAAGGAGATGCGGGCGCTCAACCCCGGCTATACCAAGCTGACCATCAAGGCCGGCTCCTATCCGAAGCAGGATAAGGACGTGCAGGCTGTCGGCTACGCCACCCATGTGATCGCGCGTTGCGATCTCGACGAGGATGTCGTCTACAAGGTCACCAAGGGCCTGGCCGATAACAATGCCGACCTGACCTCCATCGTGCGCGTGATGAAGGACACCGACGTCAAGGTGATGGCGACCGACACCGGCGTGCCGATGCACAAGGGCGCCGCGAAGTTCTACAAGGAAAAGGGCGCGATGTAAGTCCCTGGCTTCCTGACGGGAGCCACTGCCTGCCGTTCGCGCCGTTCCGCGGTCCGAACGGCAGGCTTTTCCTTATCGGACTTTGCGTTCAAACCAATCCCGTTCCGGGAGTACCCTGTCGATGTTCCTGCCCGCTAACGTCTCCCGCTGGCTGATTACTGTCATCGCCGTGGCGATGTCGGCGTTTCACCTTTATGTCGCCTTCGTCGGCCCGCCGGACGCCTATGTGATGCGCGGTTTGCATCTGGCCTTCGCGCTTGGGATGGCGTTCCTGATTCTCTGCGGCTTCAACGGCAAGGCGGACAGGCCAAGTATTTTCGATCTGGCGCTGATGGCGGTGGCGGTGGCCGCGGCGCTCTATCCGATGCTGAATCTCGACTACATCATCAACCGGATGTACTACGTCGACGATCCCATCTTGACCGACTACATCTTCGGCATCGCGCTGATCGTCATGGTGTTGGAAGCGACACGCCGGGCCACCGGCTGGGCGTTGCCCATCACCGCCATGTGTTTCCTGGCCTATGCGCTGACCGCCGGCAACCAGTCGATCGGCATCGTGCTCGACCAGCTCTATCTGACGACCGAGGGCATCTTCGGCATCCCGCTCTATGTCTCGGCCACCTATGTGATGCTGTTCATCCTGTTCGGCGCCTTCGTCGAGCGTAGCGGGGCCGGGCAGCTCTTCATGGATTTCGCGCTGGCGCTGGCCGGTTATTCCGCCGGCGGCCCGGCCAAGGTGGCGGTCATCACCTCCTGCATGTTCGGCACCGTGTCGGGCAGCGCCGTGGCCAACGTCATGACCACCGGCACCTTCACCATTCCGCTGATGAAGCGCACCGGCTACCGCCCGGCTTTCGCCGGCGCGGTGGAGGCGGTGGCCTCGACAGGCGGTCAGCTTATGCCGCCGATCATGGGTGCGGCCGCCTTCGTGATGGCGGAGTTTCTGGGCACCAGCTATCTGACGGTGGCAACCTTCGCCATCCTGCCGGCGGTGCTATACTACGTCGCCGTCTTCATGGCGGTGCATTTCGAGGCCAAGCGCATCGGCCTGCGCGGCCTGCCGCGCGCCGACCTGCCGCGCGCCGGCCAGGTGCTGAAGGAACGTGGCCATCTGTTCCTCCCGCTGGTCCTGATCATCGCCGTCCTCTTGGCCGGCTACAGCACCAGCCTGTCGGCGCTGATCGGCATTGTGTCGGTGGTGCCGACCACCTGGCTGCGGTCCAGCACCCGCCGCACCTTCACCCCGATGGCGATCATCGAGGCGCTGGAATCAGGCGCGCGGAACACGCTGATCGTGGCGCTGGCCTGCGCCTGCGCCGGCATCGTCATCGGCGTCATCACGCTGACCGGCCTGGGCCTCGACTTCACCAGCGTGGTCATCGCGCTGTCGCAGAACTCGATGATCCTGGCCCTGGTGCTGACCATGATCGCCGGCATCATCCTGGGCATGGGCCTGCCGACCACGCCGGCCTACATCGTCCAGGTGGCGTTGCTGGTGCCGGCGCTGGTGAAGCTGGGCGTCATGGTGGAGGCGGCGCATCTGTTCGTGCTGTACTTCGCCGTGCTGTCGGCCATCACCCCGCCGGTCGCGATGGCGGTCTACGCCGCCAACGGCCTGTCGGGCGCCAGCCTGATGGAAAGCAGCTGGGCGGCGGTGAAGCTGGGCCTGACGGGCTATGTCATCCCCTTCATGTTCGTGTTCGGCCCCTCGCTGCTGCTGATGGGCGAATGGACCGATGTGCTGCGCACGGCGGTGACCGCGACGGTGGGCGTGACCTGCCTGGCCGCCGGCTTGCATAAGTACTTCATCGGCCCGCTGCGAATATGGGAGCGGGTGGCGCTGCTGGTCGTCGCCTTCCTGCTGATCGACCCGAAGCTGGTCACCGACCTGATCGGCGCGGCGATCCTGGGGTTCACCATCGCCAGCCAGCTGCTCTACAAGCCGACCTGGCGCGACGATATGGAGCCGGCTCCCGCCCGCGCCCCGGCGACGGACCAGCCCAAGGGCGGCTGATCCCCGCTACATAAACGACGCGAAGCCGGCCGGCGCTCGACAGCCCGGCCGGTTTTGCGTTACAGCAGAGGCCAGTTTCGCAAGCCCGGACCCTCCCATGACCGACATCTTCGCCGAAGCCGGCATCGACCTTGCCGATCCCGCCTCCTTCGCCCATTGGCGGGACGAGAGCATCCGTTTTTCCGACGTCGACATGCTGGGCCATGTGAACAATGTCAGCTACGCCGCCTATTGCGAGGCCGGGCGGGTGCATCTGATCCGCGAGGTCGCCGCGCGCACCGGGGTGCACAATGCCTGGGTGCTGGCCCGTCTGACCATCGATTACGGGGCGGAGGTGATGTTCCCCGGTACCATCCGCATCGGCACGCGGATGACGCGGATCGGCACCAAGTCGGTCACGATGGGGCAGGGCATGTTCGTCGAGGGCCGCTGCGTCGCACGCTCGCTGGCCGCCCTGGTCTGCTTCGATCTGGAAAGCCGCAAGACGATTGCCGTGCCGCCGCTCGTGCGCGAGGCGCTGACGATTCTGAGTCCCCAGCCGACCCTGGTGGCCTGACCCCCAATCGACCCGGCCGGACGCCCGCTGCTTCTTGTGTGAGCAGCGGGCGTTTGCGCATGCCTATTCTTTTGGCGGCGTTATTTTAGCGTTTTTCGACTCTTCAAGCACTTAGCCTGTGGCACGGCTATTGCTCCATCGCTTGTATGCAAGATTGGTGGACGAGACGGGCTGACGAGAGCCCTTCGATAGACGAGGCGGTCATTTCCGCCATCCTGGCCGGCCGGGTGCAGCCTGGCATGCGGCTGGGCGAAAGCATGCTGGCGGAAATCTTCGGCGTATCGCGCACCAGGGTGCGCGAGGCGATGATGAAGCTGGAGGCGCGCGGCATCGTGCATGTCAGCGCCCGGCGCGGCTGGTTCGTGGTCGAGCCCTCGGCCGACGATGCCCGCGCCGCCTTCCATGCCCGCAAGGTGATCGAGACCGGCCTGCTGATGTCGGTGGAGGCGATCCCGCCCGCCGCCATGGAGGCCCTGCGCCTGCATGTCGAGGAAGAGGCGACCATCGTGCAGTCCGGCAGCGTGCATGACCGCACCTGCGCCCTGGGCGATTTCCACATCCATTTGGCGGAGGCGCTGAGCAATCCGCTGCTGACCGAGATCATCCGCGACCTGACGGCGCGCACCGTGCTGGTGTCGATGCTCTACCAGTCGGTCGACGACGCGGCGTCTTCCAACGCCGACCACGCCGCCATCCTGGATGCGATGCAGTCCGGCCGCTGGGCCGAAGCCGCGGCGCTGATGGCAGCGCATATCGACCAGGTCGAGGCCGGGCTGGACCTCTCCGCCCGGCTCGACCCGCTGGCCGGGCTGAAGGACATCCTCACCCCGGCCGCCACACGCCCCAGTTTCTCCCGCTCACCCTCCTGACCTTTGAAAGGATGCTCGCCATGAACCGCAGGACGGCACTCTCCCTCTTCGCCTCGGTGGCTGTTGCCGCCGTCGCCTTGTTCGCCACCGCGCCCTCGGCCCATGCCGATGCGTTGGCCGACATCACCAAGCGCGGCACCATTCGCATCGCCGTGCCGCAGGACTTCCCGCCGTTCGGCAGCGTCGGTACGGATATGAAGCCGGTCGGCTACGATGTCGACACCGCCGCCCTGATCGCCAAGAAGATGGGCGTGAAGCTGGAACTGGTGCCGGTGACCAGCGCCAACCGCATCCCCTTCCTGCAGACCAACAAGGTCGATCTGGTGATCTCCAGCCTGGGCAAGAACCCGGACCGCGAGAAGGTAATCGACTTCTCCGACGCCTATGCCCCCTTCTTCAACGGCGTGTTCGCCCCGGCCGATGTGAAGGTGGCCAGCGCGGCCGACCTGTCGGGCAAGTCGGTCGGCGTGACGCGTGGCGCCATCGAGGATCTGGAACTGTCGAAGATCGCCCCGGCCGACGCCACCATCAAGCGCTACGAGGATAATAACGGCACCATCTCGGCCTTCCTCTCCGGCCAGGTGGACGCGATTGCGACCGGCAACGTCGTCGCCGCCGCGATTCTGGAGCGCAACCCGCCGAAGCGGCCGGAGGCGAAGTTCCTGATCAAGAACTCGCCCTGCTATATCGGCATGAACAAGAGCGAGCCGGCGCTGATGGCCAAAATAAACGCCCTCCTGGCCGAGTCGAAGAAGGACGGGTCGCTGACCGCGATCGCGCAGAAATGGCTGGGCGCGCCGCTGCCGGCCGACATCTGATCCGTTCCGGGCGGCGCTGTTTCGGCAGCGCCGCCGCCTTGGAGGCCTCATGGGCTATCAGTTCGAATTCGGCTGGATCGTCGAGTATCTGCCGCTGATCGTCAGCGGCATCGCGACCACGATACAGCTTATTGCGGTCGGCGCGGTAGCCGGCATCCTGCTCGGCATCGCCTGCGCCTGGGTGCGGGCGCTGGGGCCGGTGTGGCTGCGCCCGCCGGTCGTCGCCTATGTCGAGCTGATCCGCAACACACCGTTCCTGATCCAGCTTTTCTTTATCTTTTTCGGCCTGCCGTCGTTGGGCGTGCAGATGTCGGAACTGCAGGCGGCCAACCTGGCGATGATCGTCAATCTGGGCGCCTATAGCTGCGAGATCGTGCGCGCCGGCATCCAGGCGACGCCGCGCGGCCAGTTCGAGGCCGGGGCGAGCCTGGCGATGAGCCCGTTCGAGACCTTCCGTCATGTCGTGCTGATCCCGGCCCTGCAGCGCATCTGGCCGGCTTTGTCCTCGCAGGTGGTGATCGTGATGCTGGGCAGCGCCGTGGTCTCGCAGATCGCCGCCGAGGATCTGACCTTCGCGGCCAACTATATCCAGTCCCGCAATTTCCGCGCCTTCGAGACCTATATCGTCGCCACCATCCTGTATCTCGCGCTGTCGATCCTGCTGCGCCAGGCGCTGCGCGGCGTTGGCCTGCTGCTGTTCCCGAGGCGCGCGCCATGATGATGGAATTCACCACCTGGGACATTCTGCGCAACCTGCTGCTGGCGGCGCGCTGGACGGTTCTGCTGTCGCTGGTTTCCTTCGTCGGCGGGGCCATTGTCGGTCTGGCCGTGCTGTTCGTGCGCATCGGCCACCGCCGCTGGGCGCGGCGCTGCGCGGAGGGTTATGTCGAGCTGTTCCAGGGCACGCCGCTCTTGATGCAGCTTTTCCTGGCCTTTTTCGGGCTGGGGCTGCTGGGCTTCGATGTGCCGGCCTGGCTGGCCGCCGGGCTGGCGCTGATCCTGTGGAGCGCGGCCTTCCTGGCGGAAATCTGGCGCGGCTGCGTGGAGGCGATCCAGCGCGGCCAGTGGGAGGCCTCGGCCAGCCTGGGCATGGGCTATCTGCAGCAGATGCGCTGGGTGATCCTGCCACAGGCGTTGCGCATCGCCGTGCCGCCCACGGTGGGTTTCTCGATGCAGGTGGTGAAGGGCACGGCGCTCACTTCAATCATCGGCTTCGTGGAGCTGTCCAAGGCCGGCACGATGGTCACCAACGCCACCTTCCAGCCTTTTACGGTCTACGGGCTGGTGGCGCTGATCTATTTCGTCCTGTGCTGGCCGCTCTCCAAGAGCAGCCAGATTCTGGAAAGGAAGCTCAATGCCCCTCATCGCCATCACTGACGTGAAGAAGCGCTTCGGCGAGAACGAGGTGCTGAAAGGCATCAATATCGATGTCGAGCCGGGAGAGGTGATCGCCATCATCGGCAAGAGCGGTTCCGGCAAATCCACGCTGCTGCGCTGCATCAACGGGCTGGAGAATATCGATGAGGGCTCGATCCTCGTCGCCGGCGCGCATCTGGCGCCTGACGAGGCGTCGCTGAAGGCGCTGCGGCTGAAGGTCGGCATGATTTTCCAGCAATTCAACCTGTTCCCGCATCTCTCGGCCGGACGCAACGTCATGCTGTCGCAGATGGTGGTGAAGAACACGCCGAAGGACGAGGCCGAGGCGATGGCCCGGCGCATGCTCGACCGGGTCGGGCTGGGGCACAGGTTCGACGCCTTCCCCGACCAGCTCTCCGGCGGGCAGCAACAGCGCGTCGCCATCGCCCGCGCGCTCGCCATGCAGCCCATCGCCCTGCTGTGCGACGAGATCACCTCCGCTCTCGACCCCGAGCTGGTGGCCGAGGTGCTGGCCGTGGTGAAGGAACTGGCGGCCGACGGCATGACCCTGCTGATGGTGACCCACGAAATGCAGTTCGCCCGCGACGTCTGCCACCGCGTGGTGTTCATGCATGAAGGCCGGGTGCATGAATCCGGCCCGCCAGAGGATGTGTTCGGCGCGCCCCAGACGCCGGAGCTGCGCCAGTTCGTCGGCCGGCATTAGGGCTTGCCCCCGATCCGTGCCGAGTGGGCCGCCTGATGCTTCGAGACGGCCGCTATCGCGGCCTCTTCAGCATGAGGTCACCAAGCAGCACCCTTGAGAGGGGGGCGCTTCTTCCAACGTCCCTCATTCCCGGGCTTGTCCCGGGAATCCAGGGTTCAGC
>NZ_LPXN01000174.1 GCF_001618175.1 Oceanibaculum pacificum | reverse complement strand
CCGAAGGGCGTCTCGAAGCATCCGGCGGCTCGCTCCCTTACGCTACTCCCCCTCGACCCGCTGGATGATGGCGGTCGTCTCAATCTCGATCTTGATCTTGGGATCGATAAAGCGGGCGACAACCGTCGTGTTGGCCGGGCGGCATTCCGCGCACCATTTGCCGACAATGGGGGCGACGGTCTCGAAATCCGCAGGATCGCCCAGATAGATGACGATGCGCACGAGATCGGCCATCTTCGAGCCGGCCTGCACCAGCGCGCTCTCGATATTGCGGAAGCACTGCTCGGTCTGTTCCGCCAGATCGTCGGAGATGCTCATCTTGGCGTAATCGAAGCCGGTGGTGCCGGAGACATAGACCCAGTCGCCATGCACGACCGCCCGGCTGTAGGAGCAGAGTTTCTCAAAGCTGGAACCGGAGGAAATGCGCACGCGGGTCATGGAAAAATCCTATCTCGTTTCGTTGAACAGCTCGCGGCCGATCAGCATGCGGCGGATTTCCGAAGTGCCCGCCCCGATCTCGTAGAGCTTGGCGTCGCGCAGCAGCCGGCCGGTGGGATATTCGTTGATATAGCCGTTGCCGCCAAGGCACTGGATCGCCTCCAGGGCCATCCAGGTGGCTTTTTCGGCGGCGTAGAGGATGCAGCCGGCGGCGTCCTTGCGCGTCACCTCGCCCCGGTCGCAGGCCTTGGCGACGGCGTAGACGTAGGCCTTGCTGGCGTTCATCGTGGTGTACATGTCGGCCAGCTTGCCCTGCATCAGCTGGAATTCGCCGATGGATTTGCCGAACTGCCTACGTTCGTGGACATAGGGCACGACGACATCCATGCAGGCCTGCATGATGCCCAAGGGGCCGGCCGCCAGCACCGCGCGCTCGTAATCCAGCCCGCTCATCAGCACGCGCACGCCGCCATTGATCTGGCCCAGCACGTTTTCCTCCGGCACCTCGCAATCCTGGAACACCAGCTCGCAGGTGTTGGAGCCGCGCATGCCCAGCTTGTCCAGCTTCTGCGCAGTGGAGAAGCCCTTCATGCCCTTCTCGATCAGGAAGGCGGTGATGCCATGCTGCGCCTTGTCCGGGTCGGTTTTCACATAGACCACCAGCGTATCTGCGTCCGGGCCGTTGGTGATCCACATCTTGCTGCCGTTCAGGATATAGCGGTCGCCCTTCTTCTTCGCCCTGGTGCGCATCGACACCACGTCGGAGCCGGCCCCCGGCTCGCTCATCGCCAGCGCGCCGACATGCGCGCCGCTGACCAGCTTTGGCAGATAGCGGCGCTTCTGCTCCTCCGTGCCGTTCAGGCGGATCTGGTTCACGCAGAGGTTGGAATGCGCGCCGTAGGACAGACCGACCGAGGCCGAGGCGCGGGAGATTTCCTCCATCGCCACGCAATGCTCCAGATAGCCCATGCCGGCGCCGCCATATTCCTCGCCCACGGTGATGCCGAGCACGCCGAGGTCGCCCATCTTGCGCCACAGATCGTTCGGGAACTGGTTCTCACGGTCGATATCGGCGGCGCGCGGCGCGATCTCGTCGGCCGCGAAGCCCCGCACCTGGTCGCGCATCATGTCGGCCGTCTCGCCCAGATCGAAATTCAGCCCGGGCAGATCGTTGGGGATGCTCATGGTTCCTCCCAGAATTGGCTCTTGGCGGCCGCCCCTCATGAGACGCGGCCTCGACTGTCAAATCAAGCGCGCTCGCCCCGCTCGCCGGGGTCGAGCAGCATCAGCGTACTGAGCGAGGTGGCAACCAGCTTCTCGCGCCCCTCGCGCAACGCATGCACATCGGCCTGGGCGATCACCAGCCGGCGGCCCGGCTTCACGATGCGGCCGCGCGCCACCAGCGCCGCGCCGATGCCGGGGGAGATGATGTTCAGCTTGTATTCCACCGTCAGGATCGACTGGTCCGCCGCGGCCACCGTATAGCTGGCGAAGCCGCAGGCATTGTCGGCGATGGCGCCGATCACCCCGCCATGGAAGAAGCCGTCATGCTGCGATAGCTCCGGCCGGTAGGGCAGGCGGATTTCGCAGCCGCCCGGAGTCACCGAGATCAGACTTGCGCCAATGAAATGCATGTAGCGCTGGCCGTCGAAGGCCCGGCGCACGCGCGTCTCGTAATCCGGATCGCGGATGGTGAGCGACATGGCGGCCCCTCCCAGGCCGATTTTCGACAAGCCTAAATCCGCTTTACGCGCACGTCAATTATAGCGCGTCGGCCAGCAGGCGATCGGTACAGGCGGCCTCCAGCCGGTCCAGCTCGTCCAGGATGGCGTCTATATCGGCGCGCTGCCGGCGCAACAGCTCGCGCCGCTCGCGAATCTTGCCGACCAGATGGCGCAGCTGCGCCGTCTCCCCCTGCTGGGAATCGTACAGGCCAAGGATTTCCTTGATTTCCGCCAGAGAAAAGCCAAGCCGCCGGCCACGCAGGATCAGCTTCAGCCTGATCCGATCGCCGGCCGAGAAGACCCGCCGGTTGCCCTGCCGCGCCGGACTCAGCAGCCCCTCCCCCTCATAGAAGCGGATGGTGCGATGGGTGACGCCGAACGCCTCGGCCAATTGCGCGATGCTGTAGCTCTCCGTCATTCGGAAAGAATGGCAGAAGTTTACGTATAGGTAAAGTTATGCCGCTGTCAGGCCTAGATGCTCCACCATCGGCTGAAAGTCGCGATCAGCGTGCAGCAGTGGCGTGCCGGTCTCGATGCAATAGGCGCCGATCAACAGATCGATGGTCTTGCGGATGGTGATGCCGCGCCGGCGCAAGGCGCGGAAATTCTCGGCCGCGCGGATCGCCAGCGGCGGCGTGGATATCTGTAGCACCGGCAGGGCGGTAAGCGCGCGTCGCGCCAGCGCCGCCTGCTTCTCGGTGCGGAAGCCCTGCAACACTTCGCACAGCATCAACTCGCCGACAGCAACATCGGTTTCCAGCAGATAACGCCGCAAGCGCTGTACTTCCGGACTGTCATTGCCGTTAAAGAAATCAATCCAGACCGAGCTGTCGACCAGGATCATCCGGCGGATCGGCCTTGTCTGCTTTGCTCCAGATCGCCATCCCAGGGCAGCGCGCCGAACAGCTTTAGCAAGTCGCGCTGCTTGCGGCGCTGGATCAGCAGGCGCAAGCCCTCCTCGACCACGGCGCGCTTGGTCGGCAGGCCGGCGGCCTGCATCGCCTCGGCCATGAGGCCGTCATCGATCTCGATGTTCGTCCGCATGATGGCTCCGGTGTGTATAAAAGGAAGAAATTATACACAGTCGCTCCGTCTGCTACAACAGCACCGCCGTGGCCAGCCCCAGGAAGGCGAAGAAGCCCATCACGTCGGTGATGGTGGTCAGGAACACGGCCGAGGCGACCGCCGGGTCGACCTTGCATTTCTGCAGGGTCAGCGGCACCAGCGTGCCCATCAGGCCGGCGGTGATGAGGTTGCAGATCATGGCGGCGGCGATCACCGCGCCGATCAAGGGGCTGAACCAGAGGCCGGCGACCATGCCGATCAGCGTGGCCATCACCACGCCGTTCAACAGGCCGACCAGCAATTCCTTGCCGACGACGCGCCAGGCATTGGACACCGACAGCTCGCGCATCGCCAGCGCGCGCACCATGACGGTCATGGTCTGGGTGCCCGCATTGCCGCCCATCGAGGCGACGATGGGCATCAGCACCGCCAGCGCCACGATCTCCTCAATGGTGCCCTCGAACAGGGCGATGACGCGGGTCGCCAGGATCGCCGCGCCCAGATTCACCAACAGCCAGGGCATGCGCTGGCGAACGGTCGCCAGCACGTTGCTCTGTAAGTCCGATTCCGACACGCCGCCGAGGCGCAGGATATCCTCCTCCGCCTCCTCGTCGACGATGTCGACCACGTCATCGACGGTGACGCGGCCCAGCAGCCGGCCGCTTTCATTCACCACCGGGGCGGACACCAGCCCGTATTGGCGGAACAGATAGGCGACCTCGTCCTGCGGCGTTTCGGCCTGCAGGCGCACGAAATCGCCCGACATGATGTCACGCAGACGCACCGGGCGCTTATTGTGCAGCAGCCGCCCCAACGACAGCACGCCGACCGGCTTGAAGCGCGGGTCGACGATGAAAATCTCGTAGAAATCGTCCGGCAGGTTCGGGTTGGTGCGCATGAAGTCGATGGTCTGGCCGACGGTCCAGTGCGACGGCACGGCGACCAGCTCGCGTTGCATCAGGCGGCCGGCGGAATATTCCGGGAAGGTCAGGCCTTCCTCCAGCAACGCCCGGTCGGCCGGGTCGACGGCGGCCAGGATGGCCTCCTTCTCGCCCTCGTCCAGATCCTCGATGATGGCGATGGCGTCGTCCGAATCCAGCTCCGCGATGGCGCGGCCCACCGTCTCCGGCCCCAACAGCTCCACCACCTCGTCGCGGACCGTCTCGTCGAGATAGGGCAGCACCTCGGCATCGAAGGAATCGCGCAGCACGTCGAGAAGCTGCGCGCGCTGCTCGTAGGACAGGCGCTCGATAAGGTCGGCAAGGTCGGCGGCGTGCAGCCGGCGCGCCAGCTTGCCGGCCTTTTTCAACTTCTCCTCGTCGATCGCCTTGGCGACCTTGCGTTCCAGCTTCGGCGTCAGCGCGAAGCGCTTCTGCATCTCGGAAACCGGCTCCGGCTGCTCCCCGGATGAGAACTCGCCAGGACTGTCGGCGGGCGCTTCCTCGACGCTTTCGCCCTGCGCCTCGGCCAGCGCCTCCAGCGCCTCCTCCGCCTCGATGGCGGCGTCGGTCGCTTCCGCCGACAGGGTGCTGGGGCCTTCATCCTCCTCGCGCCGCGCCATCTCCGGCGAGGGCGGCGGGGCCGGCATCACATCGTCAGCCGGCACCGTGGTGAGGTCGGCCTCGTCCTGCGGACGCTTCTGATCGGCATCGGACATCCGCCGTCCTCCGGCGTTCGGGTTTCCATGGACGCTAACGCTATACGGGCAGTTCCTGACTTTCCTGGCTTTGGGCATCGACGACGGCCAGCGCCGCCATGTTCACGATGCCGCGCACGGTAACAGACGGGGTGAGGATATGTGCCGGCAAGGCCGCCCCCAGCAGGATCGGTCCGACCGACAGCCCCTCGCCCAGCACCTTCAGAAGATTGAAGGAAATGTTGGCCGCGTCCAGGGTCGGCATGATGAAAAGATTGGCCGGCCCGGTCAGCCGCGAATTCGGGAAGATGCGGCTGCGGATCGCCTCCGACACGGCGGCGTCGCCATGCATCTCGCCCTCGACCTGGATGTCCGGCGCGCGGCGCATGACGATCTGCAGCGCCTGGCGCATCTTTTCCGCCGAGGGCGTGTCATGGCTGCCGAAGCTGGAATGCGACAGCAGCGCCACCCCCGGCTCGATGCCGAAGCGCCGCACCTCGGCCGCCGCCAGCACCACCAGCTCGGCGATCTCCTCGGCGGTCGGATCCGGGTTCACATAGGTGTCGGCCAGGAAATAGGTGCCCTTGGACAGCACCAGCAGGTTCAGCGCCGACATATGCCGCACGCCATCGGCCATGCCGATAATGTCGCGGATATGCTGGAGATGGTCGTTATAGCGCCCGATGGTGCCGCAGATCATCGCATCCGCCTCGCCGCGCTTCACCATCAGCGTGGCGATGGCGGTCGTGCGGGTGCGCACGACGGTGCGGGCGTAATCCGGCGAGACGCCGCGCCGTTCCATAATCTGGTGATAAAGTTTCCAATAATCGGGAAAGCGTGGGTCGCTTTGCGGGTTTACGATCTCCACATTTTCGCCCGGCACCAGCTTCAGCCCCATGCGCTTGATGCGCATCTCCACCACTTCCGGCCGGGCGATCAGAATCGGGTAGGCGATCTTGTCCTCGATCAATTGCTGGGCGGCGCGCAGCACGCGCTCATCCTCGCCCTCGCCGAAGACGATGCGCTTGGGCGCTTCCTTGGCGCGGTCGAACACATGCTTCATCGCCAGCCCGGAGCGGAAGACGAACTGCGTCAGCTTCTGCCGGTAGGCGTCGAAATCCTGGATCGGCCGGCGCGCGACGCCGGATTCCATCGCCGCCTTGGCGACGGCGGGGGCGATCTCCACGATCAGCCGGGGATCGAACGGCTTGGGGATGATGTAGTCCGGGCCGAACACCAGCTCCTGGTCGCTATAGGCGGCGGCCACCACGTCCGACGGCTCGGCCATGGCGAGGTCGGCGATGGCCTTCACGCAGGCGATCTTCATCTCCTCGTTGATCGTCGTCGCCCCCACATCGAGCGCGCCGCGGAAGATGAAGGGGAAGCACAGGACATTGTTCACCTGATTCGGGAAATCGCTGCGCCCGGTCGCCATGATGGCGTCGTCGCGCACCGCCTTCACCTCGTCGGGCATGATTTCCGGCGTCGGGTTGGCCAGCGCCATGATGATCGGCCGGTCGGCCATGCTGGCGACCATCTCCGGCTTCAGTACGCGCGGGGCCGACAGGCCCAGGAACACGTCGGCGCCCTTGATGACCTCGGCCAGGGTGCGGCAGTCGGTCTTCTGGCAGTAGCGCTCCTTGTATTTGTCCATCAGCTCGTTGCGGCCCTCATAGACCACGCCGACAATGTCGGTGAGCGTGACGTTCTCGCGCCGCACGCCCATATGCACCAGCAGATCGACGCAGGCCAGCGCCGCCGCCCCCGCGCCGGAGGTGACTAGCTTCACATCCTCGAACTTCTTGCCGACGACGCGCAGCCCGTTGAACACGGCGGCGGCGACGATGATCGCGGTGCCGTGCTGGTCGTCGTGGAACACCGGGATCTTCATGCGCTCGCGCAGCCGGCGCTCGACCTCGAAGCATTCCGGGGCCTTGATGTCCTCCAGATTGATGCCGCCGAAGGTCGGCTCCAGGCTGGCGATGATGTCCACCAGCTTGTCCACCTCCAGCTCGTCGATCTCGATGTCGAACACGTCGATGCCGGCGAACTTCTTGAACAGGACGCCCTTGCCCTCCATCACCGGCTTGGAGGCCAGCGCGCCGATATCGCCCAGCCCCAGCACCGCCGTGCCGTTCGTCACCACGCCGACCAGATTGCCGCGCGCGGTGAGGCTGTAGGCCTCCTCCGGGTCGGCCACGATGGCGTCGCACGCCACCGCCACGCCGGGCGTATAGGCCAGCGCCAGGTCGCGCGCCGTCGCCACCGGCTTGGTCGACATGACCTGGATCTTGCCCGGTATCGGATTGCGGTGATAATCGAGAGCGGCTTCGGTCAGATCGTCGGCCATGGGTTTTCTCTCCGGCAGTCTTGGCGCAGCGCGCGGCATAGTGGCCCGGTACTATGGCAAAAGAAAAGGCCCGCGGTCATGCCAGCGGGCCTTTTGCGAATATGGTGCGGTCGAGAAGACTCGAACTTCCACCCGATTTCTCGGACAGCGACCTCAACGCTGCGCGTCTACCAATTCCGCCACGACCGCATATGTAAACGGATATCGCCTTGCCGCTCCGTAAAGCGGCGCATCGACACCCGTTGAGGTAAAGCATTCACCGTCCGCGCCGCAAGCCTTTAACGGCAAGCCTTGCCAAACGGTGCGCGCGGACATACCAAATCCCGGAGGGGACCGCAAGGCGCGTCGCGTCGCGGCCCCGCTTTTTATCGGAGAAGAACGCCCGTGCCAGACGGCCATTTATCCCCCGCCGCCGCTTCCCAGACGCTGGATTGGCGGGTCAGCGACGGGCTGATCGACTATCCGGCGGCGCTGGCGGAGATGGAGTCGCGCGTCCAGGCGATCCGCGACGGCGCCGCGCCGGAGCTGATCTGGCTGCTCGAACATCCGCCGCTCTACACCGCCGGCACCAGCGCCGACGCCAGCGACCTGCTGCAGCCCGACCGCTTCCCGGTCTACGAGGCCGGGCGCGGCGGGCAATACACCTATCACGGGCCGGGCCAGCGCGTGGTCTATGCCATGATGGACCTGAAGGCGCGCGAACCGGATGTGCGCTGCTATGTCCACGCGCTAGAGGAATGGGCGATCCGCACCCTGGCGCGCTTCAACGTGACCGGCGAGCGCCGCGAGGGCCGCGTCGGCATCTGGGTGCCGCGCCACGATCTGGGCCTGCCCCAGCGCGAGGACAAGATCGCCGCCATCGGCGTGCGGGTGCGGCGCTGGGTCACCTTCCACGGCCTGTCGCTGAATGTCGAGCCGGACCTGTCCCACTTCGCCGGCATCGTGCCCTGCGGCATCAGCCAGCACGGCGTCACCAGCCTGATCGACCTGGGATTGCCCGTCACCATGGCCGATGTCGACGTTGCCCTGCGCGACACCTTCGACGAAGTGTTCGGACAAAGCACGAAGCTGTGCCGGCGGTAGGGCAGCGCTAAAAGCGCGGCGCGCCCTTCCTAATCCTCCAGCGCCTTGAACAGCAGTTCGACGGCGCGGCGGGCGTCGCGTTCGAGGCGGTCGCGGGTGGCGGTCTGGTCGCGCAGGGCGAGCGCGGTGTCGCCTTCCTCATGCACCAGGGCGTTGCGGCGGTTGCGCAGCCAGATGTAATCGTGTCCGAAGCGGATGTCGTTCAGCCCAATGCCGCCCGCGCCGGCGGCCTCGCGATCGGCCATGTCGGCGTCGAGAACCGTCTGCGCCAGGATCACCACCGCCACCCAGGCCCCGGCACAGAAGGCGAGCTGGAGGTCGACCAGCAGCGCCTCCGCCTGCTCGCCGATGGCGATGGGGCCGGCGGCCGAGGCATCGTCCATGCGCCGTTGGAACCAAATCTGCCGCTCGGCCCAGAGGCGATGCGCGGGGGCGGCGAGCACGGCGGCGAGGGAGATGTCGGTTGGCATGCGGAACTTCTCCTTCTCCATATCCACCCCTGGCCCCGACAGGGGAGAGGATCGAGGCGTATACTATCTCTCCCCCGTCCCGGCAGGGAAACGATGAGGAGGCTCAATGACCTTCCCTCGCCCCTTCCGGGGCGAGGGAAAGACATAGCGTCAGAGGCATAGCGTCAGCATCCCTCTCCTCTTCCAGGACGAGGGAAGGATATGGAGGAGGATGGCTATAGGGTCGGCAGTTGCGCGAAGCCTGGGCCGACATCGGCGGGAGAGGTGGCCGTCACCTCGATATCGCTGACGCGGGCGGCGGGCGGGCCCTGGCGGCAGGCCTCGATCATCGCCTCGACCGCCTCGGGACTGCCGACCAGCACGGCCTCGACCGAGCCGTCCTTGCGGTTGCGCACCCAGCCGCGCAGGCCCCGCCCGGTCGCTTCCTGCACGGTCCAGGCGCGATACCACACCCCCTGCACCTTGCCCTGGATCGACAGGCGGACGGCCTGATCGGTCATCGCATCCTCGCTTATTCGAACTCCAGGATCGCCTGGTCGACGGACAGGCTGCTGCCCGGCTCGGCATGCAGCACGGAGACCGTGCCGTCGCGCTCGGCGCGCAGCACATTCTCCATCTTCATCGCCTCGACCACGGCCAGCTCCTGGCCCGCCTTCACCGGCTCGCCGACGGCGACGGCCAGCGAGACCAGCAGGCCCGGCATCGGCGAGAGCAGGAACTTGGAGGTGTCCGGGGCCTGCTTCACCGGCATCAGCGCGGCCAGCTTCGCCGCGTCCGGCGTCAGCACCAGCGCCTCCAGCCTCACGCCGGCCTGGCGCAGCACGTAGGACACGCCGGTGCGGTCGATCTGCACGATGGTCGGCTGGCCGGCGATGCGGCCCTGGAACAGCAGCCGGCCGGGCGCGAAATCGCCCTCGACGACGATCTCGGCGCCATCCAGCGTGACGACGCAGCCGGTCTCCGTCTCGTCCACGGTGACGCCGTGGCCCTCGCGGTCGATCCATACCACCCAGTCGGTCGCCACGCCGCGGCGCTGGCCGGGGGCCTGGCCGCTGATCTGCATGTCGCGCTGCACGGTGCGGTAATTCAGCGCCGCCGCCAGGGCGATCAGCGCCTGGCTCTGCTGCGCGGTCGGCTCCATCGGCTGGAACCCCTCGGGGAATTCCTCGGCGATGAAGTTGGTGGTCAGATTGCCTTCCTGGAACCGCTTCTTGCCCAGCACGGCGGCCAGGAAGTCGATATTGTGCCCGACGCCGCGGATGTAATAGGCGTCCAGCGCGCGCGACATCTCGGCAATCGCCGCGTCGCGGGTCGGCCCGTAGGTCACCAACTTGGCGATCATCGGGTCGTAATACATGGAGATTTCAGCCCCCTCGAACACGCCGGTATCGACGCGCACCACATCGCTCTCGACCGGCGGGCGGTAGCGCACCAGACGGCCGATGGAGGGCAGGAAATTGCGCATCGGGTCTTCGGCATAGACGCGTGATTCGATGGACCAGCCCTTCAGCTTGACGTCCTTCTGGGCGAGCGGCAGCTTCTCGCCGGCGGCCACGCGGATCATCAGCTCCACCAGGTCCAGCCCGGTCACCATCTCGGTCACCGGATGCTCGACCTGGAGGCGGGTGTTCATCTCCAGGAAGTAGAAATTGCGCTCGCCGTCGACGATGAATTCGACCGTGCCGGCGGAGCGGTAGTCCACCGCCCTGGCCAGCGCTACCGCCTGCTCGCCCATCGCCTTGCGGGTCGCCTCGTCCAGGAAGGGCGACGGCGCCTCCTCGATCACCTTCTGGTGGCGGCGCTGGATCGAGCATTCGCGCTCGCCCAGATAGACCGCGTTGCCGTGGCTGTCGGCCAGCACCTGGATTTCGATGTGGCGCGGCTGGTCGACGAATTTCTCGATGAACACCCGGTCGTCGCCGAAGCTGGATTTCGCCTCGTTGGTGGCGGAGCGGAAACCCTCCTTCACCTCCTCGTCGGAGCGGGCCACGCGCATGCCCTTGCCGCCGCCGCCGGCCGAGGCCTTGATCATGACCGGATAGCCGATGTCGCGGGCGATCTTCAGCGCCTCGTCGGCATCGGCGATCACGCCCATATAGCCCGGCACGGTGCTGACCCCGGCGGCATGCGCCAGCTTCTTCGATTCGATCTTGTCGCCCATCGCCGCGATGGCGCGCACGCCGGGGCCGATGAACGCCACGCCCTCGGCCTCCAGCGCCTTGGCGAAGGCCTGGTTCTCCGACAGGAAGCCATAGCCGGGATGCACCGCCTCCGCCCCGGTCTGGCGGATGGCATCGAGAATCTTGTCGATCACCAGATAGCTCTGCGCCGAGGCCGACGGGCCGATGGCCACCGCCTCGTCCGCCATCTCGACATGCAGCGCGCCGGCGTCGGCCTCGGAATAGACCGCGACGGTCTTGATGCCCATCTTGCGCGCCGTCTTGATAACGCGGCAGGCGATCTCGCCCCGGTTGGCGATCAGGATTTTCTTGAACATCGGTCTAGCCGCCCTGCTTTCCGTTCTTGCATTTGGTCCGAGCCGGTCTCCCCTCACCCAGCTTTCGCTAGGCTGTCGCCAAGCTCCAGCATCCCTCTCCCCTTCCGGGGCGAGGGAAAACATACCCTACAGCGGAATATTGTCGTGCTTCTTCCAGGGATTCTCCAACTGCTTGCCGCGCAGCATGGAGAGCGCCTTGACGAGCCGCCGGCGGGTGTTGCGCGGCTTGATCACATCGTCGATGAAGCCGCGCGAGCCGGCCACGAAGGGGTTGGCGAATTTGCTGCGATATTCCTCGGTGCGCTCGGCGATCTTCTGCTCATCGCCGATATCGCCGCGGAAGATGATCTCCACCGCGCCCTTCGGGCCCATCACCGCGATCTCCGCCGTCGGCCAGGCGTAATTCACGTCGCCGCGCAGATGCTTGGAGCTCATCACGTCATAGGCCCCGCCATAGGCCTTGCGGGTGATCAGCGTCACCTTCGGCACGGTCGCCTCGGCATAGGCGTAGAGCAGCTTGGCGCCGTGCTTGATGATGCCGTTCAGCTCCTGGCTGGTGCCCGGCAGGAAGCCCGGCACGTCGACCAGCGTGACGATGGGAATGTTGAAGCAGTCGCAAAAGCGCACGAAACGCGCCGCCTTCTTCGAGCTGTCGATGTCCAGGCAGCCGGCCAGAACCATCGGCTGGTTGGCGACGATGCCGATGGTCGAGCCGCCGATGCGCCCGAAGCCGATCAGGATGTTGCCGGCGTAGTTCGGCTGCAATTCGAAGAAGTCGCCTTCGTCCACGATCTTGTGGATCAGCTCCTTCATGTCGTAGGGCTTGTTCGGGTTCGCCGGCACCAGCGTGTCGAGCGACGGTTCCGGCCGGTCGACCGGGTCGGCGGTCGGCCGCACCGGCGGCTGCTCGCGGTTCGAGGAGGGCAGGAAATCGACGAAGCGGCGCACCTGCAGCAGCGCCTCCACATCATTCTCGAAGGCCAGGTCGGCGACGCCGGACTTGGTGGTGTGGGTGACGGCCCCGCCGAGCTGCTCGGCGGTCACCACCTCATGCGTCACGGTCTTCACCACATCGGGGCCGGTAACGAACATGTAGGAGCTGTCCTTCACCATGAAGATGAAGTCGGTCATGGCCGGCGAATAGACGGCACCGCCGGCGCACGGCCCCATGATGCAGGAAATCTGCGGCACCACGCCCGAGGCCAGCACGTTGCGCTGGAACACCTCGGCATAGCCGGCCAGCGAGGCCACGCCTTCCTGGATGCGGGCGCCACCGGAATCGTTCAGCCCGATCACCGGCGCGCCGACCTTCAGCGCCTGATCCATGATCTTGCAGATCTTCTCGGCATGCGCCTCCGACAGCGAACCGCCGAAGACGGTGAAATCCTGGCTGAACACGAACACCAGCCGGCCGTTGATCGTGCCGTAGCCGGTGACCACGCCATCGCCCGGCACCTTCTGCTCGGCCATGCCGAAATCGTTGCAGCGATGCTCGACGAACATGTCCCACTCCTCGAAGGAGCCGGGATCGAGCACCAGCTCAATGCGCTCGCGGGCGGTCAGCTTGCCCTTGGCGTGCTGCGCCTCGATGCGGCGCTCGCCGCCGCCCTTGCGGGCCGCCTCGCGCTTCACTTCGAGCTGTTGGATGATGTCCTGCATGACCCCTCCCCTGCAGACGTCTCTGACGGACCGGTTAGTTCCAGGCCAGATGCAGATAGCATCGACCGCGCCCGGATGCCAGAGCGCGATGAATCGCGATTCATTGCGATTTCCGCATAGATGGCGCGCGATCGCCGGCCGCGCCACCCGCCCGCCGGACCCTTCGAGACGCCCCTCAAGTGCCTTGGCGGGGTCCTCAGGGCGAGGGAGAATGGGACGTGCCGGCGGTGCCCTGGGGAAGAGGAGAGGCACCGTCGGTGCCGCCTGGTGACCCTCATGCTG
>NZ_LPXN01000173.1 GCF_001618175.1 Oceanibaculum pacificum | reverse complement strand
CGACGGCGACGGCGGCACCGTCACCCGTACGGTCAATGTGACCGTGAATGCGGTGAACGACGCCCCCACGGCCTCCAGCACGAGCATCACCACCAATGAGGACACAGCCGGCACGGTCGACCTGTTCGCGCTGGCCGGCGACATCGACAGCGATCTGGATTTCAACTCGATCACCGTCACCCAGCCCGCTGAGGGCGGCGCGGTGGTCTACAACGCGGCCACCGGCGTGGCGACCTTTACCCCGACCGCCAACTGGAACGGCGCGACCAGCTTTACCTACACTGTAAACGACGGCGACGGCGGCACCGTGACGCGCACCGTCAACGTCACCGTGAACGCGGTGAACGACGCCCCGACGGCCTCGAACACCACCATCACCACGAACGAGGACACGGCCGGCACCGTCGACCTTCTCGACCTGGCGGCGGACGTCGACAACGTGCTGACCGGCGCGAACATCACGGTCGGCGACGCGACCAACGGGACGGTTGTGTACGACGACGACACCGGCGTCGTGACCTACACGCCCGACGCCGACTGGAACGGCAGCGACAGCTTCACCTACACGGTCGACGACGGTGACGGCGGCACCGTGACGCGCACCGTCAACGTCACCGTGAACGCGGTGAACGACGCCCCGACGGCCAGCGATACGACCCTGACCACCAACGAGGATACGCCGGGCACGGTGGACCTCTTTGACCTTGCGGCGGACATCGACAGCGACCTCGACTTCACCTCGATCACCGTCGGCGCGGCCACCAACGGCACGGTATCCTACGACAGCGACACGGGCGTCGTAACCTACACCCCCGACGCCAACTGGAACGGCTCCGACAGCTTCACCTACACGGTCGACGACGGTGACGGCGGCACCGTGACGCGCACCGTCAACGTCACCGTGAACGCGGTGAACGACGCGCCGACGGGCGCGAACAACACGCTGACGACCGCCGAGGATACGCCGCTTGGCTTCGCCGGGGCCGACTTCGGCTTCACGGACATCGACGCAGGCGACTCCCTGAGCGCGGTGCGGATCGACAGCCTGCCCGCCAACGGCACGCTGACGCTTGACGGCGTCGAAGTGGAGGCCGGCGATATCGTTCTGACCGCCGACCTCGCCGACCTGGCCTTTACGCCCAATGCCAACTGGAACGGCTCAACCGGCTTCACCTTCTCGGTCCGGGACAGCGCAGGCGCGTTCGACCCCGCGCCCAAAACCATGGACATCGCCGTCACGGCCGTCAACGACAACCCCACGGCCTCCGACACGACCATCACCACGAATGAAGACACAGCCGGCACGGTCGACCTGTTCGATCTGGTCGCCGACATCGACAGCGCCCTCGACTTCACCTCCATTACGGTGGGCGCGGCCACCAACGGCACAGTATCCTACGACAGCGACACGGGCGTCGTAACCTACACCCCCGACGCCAACTGGAACGGCAGCGACAGCTTCACTTATACGGTCGATGACGGCGACGGCGGCTCCATCACCCGCACCGTCAACGTCACCGTAAACGCCGTCAACGATGCGCCGACAGCATCCGACACGACCATAACGACCAACGAGGACACGCCGGGCACCGTCGACCTGTTCGATCTGGTCGCCGACATCGACAGCGCCCTCGACTTCACCTCCATTACGGTGGGCGCGGCCACCAACGGCACAGTATCCTACGACAGCGACACGGGCGTCGTAACCTACACCCCCGACGCCAACTGGAACGGCAGCGACAGCTTCACTTATACGGTCGATGACGGCGACGGCGGCTCCATCACCCGCACCGTCAACGTCACCGTAAACGCCGTCAACGATGCGCCGACAGCATCCGACACGACCATAACGACCAACGAGGACACGCCGGGCACCGTCGACCTGTTCGATCTGGTCGCCGATATCGACAGTGCCCTCGACTTCACCTCGATCAGCGTCGGCGCGGCCACCAACGGCACGGTATCCTACGACAGCGACACGGGCGTCGTAACCTACACCCCCGACGCCAACTGGAACGGCTCCGACAGCTTCACCTACACCGTCGATGACGGCGACGGCGGCACCGTGACCCGCACGGTCAACGTCACCGTAAACGCCGTCAACGATGCGCCGACAGCATCCGACACGACCATAACGACCAACGAGGACACGCCGGGCACCGTCGACCTCTTTGACCTCGCGGCAGACATCGACAGCGACCTTGACTTCACCTCCATCACCGTCGGCGCAGCCACGAACGGCACCGTCAGCTACGACAGCGATACCGGCATCGTCACCTACACCCCCAATGCCAACTGGAACGGCTCCGACAGCTTCACCTACACCGTCGATGACGGCGACGGCGGCTCCATCACCCGCACCGTCAACGTGACCGTTAACGCGGTGAACGACGCGCCGGTCGGCGCGGACAACACCATCACGATTGACGAGGATGCGACGCATGCCTTCACCGTTGCCGATTTCGGCTTTACGGATGTGGATGCGGGCGACAGCCTGTCGGCCATCCGCATCGACAGCCTGCCCGCCAACGGCGCGCTGCTGTTGAACGGCGCGGCCGTCCAGACCGGTGACGTTGTGTTCGCCGCCGATATACCGAACCTGACCTTCACGCCCGATCCCGACTGGAACGGCGGTGCGCCCTTCGCCTTCTCCGTGCGCGACGGCGCGTCCGTCTTCAGCGCCGCCCCGTCTATCCTGACCCTCGATGTGCGCGCTGTGAACGATGCGCCGGTCGCGGCGGCGGGCGATCTCTCGACGGACGAGGATCTGATCGTCGGCATCGACCTGCTGGCCCTCGTGTCCGATACCGATAATGCGCTGGACGGCCACGCGATCACCGTCGCTCAGCCGGCAGCGGGCGGCAGCGTCCGCTACGATCCGGACAGCGGCACCGCCATGTTCACGCCGGATGCGGACTGGAACGGCGATACCAGCTTCACCTACACCGTCGATGACGGCGCGGGCGGCGTGGCGACGAATCTCGTGCGGGTGAGCGTGGAATCGATCAACGACGCACCGACCGGGCAGGATAGCGATTTCACCGTCGAATCCGGCACGGCGCTGACCTTCGCGGCTGCGGATTTCGGTTTCGCCGACGCCGATGCAGGCGACGCCATGAGCGCCATTCGGATCGACGCTCTGCCCGATCACGCCGCCCTCATGCTCGACGGCGTCAGGATCGTGTCGGGCCAGATCATCGCGGCGGAACGCATTGCCGATCTCTCCCTTATGGCCGATGCCGGCTGGAGCGGACAGACAGCGCTGACCTTCTCCGTCCGCGACAGCGAGGGCGCGTTCGCCAATAGCGCAAACGCGATCACGGTCCGGGTCACGCCCGCACCGAGCCAGCCCGTATCCTTCCCCCCTGTATTGGAGGAATGGAACACGCCGCGCGATAGCCTGATCGCCCGGCAATCCGCCAAGGACGATACATCGACCGTCGGCGCGCAGCAGAGCGACGAAGCGGGCACGGCCATACCGACCGTCGAGACGAAGGCCCGCGTCATCCGGCTGCCGGCCGGCCTCGGCACCGTGCTGGAGGAGTGGAAGCCGCCCTTCAGGAGCAGCAATTACTATCTCAACCTGCTGAAGGCGACCGAGGGCGACGTTATGGCGATAGCCCTCGAACGGCAGAGCGATATTGTCGCCGAGCTGCTGGAAGGAACGGCGCTGTCCCTGCGCGTACCGCTGCCATCGGTTTTCGAGGCATCCGAGGTACAGAGCGATGACGGCCAGATTCTCAACGAGCTGGCGCCGGGAGCAGGTGACGATGCGGCCGACGAAGTCATCGGCAAAGAAGCGTCGGAGACAACAGATAATCCCGATGAACCAAAGCCGATCCTGGCCCGCTTCACCGGCTTCATGGACCAACTGGCGCAGGAACAGGCGCGGCTGAAGGCGGATGGCAAGGCGTTCGCCAATATCACTGCCGAGAGCGAATAAGCGCTTTACACGCGATCCTTCAGCGCCCGGTACAGCGTCGCGCGGCTGACCCGCAGGGACCGCGCCACGGCGACCACGCTCTGGCCCGGCTGCTCCATCAGCAGGCGGGCATGGGCGACCTGGCTCTGGGTCAGTTTGGGCTTGCGGCCCATCCGCTCGCCGCGCGCTATGGCCGCGCGCATCCCGGCGCGGGTGCGCTCGCCGATCAAGTCGCGCTCGAACTCGGCCAAAGCCGCCATGATATGAAACACCAGCCGGCCGCCCGGCGAGGTGGTGTCGATATTCTCGGTCAGGGATTGAAAGCCGATATTGCGCTCGCCGAGCTGACGGACGACCTCGATCAGATGCGCCAGCGACCGCCCCAGCCGGTCGAGCCGCCAGACGACCAGTATGTCGCCGGACTCCAGCTCGGTCAGGGCTTGCTGCAAGGCCGGCCGGTTGCGCGCCGCGCCGGATATGCCGCTATCTTCGTATAGTCTGAGGCAGTTCGCTTCGGTCAGCGCGCGACGTTGCAGATCGAGGTTTTGTTCTTCAGTGGAGATACGCGCATAACCGACTTTCATGCATGTACTCTGGGTCGCCATTTTGAGACGCGCAAGCCAGCCCACCGACCGACGCCAGGGTTATCCCCGGCTGAATCGAAAAGGCGTCGCAGAACGGAGCCTTTGTGAGATGTGGAGATCGACGGAGGAAGAAAAGTGACACCAGCAGACGGACAAATTACTAAGAAGCATTATTTTGACTCAATCTGAGGATAGCCCAGGTTAATCCAAATCTTCTCTAATCCGTCTACCGTCATAGCAAGCTGAATTGAGAATTCAATTTTGCGCTTCCTGCAGTAAAAAACTTACTTCCACTTCTGGGGCAAAAACCGCGAAACTTAAACGAAGGAATTCAACAAAATCCTGAGACCCGGCAATACTTCTATCACCAAGGCTGTTTTTCAAATGCTCAGCCAAGTACTGGAAGCGTTCTTTTTTTGGCCAAGGCGCGTTTTCATATTGACCATGACGCTCGTAATGAACTAAGCCCATCTTGAATTCCCCCCGCACAACGGCTGCGTCGATGTCGGGTCGTGTAGCTCGGTATTCGTAGTCTGCTGTCTTTATGGCCTCAATGAAGGCCTGGAATGCCTTTTCTATTTTTCCATTCGCATTCAAAGCTTCAGTTAGGAGTAGGCGTGGCTCCAAAGCATGTGAATCAATATGAGTCCAAAGTAATAAAAGGTCGACCGCGAACAGGGAACAACGAGTCCAAGCAATTTTGGCTGTCCAGGACGCAATTTCCCGCAAGGGTATTTCACCCAACTGACGGGCTTGGACAAGGATATCGTTTAGTAATTTACCTTCACCAAGACGGATGGCCTCTATCGCATCTGCGCGCAAGCGCCTAATTTCCGCTCCTGGCGCACTCTCCGGCACTTGGAGTAGAATCTGTTTGCCGAGTTCCATTACATTACGAGAAACAAGGATAGAGGCCGCAGCATCGATAGACTGCCAGGAATCTGGGTCTCGTTGCGCCAAAATAGCAAGATTGTTATCCTCATTATCGTCTCGACTTTTTTCTCGGGTCGGAACAAGCAGCCCATGCGCCACGACGAGTAGCTCAGCCATATCAGGTCCGAAATGATCTAAGAACGCGCGGAGTGATCGTGATCGGTTAGCTGCCTGCGGGGTCACTGAACCCAATGATGAAGCCTGACGCCTATACCAATATAGTGCCTCTGGAATGACCAAAATATCTTTTTCTTGTAGTATCGCGCGCAGAAAAAACTCAAAATCTTCGTGTCCAACACCATAATCTTCAGTAAAACAACCTATTTCTCTAAATACACTGCGCTTTATCAGGGCGCTGGTGTCACTAATGGAATTCTCAGCAAGAGCGTAACCCAACGCGCCTCCGACCGGCAAATAACTATCAATGATTTTCGTGTTCGGCCCCGGCATGTCATTGCCCTCAAACACTGACGCGAAGCATGTGACAATATCGGCTCCAGATCTTATGGCCGCAGTAATAAGTGATTCCACCAACTCCGGCTTCGCCACATTGTCGTCGTCGAGAAAAATGAGGTACTCACCTCTGGCCTCGGCAGCCGCCAAATTTCTGGCGCGGCCAGGAAAACCATTGGTAACCCGCTTAATGAGCCAGCCCATTGTCTCGGGATGAGTTTCCAACTTGGCCAAGAGTTCGTCGGTTTCGGGTTCAGCGGAACCATCGTCAATAAGGATTACCTGGATGTTGCAATATGTCTGCGCCAAAATACCGCGCACCGCCTGCAGTAGAAGCTTTGGTCTGCGATAATGTGTCAGGCAAAGGCTGACAAGTGGTTGCACCTCAGGCAACTTCTTACGGGAGCGCTGCAGCTTAATTTTACTGACTAGCGTCAGCAGTCCTTCCACCCATTGTGCGCGGTTATCCGCTGGCGAGAAGGAAAGCTTGGCCTCAGGCAACCTCCCCGATAGCGCCGTACCAATTCGGTCCGCAAGATCGTTAGGATTGTCGCTAAAGAGGTGTGTTTCGCGGTGCTCCGGCGCATAAAGTTCCGCGATACCCCCGACATCGCGGGCGATCACTGGTACGCCAGCCATGAGGCATTCATAGACGGTGTATGGAGAATTCTCGACGATAGACGGAACAACGGCAAGACAACGACGCTGTGTAAGAATACGTAAAGCCTCAGGCTGGTTAAGGCGGCTGAGGATCTCCACCGGCATCGGCCAGTCACGCGAGCGCCGCGCTATGTAGAGTGCTGCATGTTCTTCCCCGACGAAGCCGAATTTACCAAGGAAGACGACGCGCTTTGGCGCTTTTCGGTGGGCTACCAGGCAATCGATGGCTGAACAAAATTGGACAAGGCCCTTACGGTACTCCAAACGACCAAAAAAGATGACTTCTTCAGGCGGACTCTGCGCCGGGACCAATGCCGGCGTCACCAAAAGGTTCGGCTGAACTAGCACTCGTTTGGGCAGCCTGAAGCCCCTCCCACGCATCCACTCCAGCAGGTAACGACTTGGGCTGAAAATCGCATCCGCCATCTCGATGCTGCGACGCTCGATAAAATAGGTGATGGCGTCAAGCGGGTCTCGGCGACGGGAGGTGTTACCGAGATCACTCCACAAGGTGGGCCCATGACAAATTACGGCGAAGACGCCGTGCTGTCGGTGAGCTAGTCCTGCCCGGCGCGCCATCATCGGATAGAAGCCCATGCCCTGCCAATCCATGAATAGGACGACGTCGAACTCCTGTTCCTTAAGCCAATCATGGACAATGCGGCTCATTCGTAACAGAGGGTGCGGTGGAAAGATATTCGACTGAGCTGCACAATCGGCCCATTCCTCAGCAACTACTAGGTCGATGCCCTGACAGTAGTAGCTCGCTTTAACCTCTTCTAGTTCTCTCCATCTGGTAAGTGCGCCGACTTGGCTAAAGAGCACAGTGACAGCAGCGCCATCTGCGGCAAAGGCTTTGGAAAGCTCAGTACATGCTGTACCAATACCACCGTTCCGCACAATGCCCACGAGGTCGGTCGTGACTATGCAGATGCGGAATCTGCGGTGTTGCCTCGATCTCACCCTAAGATGACCCCCTGCGGACATCTGTCCCCCTATAAATAAAACAAGGCAAGAAGTAGATTGTCATTCAATTTTGGTTTTGAAAATTGCGTGTTTTTCATTAAAAATTTATCATAACAAGTATATGGAGTCCCTTGTTTTTTCATAAAAACTTGAATTAAGCAGTCTTTTCACATAATAAGAAATTTCTGTATTGTGTAACTCGGTAATTCTTAGCCTATCCGCAACAACTTCATGAAGACAGCCAAAATCCGAAAACTCTCGAAACATATTCTCCATAAGAAAAATCCTAAGCGCCTCCTCTTTTGGCGGACGCTTCATGAAATTTTCAACACCAGAGGATATTGACAAAAGAGAGGTGGTCATTTTTATTTTACCAAACTTCAGAACAGCCCATTGAAAGAGCTTAATATCATTTTCAATTCTTTGAACATCTATGTTAAGGTCAAAATTATATTCGCCGGGATTTTCCCTCCCGACAAATGGAAAATCACCTTTAAAATCCAAAACAAAATAAAATATATCTCTTATACTTTCCTGAACATCTTCGACAAAGAATACATAATTAAAAGACTCTAAAACCCTTTGAGCTTTTTCAAAGGGCGAACACTTTTCGTACTTACCTGCAATGGTCGGAAAGCGATCAATAATGAACCAGCACATAGGGTCAGTTTTCTCTTGGAGAAATTTATCTATGTCCAGCTCACCTCGCCCCTGATCGCGTCTCAACTTTGCCGCAAAAATCACTTCGCTTTTCAAGCGCTCCACCGGATCCCGAAGGCAAGTAAACAAGAAGAAAGAGTTAAATTTATGGATCATTTCTTCATGGATGCTATGCCCCCAAACAAAACTTAATTCATCTATATTTTTATACTCTAAAAACTCGGGATTACCATCAATCCAGTTCTGAAGAAAAGATGTGTTTTGGTAGACAGCACCTGAGGGTAATAAATCCTTGGCCATCTTAATAATTGATGACCCCGCACATTTAGGGATGTGCAACCCAATTGCAGTTGTCATACCAAGGAAGATCCCAATGGGCGCTGTAGAATGCCCAGACCACAGGGGTCAGTATATATAGAACCGTTCTTCCATTTAGAGTTTATGAGCATTGCTTGGCAGGAAAATTCATCCAAATGTTCTAGAAGAGCAAGTTTTACGCCGCCTCTATTATCAACGTCATAGGATTTTGCTATATCCGAAACATCATGAAGAAACATAAATCCTCCTGGAGAAATCTCTTTCCACCAAATATTTATTTCTTTCACTGTATGAGAGTAAGTATGGGCCGAATCTATAAATACAGATTCTATAGATCCAGAAAAATATTGTCGAGCGTCTACAATATTGGCTGGATCTGAGGAATCTCGTAGAACACAGTGAACATAATTCCCCAATCCAAATCTTTGTACCCATTTAAGGGTATACTCGTGAGCTGTTTCATGAACATCCATGCTATACATTGCATTTTTAATGCCCATGTACCTAAAAACTAGCCCAAGAACGATGGTCGAAAAACCAACATAGTGTCCACATTGCACCATAGAACGTATCCCTGACCCCAATAGGAACCCTGCGACGGTGGACATAGTAGTAAAACCACTCGCGCCATCCCCATAAGGCCACTGTTCCTGGGTTTCGGTGTACCATTGATACAGTAAGGCTCTATCCTTTCCCGTCATTAAATTAAATATAAAAGGCGGATAGCCATGGCGTTCATGCTTGAACCAACTGAACCTCGCATCACCCTCATGATTGGCGAGTGCCTCATAAAGCTCTTTGCTGTTCATACCTAAATATTCCTGTCTGAAGGATGGCAGCTTAAATATTTTTGCCAGCGACAAAAAGATGTGACACTAGGAATCTTTTCCTCCGCAGCGATAACTGCGGAATCCTCATACAGTAGCTGAATATTGTGTCCTGTGGGGTGGCCTTTCTGAAGAATTTCCGAGATAGCATTACCGATAACGTCTTGTTCCCACAATAGGGATCGCGACTGGGTTGAATATATGCATGTTTGAGAGCGTTCCAGACAATCGATCTCGTTCTCCAGCACATTGAGCATTGCCTCAGCTAAAGATGCGTCACTTTGGAATGCTAAAATGGCAGTACCATCCTTGTGATCGAGCAGATTGTTGTAGCGATATAAGTCAACGGGAATGGTGCCCGCTGCCATCATCTCATAGGGGATACGGGAGGGGTTCGACATGCTAATGCAGAGCCCGACCTTGCATCGGTTATAAAGCATATTGATCTCCCTGAGATTCTGGATAAGGCCGAGATTTTCGACTTCAAAGTCAACATTCTCAAGGGGAAGGTCGGATCCGTAGACATAAACTTTGGTATCGGGACGGGCGTGTTTCAAACGCCGCAGCGCATTGATGCCAAGGACGGGGGCCCGTCGTGGCTTGTCTGGCTGATACAAAAAGCAGACAGCATTCTCTCTGACCACTCCAGAAAGTGGACGGTATACGTCGGTATCAACGCCCAAGCCAGCCGGCACCGCGTCCACGCCGAACTGCGTCCGCAGCAAATGCGCAAGCCAGTTCCCGATGGTGAAGTGCTGCAGGCCGTAGCAATAGCTGTTCTCCGCCGAGACATAACCATCGCTTAAAGGGTTGAACCCAGCTTCAAAATCCTGGACAAGATATCCCTTAAATGGGCAGGGGTGCTCTGCCACATAGGCAGCTGAGTGTGCGATAGTGGCTAGGGCAAAATCCACCGGAACCGCCCGATCCCAGCCGACGAATACATGGGCCGGGGTCCCCTGTAGATATTCCTCGACGCACCCAACACCTGCACCTTCGGATTCCAAGTAAATAAAGAGTTCGATGCCCATTTTTTGAACGTGCCGAGCAACGTTAAAAATAGTGCGATGACCACCAGAACCGATGAGCGGCGAAGGAACGTAGATTGCCATGCGCGGTGTAGGGCCATGACGTCCGATCAAAGCTCCCCGATAATGGAGGCCAAAGTCCATCGGGAGCGCTCTTCGATCCTGCGGTGAGAGGGCTTCGTAAAAGGAGCGCACAGGTTCAAGCGCAAGTAGGCCAGCCTTCCAGTGGCTTTTTTCTAAAAAACGACTCGTCGCCGCATGCAAGCGATGATCCGCCAGCCCTTCGCATTTGCGTGCTAAATCGGCCACCGTAGTCATGTCGGTAGTTTCTCCTGTACCGAAACTTTCATTGTGCTTCAGTTCGAAGAAAGCCCGGGCGATAGATGACGGCGGGGCATTTAGAAACTCTCGGGCTTTGCTACGCGCAAAACTACGAATGTCAGCACTCAGAAGTCCGTGTAGACGAATGTAATCGCAAACTTCCTTGCTTCCTTGAATTATTCCAGCCTGTAACGGTCGAATATAATTCTCTACTACTGCTTCTTCGCCCTCAATGATCTGCCGTTGTGCCTGAACACCGCTTGTAGACTGCTCGTAGCCTACAACAGAGCCGCCAAGACCGTTGAAGAGCATCTCTAATGGCGCGATATCCTCGCCGTCCCAGCAGTACTCATATTTATTGTAGTTAGCCAGCCATCCATCCTTACCGCTATTGCTCGGCTGATCATTAAGGAACTTGAAAAGGCCAAGGTAACAACCGTGAACGTGCTTCTTAGTTAGGTAACACAGGTTATCCTGAATTGTACCTCGCCAGCCGATGTCAACGATCAAGGCTGTCTGAGCATCATCCAGAAAACCCTCCTGCTCTAAGTAGGCGGTTAAATTGCGCTTTTGGTCCTCAAGGTGGCCTTGAAGGGCATTCTGAACTTCTGGGTTCTCCAGCACTGCGCAGAAACGCGGATCATTCCAAGGCATATCAACTACTTCGTCTAGGTCGAGCCCCTGACGCTGAGCCGCAGATATGACAGTGACTGCATCGAAGTTTAAAGAATTACAGAATGCCCGGAGTGACTGCTTGGAATATTGGTTCCACAGACGCATTAGTTCCTGCGTCCCCACCGATCGGAGCGAAGCGGCAAACGTGGCCAGCCTGCTGACTTCTAGGAGTCGCGGGATTGGATAGGTGTCAACACCCAGGCTGTAAGGATCGAGGCTGACGATTTGCTCATACAGTTCTTTGAGGAACTGCCCTTCACGAGTAAAGAAGTATATCTTCCCAACGTCAAAGCGCAGCGCCGTTTCGATGACGTGCATGATGAAGCCTGCAGCGATGGGAGCCAGACGCACGCCTTCTTCCGTTAAGGCCGATGAATCAGCCTTATCACAGACGGTCGCGGCAAGCTCTTCAATCACCCTGTCTAAGGCTTCATGGTGCAACTCCTGCTTCCCGTTAAGGAACCCCTCATAGGCGCGCTTTTGAACTTCCTGCTGTTCCTGTTCGGCAGGTTGCAAATAGGAGATACTACGAATGCCCAGCCTTTGCGGCACAGCAATGTCGGCAATGGGATTGTCGCCAATGTGAAGAATTGCCGAGGGGGAGATTGAGAACTCTTGCATGATCTTATGAAACAGTTCTCCAGAACGCTTATTCATGTACTCATCGCACGAACTGTAGCCCTTAACGAAGGTGCAGCCAGCACCATGCGACGCCAAGAGACGCATAATAACGGTGCTCTCTAGGTAAAAATCCGATGTAAAGATTGTCTGAGGTAATTGTGTTTTCTCGCGGAACAATTTGAAGGCAGGATCAATACGAGTGCTACGCTTCTCAGCTTGAAATTCGTGTTCTAAAACTGCATCACGCAAGCGGTAGACACGTTCGGCCGGAATTGCCGGCTCTAAGACATCACGTAACCAGCGCTCTGCTGCCATAGAGAAGCGGTACTCGAAGTCACGTTTCGGAGCAGCCTCATTCTCTACTTGTATACGTCGTCGCAGGAGCGCCAAAAGGCTTCGGTAGGCAGGACGAATATCCCAGAAGCAGCTTAGGTACACATAGCGTGCTGACTGCAGCTTGATCTCGTCAGGATAACAGTCACGGCGGAGGATAGTATCCCAGACGTCGAGAGACAGGAGTTCAATTCCATCTAAATCCGATTGCTGGACTGGAAAGGGTTCCAGAAACTGCTGGCTCTTGTCCGCAGCTTCTCTGCTACGCCTCGCGTCCCGTAAGATCTTCGTGTTTCGCTTGCCGCTTTCAATAAGGGCCCACTCTTCTTCCCGATTTCGGGCCAACCCAGCCGTAGCGCCAGTGCGAATGAAATGCACAAGAGGCTCCATGCCTTCAGGAATCTGATTTCTGTACGTCCGCACATACCAATCAGGATCAAATGTAGGATTTGGTCGAAACCCAGATTTACTTCCTTTTGCGAGATAATGAACCAGAGGATTGACGCTGTTTGTCTCGGGGTACTGCTCCCGATACCATTGGACTGAAAACATTGGGTGGGGGTCCCGGCCCTCCATTTGGCCGTGACAAACAAAATGAAAGAAGGGCGGCATGCCGGCTTCTTTCACGTCTGGGTTCCGCTCAATATAAAAAGCTGACGAGAAAAGAGGATGCGGGTCAAAGCCCTTCCTCCAACCGCATTTCAGAAAATCGTCAAGCGCCTCCCGTTTTCCCGACCAAGATTGACCTGTCCGTTGCTCATACCACTCCAAGTCAAACAGAGCCATCATGTCAGCGTAAACTTTTGACATCTTCACTTCGTCTCTACTCGTCATCTATAATTTCCAAATTTCTAATTAATAATCTGTGTCGCAAATTAGACGCCAATGTGAGTTACGATTTCCGGGAGCAGATCAGCCTTCTTTCTCACAAGTGGAGAGATTGTAGATTGCGTTGCCACCGACACATGCTCAATAGTTTTCAGTGCAGCAGAGTCGCTTATCGTCTAGCTCAGCCCTCGGCTGACATCCATCTCTCCATCCAGGGGCCTGCGGCCCCCATCGCATCAAGGCCAAGCCCTCCGCAGGCGCTG
>NZ_LPXN01000172.1 GCF_001618175.1 Oceanibaculum pacificum | reverse complement strand
CCCTCATGCTGAGGAGCCCTCGCAAGAGGGCGTCTCGAAGCATAGGGCGGCAGGGGCTCGACCTTATTGTTCCTATTTTGTTCTTATGCTACAAGGCCGAGTCCCAGCCCCAGCGAAGGTTCGGACGATGCTGCCCCGCGTGCCCTATCTGAAATGGCTGTTTCTCGACCTGAACGCCTATTTCGCCAGCGTCGAGCAGCAGGAGAAGCCGGCCCTGCGCGGCCGGCCGGTTGGCGTCATTCCGCTGCAATCGGAGGGCACCTGCCTGATTGCCGCCAGCTACGAGGCGAAGGCGTTCGGCATTAAGACCGGCACGTCGGTGCGCGAGGCGCGCCAGCTCTGCCCCGGCATCGTGCTGGTGCCGGCGCGGCACGAGATTTATGTCGAGTATCATCACCGGATTCTGGAGGAGATCGACCGCCACATCCCGGTCGCCCATGTCGGCTCCATCGACGAGGTGGATTGCGAGCTGCTCGGCCCGCAGCGCGAGCGCGCGGCGGCGATCGATCTCGCCCGGCGCATCAAGCGCGGCATCCTGGAGACTGTCGGCGAGTGCCTGCGCTGCTCGGTCGGCATCGCGCCCAACCGGTTCGGCGCCAAGGTCGCCAGCGACATGCAGAAGCCCGACGGGCTGGTGGTGATCGAGCCGGGCGAGCTGCCGGACCGGCTGTTCGGCCTGCAATTGCGCGACCTCACCGGCATCGGCTTCAACATGGAGCGGCGGCTGAACGCGGCGGGCATTTACACGGTGCGCGAACTGGCCGCGCTGGAGCCGAAGCATGCGCGCAAAATCTGGGGCAGCGTCGCCGGGGAGCGGTTCTGGTACGGGCTGCACGGCGTCGATATCCCGGAGACGCCGACCGAGCGCGGCAGCATCGGCCATGGCCGCATCCTGCCGCCGGCCCTGCGCCCGCCGGCGCAGGCGCGCCAGGTCGCCCGGCGGCTGCTGGCCAAGGCGGCGGTGCGGCTGCGGCGCTATGGCTGCACCGCGCGGGCCCTGGTGCTGAGCGTGAAGCTGGAGAATGGCGGCCGCTGGGGCGGCGAGACGCGCTTCGCGCCGACGCAGGACAGCGTGCCGCTGCTGGACGCGCTCGACCGGCTCTGGGCCGGCTTCGAGGTCGATCACCGCGTCCGGCTGAAGCAGGTGGCGATCACCCTGCTGGGCCTGGCCCCGGTCGAGGCCTATATGCCCGACCTGTTCGCCGCCGCCGATCCCGCCTGGCGCGCCCGCCAGGACCGTCTCGCCCGGCTGTCCGGCGTGATGGACGGGCTGAACCACCGCTTCGGCGCCGATACGGTGATGCTCGGCGTTCTGCCCTCCGTCGGCCTGGAATATGCCGGCGCCAAGGTCGCCTTCAACCGCATTCCGGATAGGATCGAATTCACCGAGTAGGCCGCGGCGTCACGCCTCGGCCGCCCGCAGCTCGCCGAGCGACTGGCGCAGGATGCGGATGGCGGAGTTCAGGAACAGGGCGGCCATCAGGCCGGCGACGATCAGGTCCGGCCAGGCGCTGCCGGTGCCGAACACGCCCAGCGCCGCGACGCAGACCAGCACATTGCCGATGGCGTCGTTGCGCGAACATTGCCACACCGAGGCGACGTTGGCATCGCCCTCGCGCCAGCGATACAGCAGCACGGCGCTGCCGACATTGGCGGCCAGCGCCAGCAGGCCGATGGCGCCCATGGTGATCGGCTCCGGCGGCGCGCCGCTGAAAGCCCGCCACACCGCCACGCCCAGCACGCCCGCACCCAGCAGCCCCAGGCTGGTTCCCTTGGCGAAAGCGACCCTGGCGCGCACCGAGGCCGCCTTGCCGATGGCCCAGAAGGAGATGCCGTAGGTGGCGGCGTCCATCGCGAAATCCAGCGAATCGGCATAGAGCGAAACCGAGCCGGCAACCGCACCGGCGGCGACCTCGATCACGAACATCGCCGCATTGATCGCCAGCACCAGCAGCAGGATGCGGCGATAGGCCGGGGAGGCGCCGTCGAACGCCGGTTCGTGCGAATGCCCCCCTGCGTGAGCGTGGGATGCATGGCCGTGGGATGCGTGATTGTGGGAATGGCCGCAGCGGGCGGACATGGCGCTCTCCTCTTGCAACGCGGAAATCGGCGTCGCATCTAAGATGAGAGCTACAGTGGTTTGAGCTTCAAGAGGGAAAAATGGCCAGCTACGGAATCCGTGAAATCGCCCGCGAGGCCGGCTGCAACGAGCAGACCGTGCGCTGGTACGAGGAGCAGGGCCTGCTGCCGCCTGTCGCCCGCACCGGGGGCGGCCAGCGCCGCTATAGCGAGCGGCACCGCCAGCACCTGAATTTCCTGCGCCATGCGCGCGAGCTGGGCTTCTCGCTCGACGCCATAAGGGAGTTGCTGACGCTGTATCAGGCCCCGGACAGGGCCTGCGCGGCGGCCGACGAGATCGCCGCGCGGCAGCTTGGCGAGGTGCGGCGCAAGATCCAGCGTTTGCAGCGGCTGGAGACCGAGCTTGCCCGCATGCTGGCGGCTTGCGAGGGTGGGCGGATCGCCGATTGCCGGGTCATCGAAACCCTGGCCGACCATAGCCACGCGCATTGCCTGAGCGAGGACCACGCCGCCTGATTGGCGGTTGGCGACGGATAAACGGATTTGATTAACTTTTTATTCAGCACTTCCTTGCAGCATTGGTTCGTTATCCGCCGCCGGCATCTATATGGTCTCTGATCGTTTCTCTTTTCCGTTCGAAGGATAATACCGATGCGGGTATCCGACGCCGGGATGCACAGACTCCCCGGCACCATAGCGCCATCGCCGCCAGCCCTGTGGCTGCTCGGCCTGCAAAATGCGCAGATGGTGTCGGCCTTCATCATTGCGATGCTGCTGCTGACGGCGGCGGGCGGGGTCTATCTTTCCGGCGGCACCAAGACGGCGATGCCGCATCTGTTCTATCTGCCGGTCATTGTCGCCTCCTTCCTCATGGGGTTACGCGGCGGATTGATCACCGGGGTGCTGGCGGGCCTGGCCTGCGGCCCGTTCATGCCGCTGGACACCTTGCTGGGTACCCCGCAGACATCGATCAACTGGCTGACGCGGATGGGTTATTTCGTGCTGGCCGGCGGGTTGGCCGGCTCCTTCAGCACGGTGCTGACCAAGCAGCTTCAGGATTTACGGCACGCCGCGTTCCGCAATCCGGTGACCGGCCTGCCGAACCGCGCCGCCTTCGAGGAGCAGATGGAACGCGCGCTGCGAATCGCCGATGCGCGCAACCAGCAAGTGACGCTGATCAAGGTCCGCGTCACCCAGATGGAGCCCATTCTCTCCACCTTCGGCTACGACCAGGCCGACACGCTGCTGCACATGCTGGCGGAGCGGTTGCATGCCGTCATGCCGTTCAACGCCAAGCTCTATTATCTGGGGCCGGGCCACTTCGCGGTGATCCTGCCCAGCAGCGGGAATCCCGGCGGCAAGGGGGATAGCGAAAAGGAAAAGGCAATCTCGGTCGTCATGAACATGCTGGACGAGGTGCGCCAGCCGGTGCTGCTGGAGGATATTCCGGTGGCCGTCAGCGGCCATTCGGGCATTGCGTGCTATCCCGCGCATGGCGACGATGTGCTGACGCTGACGCGCGCGGCGTCGCAGGCGACGGATCGGGCGGTCGACCGCGATCATGACTTCGCCTTCTTCGATCCGGCCTCGGAAAATGATTATCGCGACCGGGTGCTGCTGCTGTCCGACCTGCGCGAGGCGCCGCGCCGGAATGAGCTTGAGCTGCATTACCAGCCGCTGCTCGATCTGCAGAGCGGCCGGTGCGTCGGGGCGGAGGCGCTGATCCGCTGGCAACATCCGACTCGCGGCATGGTCCCGCCCACCGACTTTATCCCGCTGGCCGAGACGACGGGCTTGATTGGCCCGCTGTCGCGCTGGGTGGCCCGCCAGGGGCTGGAGCATCTGGCCGGCTGGCACAAGGCGGGGCTGGACGTGCATCTGTCGATCAACATGTCGGCGCGCGACCTGGAGAATACGTCGCTGCTGGAGGAGATCGACCTGCTGTTGCGCCAGCACGGCCTGTCGCCGCAGGCCCTGACGCTGGAAGTGACGGAAAGCGCGGTCATCGATTCCCAGCGTTCCTGTTTTGCCTTATTGCGCCGGCTGATCGCGCGGGGCTATGGCGTGGCGATTGACGATTTCGGCGTCGGGCAATCCTCGCTGGCCTATCTGCGCGATCTGCCGGCGACGATCCTGAAGCTGGATCGCGGCTTCTGCACCGCGCTGGCCGACGATCCGCGCCAGCAGCGCATCGTGCGCGCCACGGTGGACATGGCGCACGAGTTCGGCATGCAGGTCATCGCCGAGGGCATCGAGAACGAGAATGTCTACAGCCAGCTCCAGGCGCTGGGATGCGATCAGGGCCAGGGCTATCTGATGTGCCGGCCCCTGCCCGAGGCAAATTTCCGCGACTGGCTGGCGAATCGGGCTTAACGCCGTTTTCCTGCCGCCGGCCGCCAGATCGTACTTGCGGGGAAGCGGCTAAAACATTACCGCTAGCGCTTGCCCTGGCGTCGTCCGGCTGGACTCTGCGAAGCAGATCGCTAATGTCTCGCCTGACGCTACGTAGTGGCGCGCGCAGGACCGTGACCATGCCGCGCACCGGCCCGCAGCCCTCTTTGGAGAATCACCACCGTGACTGGCACCGACACGCTGAAAACCCGCAATACGCTGAAGATCGATGGCGACGAATACGACTATTACAGCCTGAAGGCGGCCGAGAGCGTCATCGGCGACGTCTCGCGCCTGCCCATGTCGCTGAAGGTGCTGCTGGAAAACCTGCTGCGCTACGAGGATGGGCGCACGGTCAGCGTTGACGATGTGAAGGCGATGGGCCAGTGGCTGAAGGATAAGCGTTCCGATCGCGAGATCGCCTATCGCCCGGCCCGCGTGCTGATGCAGGATTTCACCGGCGTGCCGGCCGTGGTCGATCTGGCGGCGATGCGTGATGCGGTGGCGGCGATGGGCGGCGATCCGCGCAGCATCAACCCGCTGTCGCCGGTCGATCTGGTGATCGACCATTCGGTGATGGTCGACAGCTTCGGCTCGATGCTGTCGTTCGACGAGAATGTCGATTACGAGTTCAAGCGCAATGGCGAGCGTTACGCCTTCCTGCGCTGGGGCCAGAAGGCGTTCGACAATTTCCGCGTCGTGCCGCCGGGGACCGGCATCTGCCATCAGGTGAATCTGGAATATCTGTCGCAGGTCGTCTGGACCGGCAGCGACGGCAACCGCACGGTCGCCTATCCCGACACGCTGGTCGGCACCGACAGCCACACCACCATGGTGAACGGCCTGGCCGTGCTGGGCTGGGGCGTCGGCGGCATCGAGGCCGAGGCGGCGATGCTGGGCCAGCCGGTCTCCATGCTGATTCCGGAGGTTGTCGGCTTCAAATTCACCGGCAAGCTGCGCGAGGGCATGACCGCGACCGACCTGGTGCTGACCGTCACCCAGATGCTGCGCAAGCGCGGCGTGGTCGGCAAGTTCGTGGAATTCTACGGCGCCGGCCTCGATAATCTCTCGCTGGCGGACCGCGCCACCATCGCCAATATGGCGCCGGAATACGGGGCCACCTGCGGCTTCTTCCCGATCGACAAGGAGACGCTGCGCTACCTCACCTTCACCAGCCGCGACACCAAGCGCATCAAGCTGGTCGAGGCCTATGCCAAGGCGCAGGGCATGTGGCGCGACGAGACCTCGCCGGATCCCATCTTCACCGACACGTTGGAGTTGGACCTGGATACGGTGCAGCCCTCACTGGCCGGCCCGAAGCGTCCGCAGGACCGCGTGCTGCTGTCCGACGCCGCCCCGTCCTTCGCCAAGGCGGCGGCCGAGATCGGCGCCAGCGGCAAGAAGATGCCGGTGAAGGGCGCCGATTACGCCATCGAGGACGGCCATGTCGTCATCGCCGCCATCACCAGCTGCACCAACACCTCCAACCCTTCGGTGCTGGTCGCTGCCGGCCTGGTGGCCCAGAAGGCGCTGGAAAAGGGCCTGAAGGCGAAGCCCTGGGTGAAGACCTCGCTGGCCCCCGGCTCCCAGGTGGTCACCGATTATCTGGAGGCCGCCGGCCTGCAGAAGCCGCTGAACGATATTGGCTTCAACCTGGTCGGCTATGGCTGCACCACCTGCATCGGCAATTCCGGCCCGCTGCCCGACGCCATCGCCGCGGCGATCGACGAGGGCGACGTGCTGGCCTGCTCCGTGCTGTCGGGCAACCGCAATTTCGAGGGCCGGGTGCATCCGCAGGTGAAGGCGAACTACCTCGCCTCGCCGCCGCTGGTGGTGGCCTACGCCATCGCCGGCAGCCTGAATGTCGATTTGTCCAAGGACGCGCTGGGCACCGGCGCCGATGGCAAGCCGGTCTATCTGAAGGATATCTGGCCGTCGAACCAGGAAATCCAGGCCACCATCGAGAAGTCGCTGACCGCCGAGATGTTCAAGCGGCGCTACTCGAACGTGTTCGAGGGTCCGGAACAGTGGCGCGCCATCGATACCGCCGAAGGCCTGACTTACGATTGGGACGACAAGTCGACCTACGTGAAGAACCCGCCTTACTTCCAGGGCATGTCGCCGAAGGCCGAGGGCGGCTTCTCGAATGTGGGCGGCGCGCGCATCCTGGCTCTGCTGGGCGATTCGATCACCACCGACCATATTTCCCCGGCCGGTTCGATCAAGAAGGACAGCCCGGCCGGCAGCTACCTCATGGAGCACGGCGTGACGCCGGCGGAGTTCAACTCCTACGGCGCGCGGCGCGGCAATCATGAAATCATGATGCGCGGCACCTTCGCCAATATCCGCCTGAAGAACGAGGCGGCGGTGAACACCCAGGGCGGCTTCGCCAAGCATGTGCCGTCGGGCCAGGTCATGTCGATCTACGACGCCTCGATGAAGTACCAGGCCGAAGGCACGCCGCTGGTCGTCGTCGCCGGCAAGGAATATGGCACCGGCTCCTCGCGCGACTGGGCGGCCAAGGGCACCAACCTGCTGGGCATCAAGGCCGTGTTGGCGGAAAGCTTCGAGCGTATCCACCGCTCCAACCTGGTCGGCATGGGCGTGCTGCCGCTGCAATTTACCAATGGCGACACCCGCCAGAGCCTGGGGCTGACCGGCGACGAGCAGATCGACATTTCCGGCATCGGCGCGGGCATCACCCCGCGCATGGATGTGCCGGTGACGATCCGCTATGCCGACGGGCGCACCAAGCAGATCACCGCGCTGTGCCGCATCGATACCGCCGACGAAGTGGAATATTTCCGCAATGGCGGCATCCTGCATTATGTGCTGCGCAACATGGTGTCCGCCGCCTGATTTCCATAGCGGCCGGAACATACACAGAGGGCGCCGGTTATGCCGGCGCCCTCTTTCTTTTTGCATTGCGGCATTCGCGGCTTGGCGATCGGGGGCCGCGTTCACATTTGTTTAAGCTCCACCGCTTAAAGTGCGGCGGGCAACCCTTAAAAGGACAGGTCGACATTCTCCTTCATTTGGCCCTTCTGCATCTATATGCTACCAACCCTGGTGGCCAGGGGGGACGAGTGTTGTGAATTTTCCTGCATCCGCGATGAAACTCCTGACCGTCGAACACAGCACCATCTATCGCTACCGCCGCCCGGTTCAGTTCGGTGAGCACCGGCTGATGTTCCGTCCGCGCGACAGTCACGACATGCGGCTGATTTCAACCGGCCTGCGCATTACGCCGCATGCCGATATCCGCTGGCTGCACGACGTGTTCAACAATTCCATCGCCATCGCCACCTTCGACGCGCCGGGCGAGCGGCTGGAATTCACCAGCACCATCACGCTGGAGCATTACGGTGCGTCCTATCCGGATTTGAACATCGAGCCGCACGCCGCCATCTTCCCCTTCACCTATGCTGGCGACGAGATGGCCGATCTGGGCCGCACGGTCGAGCGTCATTACGACGATCCCGAGCATAAGGTGCTGAACTGGGCGCGGCGCTTCCTGAATCCCAGCGGGCCGACCCTGACCTACGAAATGCTGATCGCCATGACCGAGGCGGTTAAGCGCGATTTCCGCTATGGCCGGCGCTACGACATCGGCACGCAGGATCCGGTGGAGACGCTGGACACCCGCGAGGGCACCTGCCGCGACTTCGCCCTGCTGATGATGGAGGCGGTGCGCAGCCTGGGCCTGGCCGCGCGCTTCGTGTCGGGCTATCTGTACGATCCGGCCCTGGATGGCGGCGGCGACAGCATGGTCGGCGCCGGCGATACCCATGCCTGGGTGCAGGTCTATCTACCCGGGGCGGGCTGGGTGGAATTCGACCCGACCAACGGGCTGATCGGCGGCGCCAATTTGGTGCGCGTCGCGGTGGCGCGCGATCCCTCGCAGGCGATTCCGCTGCAAGGCACCTTCATCGGCAATGCCGAAGATTTCCTGGATATGCAGGTGAAGGTCAACGTCACCACCCGGCAGCGCGGCACGCTGGCCCGCGCCGGCTGATGACTCAGCCATCCTGCGCTGGAACAGTCCAGAACTGATTAGCCCTGGCGCGGCAATGTCCGCTCCGGCGGGAAGCGGATCGTGGCGACAGTGCCGGCGCCGGGCTTGCTGCTGATGTGCAGCAGGCCGCCATGCATCTCGATCAGCGATTTGGTCAGCGGCAGCCCCAGCCCGGTGCCGGAATATCTGCGTTGCAGGCTGCTGTCGATCTGGGTGAAGGGCTGCATCGCCTTCGCCAGCTCCGCTTCGTTCATGCCGATGCCATTGTCGCTGACGCTGAGCAGCAGACAGCCATCCCGCAGCGCTGTCTCGATCCGCACCACGCCGTCGCGGGGGGTGAATTTTATCGCGTTGGAGCCGAGATTGAGCAGCGCCTGCTTCAAGCGCTGGCGGTCGCCGCGCAGGAGCGGCAGTTCCGGCTGCAACGCCGTCTCGATCCGCACGCCGGCATCCTCGGCCTTCGGCATCAGCAGCCGGCAGCAGGAGGCGACGATATCGTCCAGCGGCAGGGTTTCCTCGATCAGCTCGATCTTGCCGGCCTCCGCCTTCGACAGATCGAGGATATCGTTGATGATGCGCAGCAAATGCGCGCCGCTATCGCCGATATCGCAGACATAATCCTTGTAGCGCGCGTCGCCTAGCGGCCCGAACAGCTCGTCGCGCAGAATCTCGGAAAAGCCGATGACGGCGTTCAGCGGCGTGCGCAGCTCGTGGCTCATATTGGCCAGGAATTCGCTCTTGGCCCGGTTGGCCGCCTCCGCCCGCTCCTTGGCCTCGTAAAGCTGCAACTCGGTGACCTTGCGCGCCGTGATGTCGGTCAGCGAACCGACCATGCGCGTCACCCCGCCCGCGTCGCGCAGGCTGGAGCCGCGGTCGAACACCCAGCGATAATCCCCATCGTCTCCGCGCACCCGGTATTCGCAGTCGTAATGCAGGCGCTCGCCGCGCATATGCCCGTCCCAGGCGGCCTGATAGCGCGCCTTGTCGTGCGGGTGCAGCCGCTCCGTCCAATGGGCGCGCGGGATGACGGCGGGATTGCCCTGCAGCCCCGCCACCTCGCGCAGCCGGGGCGAAATGAACAGCACGTCGCCCTGGTTCGCCATCCACTCCCAGATGCCCTCGTTGGAGCCGGCCAGCACCATGGCGTAGCGTTCCTCGCTATGCTGCAAGGCGCGCTCGGCCAGCTTGCGCTCGGTAATGTCCTGGGCGCCGCCGATGATGCGTATCACCGCCCCGCTGTCGGGATCGAGCTCCGGCCTGGTATAGACGCTGACCCAGCGGACCGAACCATCCTTGGCGAGCAGGCGGAATTCGGTGGCCACCACCTCGCCTTCCATCAGCCGCCGCTTGCGCTGGCGCAGCAATGGCAGATCGTCGGGATGGGCGGAATTGCCCCACCATGTGCCGCTGACCTTCGGGTCCAGCACCGGCACCTGCGACCCGCCGAGCGTGCCGGTCACCCATTCCATCTCCGCCGTGCCGTCGGCCGTGACCCGGTAGGAATAGACCAGATCCGACGTCAGCTCCGAAATCATCCGGTAGCGATACTCGCTGTCGCGGATCGCCTGCTCTGCCTGGCGGCGGCCGGTAATGTCGCGCCCGACGCCGCGATAGCCCACCGGCCGACCCTGCGAATCCAGGATCGGCCGGCCGGAGGCCTGCACCCAGATCGTCTCGCCCTTCTTGCTGAGGAAGGAATATTCGTGATCCAGGAAGGGCTCGCCCCGGTCCATATAGGCCTGCACCGTGTCCAGAAACTCCCGGCCGACGCCGATGCTGGACAGCAGATCGTGCCGCGTCTGGCCGATCAGCGTGTCCTGCGACCAGCCGGCATGGCCGAACGGGCCGCTCATGGTGCGGAAGGAGACATAGGTGTAACGCTGGTCCATGTCGGTTTCCCAGAACCAGTCGGCGCTGATCTCCGCAAAATCCCGGAACCGCTCCTCGCTCGCGCGCAGCTTCTGGGCCGCCTCGTAGCGGTCGGTGATGTCGGCGTAGATGGTGACGAACCCGCCATCGGGCAGCGGCGTGCCGGTGATCTCCAGCACCGTGCCGTTCGGCCGGATGCGGTTGAACCGGTGCGGCTCCGCCTTGCGGGCCAGCGCCACCCGTTCGGCCACCTGGGCGTCTACATCGCCCGGCCCGTATTCTCCTTGCTCGGCATTATATCGAACGAATGCCTCGAACGGATCGCCGCGCTTGAAGCGATCGGGCGGGAATTCCAGCAATTCCAGGAAACGCTGGTTGTAGCTGGCGACCCGCAGGTCGCGGTCGACGATGGTGATGCCTTCCGCCACCGTGTCGAAGGTGGCGCGCAGCAAGGCGGCGTTGCGATCCGCCTCGGCCTGGGTATCCATCGGGCCGGTGATGTCGGTGCCGGTGCCGCGATAGCCGCGAAACCGGCCTTCCTCGTCATGCAGCGGGTTCGCGCTGATGCGGAAATAGCGGCGGCCATGGATGGCGTCGACGACAGGATAGACGAAATCGCGGATCGGCCGCCTGGCCTCGGTATCCGCCAAATGGCGGCGCCAGAGCGGATGGTTCGGATCGCCGCCCAGCAATTTCACCATCGGCTGGCCGATCACCGCGCCGGCATGGCCGCCGATCACGTCCAGGCCTTTTTCCGAGATCATGGTGAGGCGATGGGTCTCGTCGGTCTCCCAGATCCAGTCGGCGGCAATGTCCAGGAAATCGCGCAGCCGCCTTTCGGCATCGCGCAACCTGGCCCGCAACAGGGCATTGTCCGCCGCCAGTTGCAGCCGCGTGTCCTGTTGCTCGGCCTCGGTTGCTGCTTTCGGCGTTTCGTCGCGTCTCATCACCCCTCACAGGACCGGTGTCGCGCCGATCCTTAGTCCCCGATCAGGGTGATGTCCAACAGGTTAACAAAAGCTTTAAATCAGGGCAGGGATATGCTCGACGCCAATTTCAGAATAATTCCAGAGCGGGCATTCCCATAGCCCGGCTTCATTAAAGTTTGCGCCGCATTCTTGCCAGCTGCCGTGAAGCGGCCACACATGCCGCAAAATGTCATAAACCGGCCGCAAACCCGCCTGACAACTGCCCAAACATGGTTAACGCCTAAGGCATCGCTCTTGCCGCGATTCGAAGGCTATCACCGCCCGCCTCGGCGGGCCTGTTCATGGGGGGTAAGGATACCGATGTTGGATTTGCTGCGCCGCCGAAAGGCAAACCGCAATGAGGGGGACGCGGCGCCGGACGGCTCTACCGCCGACACCCAGCCGACCTCCCCTCAAGATCAGCCGACCTCCACCAGCCCCGCCGGCGGCACGCCGGCGCCCGTTCAGTTAAAGGATCGCAGCATGGATACCAGGAAGCCCGGAACCACGACCTTCAACCCCGACATCAACCGCCGCCCCGGGGGACTTGCGGGCGGGGTGCCGGGAAGCTCGACCACCTACGGCATGCCGGCCAGCCAGGCGTCCCAGGAAGGCAGCAAGCTTATCGTCGGCAAGGATATCCAGCTGAAGGGCGAAATCACCGCCTGCGACACGCTGGTGGTGGAGGGCCGCGTCGAGGCCTCGATGGACAGCCGGATGATCCAGGTTGCCGAAAGCGGCCTGTTCAGCGGCGAGGCGGGCGTGGACACGGCGGAGATCGCTGGCCGCTTCGAGGGCAAGCTGACGGCCCGCGAGCGGCTGATCGTGCGTTCGACCGGCAAGGTGACCGGCAATGTGCGCTATGGCCGCATCGAGATCGAGGATGGCGGCGAGATCGCCGGCGACATCATGGTGCTGAGCGCCAAGGACAAGCCGAAACTAGCCGAAGCGCCGAAACCGGCGGTCGGCTCCGGCGGAACCTCGGCGGGGGCGTCCGCTTCGTCAGCCCCATCGCCGTCCGCGAGCGCTTCCACGGGCGCTTCCACGGGCAGCGACAGCAGCGCCGCATCGCCCGCGAAGGCGGTCGGCGGCAACTAAGCGATATGTCCGGGGGAATGGTGGAGCCGAGGGGAATCGAACCCCTGACCTCTAGAGTGCGATTCTAGCGCTCTCCCAACTGAGCTACGGCCCCGCCGGTGGGAAGCGGCGATATAAGGGGCAACCCGCACCCCTGTCAAGGGCGACCCGCTGGCCCTGGCGAAATTCCGCTGCGGGTGCATGAAGAGAAACCGGCCCCTTCCGGGTGGGCCGGTTTTTCATGGTCGACATTCCAGCGGTGATGCAACAAAGGAATGCCTATATGCTTTCATATATGCAGTCATAAGCCGCAATTCGGGCTGCCTGCCCGGCACGACACAACCCGGCAAAGGAGTGGGGACCATGAGCTTCCGCAACATCCTGATTCCAATCGAGGAGAGCGCCCTTCTGGAATCGATGCTGGACTCCGGGCTGGCGACAGCCCGGCGCTTCAACAGCAATATGGAGGGCATGCCGATCCGCCGCGCCCTGCTGGAAGTGGTGGCGGTGGGACCGGACGGCTTTGTCGGCGCGACCGCCCATCTGGTGGAGGATTTCGAGCGCGACGAGACGCAGCGCGCCAGCCGGTGCCGGGAAAAATTCTTCGACTTCATGCGCGCCCACAATGTGCCGCTGGTCGACCCGACGGCCATCGGCGACAGCGTCTCGGCCACCTGGAACGAGCAGAGCGCGCCGGGCGACGCCATGGTCGGCAATCGCGGCCGGCTGTTCGACCTCATCGTCGTCGGCCGCCCGGCCCGCGACGCCAGCACGCCGCGCATGAGCACGCTGGAGGCCGGCCTGTTCGACAGCGGCCGCCCGCTGCTGATCGCTCCGCCGACGCCGCCGGCCACGCTGGGCGACACCATCGTCATCGCCTGGAACGGCAGCACCGAGACGGCGCGCACCATCGCCTTCGCCAACGGCTTTCTGCGCCACGCCAAGAAGGTGGTGGTGCTGTCGGTCGAGGGCGCCATGGTGCCCGGCCCGACCGGGGCCGAGCTGGCGCAATACCTGGCGCGCAAGGGTATTCCGGCCGAGCATAAGGATATCCTCAATCCCGACAAGCCGGCCGGCGAGGTGATGTTGCGCGAAGCCACGGCGCTGGGCGCCGATCTGCTGGTGAAGGGCGGCTACACCCAAAGCCGCGTGCGCCAGATGATCTTCGGCGGCGCCACCAGCCATATCCTCGCCAACGCCGAACTGCCGATCTTCATGGCGCATTGAGGCCCTGCAAAGAACGCCCCGCCAAGAACGCCCTGCCGGGAGCGCCCCTAAGCTCGCCACCTTCTCCCACCGTCACCCCCGGCACAAGGC
>NZ_LPXN01000171.1 GCF_001618175.1 Oceanibaculum pacificum | reverse complement strand
GCGTCTCGAAGCATCGGGCGGCCATTCCGCTATCAGCGGGGGGCGGCCGCGCGGCGCAGGCGGTCGTTGATGGCGCGGCCCAGGCCAGTCTCCGGGATCGGCATGACGGCGATGCCGGTCCGCCCCGGCTTGTCGAGCGACCGCAGCAGCGCGAACAGATTGGCCGCCGCCTCCTGAAGGTCGCCGGAAGGGCTGAGATTGAGCGTCTCGGCGGTGCCCGCCAAGGCCGGACCGAACGCCAGCAGCGCCTCGCCGGGGGCGACATGGGTTGCGTTCAGCCGCACCGGCAGGGCCGGGGCGTAATGGCTGGCAAGCTGGCCGGGGGAGGTAGGAGCGGCCGGGTCCTCCGAGGGCAGGATGACAGTTCCCACCGCCTGTTCCAGCACTTCCAGGGTCACGCCGCCGGGGCGCAGCAGCACGGCGCGCGCGCCGGTGGCGTCGACCACGGTCGATTCCACGCCGATGGCGCAGGGCCCGCCATCCAGCACCAGGGCGAGCCGGTCGCCCAGCCCGTCGGCGACATGGCGCGCCGTGGTCGGGCTTACCCGGCCGGATGGGTTGGCGCTGGGGGCGACCACCGGGCGGCCGACGGCGCGCAGCAGCTTTGCCGCCACCGGATGCGCCGGGACGCGCAGGGCGATGGTCTCCAGCCCGGCGCAGGCCAGATGCGAGACCGGACAATCGGCGCGCCGCTTCAACACCAATGTCAGCGGTCCCGGCCAGAAGGCGGCGGCCAGCTTTTCCGCGATCGGGGTGAAGACCGCCAGCGCCCGCGCCGACGCCGCATCGGGCAAATGCGAGATCAGCGGGTTGAAGCTGGGACGGCCCTTAGCGGCGAAGATCGCGGCGACCGCCTTGTCATCCGTCGCGTCGCCGCCCAGCCCATAGACCGTCTCGGTCGGGAAGGCGACCAGCCGGCCGGCGCGCAGATGCGCGGCGGCGGCCGCGATGGCGGCGTCGGTGGCGGGGTGCGGCAGGGAGGCTGAATTCGACATGGGAGCAGAGGGATGGCGCGCTTCGCCCGAACCGTCAAGCCTTTGCCTTGTGATCGCCTTCTGTGCGGTGCAACATGAAACACTGAAGCAGCCCCGAACAAGGAGCATGGACTATGGCCGGCAAGGTGATCACCATCGCGCAGCAGAAGGGCGGGGCGGGTAAAACCACGCTCGCGGCCCATCTCGCCGTCGCCTGGGCCAGCGCCGGACGCTGCGTGGTCGTGCTGGATATCGACCCGCAGGCCAGCCTCAGCGGCTGGGCGGCCATGCGCAAGGAGCGGCCGGATGCCCCGACCGCGCCGGATATCCGCGCCATCACCGGCTGGCGGGTGGCGGCGGAGGTCGACAAGCTGAAGAAGGATTTCGACGTGGTGCTGATCGACAGCCCGCCGCATGCCGAGACCGAGGCGCGCGTCGCCGTGCGCGTGGCTGATCTGGTGGTGGTGCCGATTCAGCCCAGCCCGATGGATCTATGGGCCACCCAGGCGACGCTCGACCTCGCCAAGCAGGAGAACAGCACGGTGCTGCTGGTGCTGAACCGGGTGCCGCCCCGCTCCAATCTGGCCGACACGATGGGGCAGGCGATCGGCAAGCTGGGGGCCAAGGTCGCCAAGACCCAGCTTGGCAATCGCGTCGCCCTCGCCGCCGCCCTGCTGGAAGGCCGCGGCATCACCGAGGCCGCCCCCTCCAGCGTCGCCGGCAAGGAATTTGCCGCCCTCGCCAAGGAAGTGCTGAAGGCGGCGACCAAGGGCTGACGAGAGCCCTTCCTCCTCAGGGGAGAGGGGCCTCGTCCCTGTTCATATTAGCCCGACTGGCAAGCTCCCTCATGCTGAGGAGGCTGCGCAACAGGCGTCTCGAAGCATCGGGGGCCAGATATCCCGGCCCTTACTCCGCCGGGGCGGCGGCGGGGGCCTGCTCCGAGCGGCCGGTGGGGAGGATGGCGGCGGCCAGCGTGATGACGGCGGAGGAGACGGCCAGCACCATCATCAGCGTGGTGAAACCGCCGCCCTGCTCGTGCAGCCCGGCGATCAGCGGCACCGCTGCGGCGCTGACGCCCAGCGACAGCACGTATTTCGCGGCATAGATGCGCGAGCGCCATTCCGCCGCCCCATAGCGCGCCACGATGGCGTCGTTGATCGGGATCGCGCCGAACACCAGCAGCATCATGGCGATGCCCAGCGCCACCATCGCCCCGCCTTCGGCGGTGGCGGCCAGCAGGAAGACCGGCACCTGCAGCACGATGGTGCCGACGAAGATCGGCTTCAGCGGGTATTTGTCGATCAGATGACCGACCACGATCTGCGCGAAGGCGGCGATCACATAGACCACCGTGACCAATGCGCCGACCTGAAGGGTGGAGGTGGCGATGCCGCCCGTCCGTTCCGCGAACAGCTTCGGCAGGCCGACAGTCGTGGCGTGGAAGATGATACCGCCGCACAGGGTCACCACGATGACCACAGCGAACATCAGCTTCATCTGGCCGGGGGTCAGCGGGATATGCGCGCGCGGCGGCCGCTTGGCGATGCCCAGCGCCGCCTGCCGGCGGGCGAAGACCATATAGGCGAAGCCGGTCGCCACAGCGATCAGGCCGGGCACAATGAATACCGCGCGCCAGCTCCACAGATCGGCCAGCGCGCCGGCCGTGATGCCGGCCGCCGCGACGCCCAGATTGCCGAATACGCCATTGATGCCCAGCGCCTTGCCCAGCTTTTCCGCGTCGGCGGCGACCATGGCGATGCCGACCGGATGGTAGATCGCCGCGAACAGGCCGATCAGCGTCAGGCAGCAGGCCAGCTCGAATGGGGTACGCGCGAAGCCGGTGAGGATGGAGGCCGCGCCGATGCCGACGAAGAACACGCTCATCATGCCGGTCTTGCTCCAGCGGTCGCCCAGCCAGCCGGCCGGAATCGACGCCGCGCCGAAGGCGACGAAGCCGTAGACCGACAGCGACAGGACATCGGCATAGGAGCCGCCGAACACCGGGTCGCTGGCCATCGCCAGCACGGCGGTGGGGAACAACAGCATGAAGAGATGGTCGTAGAAATGGCCGATATTCAGGAACAGGAAGCCGGTCCGGTCGCGATGCACGCTCATGACGCCCTCACAATGGCAGGTGTCTCTCGACTCTACGCCCGGCCGGTGCGACCCTCTTGCGATGCTGGATCAAGAAATATCGCAAACCAGTCAATCCTACCAACCAACCGTCGCTATCGAGGGGCTGGAGGATGTACCGCGCCCGGTGGTCGCCCTGCCGCTGGACTTTCCCGACGGCCACCGCATCCCGCCGCATATCCACAAGCGCGCGCAACTGATCTATGCCGAACGCGGGGTGATGACGGTCTCGGTGGCGCAGGAGGGCGGCGGGCTGTGGGTGATCCCGCCGCAGCGGGCGCTCTGGATGCCGGCCGGCATTCTGCACCGCATCCGCATGACCGGCGACGTGGCGATGCGCACGCTCTATATCGACCCGGCCGCCGCGCCGACGCTGCCGGGCGATTGCCGGGTGGTGACGGTTTCCAGCCTGCTGCGGGAGCTGGTGCTGGCCGCCATGCGGGTGCCGCCGCTGTATGACGAGGCGGGGCCGGAGGGGCGGCTGATGGGGGTGATCCTGGACCAGCTCCGCGTGCTGCCAATCATGCCGCTGCATCTGCCGATGCCGGGCGACAGGCGGCTGGCCGGCATCTGTACGGCGCTGCTCGACGATCTGGCGGATAACCGGCCGCTGGAGGCCTGGGGCCGGCAGGCCGGGGCCAGCGTCAGCACGCTCGGCCGGCTGTTCCGGGCGGAGACCGGCATGGGGTTCGCCGCCTGGCGCCAGCAGGCCCGGCTGGTGCGCGCGCTGGAGCTGCTGGCGGCAGGCCGGCCGGTGACGCAGGTGGCGCTGGATCTGGGCTATGACAGCGTCAGCGCCTTCATCGCCATGTTCCGGCGCGCCTTCGGCGTGCCCCCGGCCCGCTATTTCCGGGATTGATCAGGCGAGTTCGAAGACGGCTTCCACCTCGGTGGCCACGTTGCGCGGCAGCACATTGGCGCCGACCGCGAAGCGGGCATGGCGACCGGCATCGCCGAACACATCGACCATCAGGTTCGACGCGCCGTTGATCACCTCGGGCTGATCGCCGAAATCCGGCTGGCAGGCGACGAAGCCGCCCAGCTTCACCACGCGCGCGATGCGGTCGAGATCGCCGCCGGCGGCCGCCTTGGCCTGGGCGATCAGGTTCAGCGCGCACAGCCGGGCCGACTCCTGGCCCTGCTCGACGGTCAGATCGACGCCGACCTTGCCCTTGAACTTGATGTCGCCATTCAGCACCGGAATCTGGCCGGAGACGAAGATCAGCTTGCCGCTGACCACATAGGGCACGTAGTTGGCGGCAGGCGCGGCGGCGTTCGGCAAATCGATGCCGAGTTCTTTCAGGCGCGCCTCGATACGTCCGGACATAGCGGAATTCCTCTTCTTGTGGGGCGGGCGTCAGCGCTCGCTATGCAGCGGACCGTAATCCCGACCGGGGCGGCTTTCCAGCCCGTCCTTCACCTTTTTCGCCAGCGCCGATTCGCGCTTGGCGGCTTGGCGTGAGGCGCGGGCGGCGCGATGCCGGATCACGAAAGCCAGTGACCATTTATACCCGAACCAGCCGAACACCACGACGAAAGGCAGGCAGCCGATCAGCATCGACTGGCCCCAGCTCGTCAGCACATCGATGAAATGCAGGGTGGAATCCCACCAGGACAACGTTTCCGCGATGGCGGTCTCAGATTCGTACTGATTGGCGAAGCTGTCATAGGCCGCGACCGTGTGCCAACGGCCGAGCAGCAACTCACCGGTCACGTAGAAAAGATAGTAGGAGGGGATCAGCGTCGCGACATTGGTGATCCAGGTCCAGGCCGCCGCGACGATCAGGCTGAAATGCCAATTGAAGAAACGCTTGGCGACCCACCAGGTGATCAGCACGGTGAACATCTGCATGCCGATCAAGGGGGTGAAGGCCCAGGCGAGGCCCACGCCGACAGCGCGCGCGGTATATTCCGGCGGATGGGTGTGGCTGATGCGTTTGATCGGGATGACGAGCTTCATCCGCGCCAGGCGCGCCATTCTCGTCAGCCAACCCTGCTTGCGGCGGCTCGGCAGGTTCCGTCTCCCCTAATATCGAGTGCGCGACGCGTTCAGCGTTCCTTACTCATCAAGATAGGGGATGACGCTACGGGTGCAATTACCCTTTTGTATTGATTTTTATAATTTTCTTATAAACGAGCGGAATTATCGGGCGGTAGGCAAAAAAGAGGGGATCGCCGTTTTGGCGATCCCCGTCAGTGACGACAGAGGAGGCTTTCCTTTGCAGGGGCTCTGTCGGGCGCGGCGGTCAGCCGCCGGTCAGGAACAACCGGTGGTGCCGCCGCAGGTGTCGCATTTCAGACAGGTGCCGTTGCGCACCAGGGTGAAATTGCCGCATTCCGGGCAGCTATCGCCCTCGTAGCCCTTCATCCGCGCCTCGCGGATGCGTTCGAACTTGGCGTCCACCGCTTCCATCACTTCCTCGGTCACTGCGACCGCCGTGGTGCGGGTGGTGGTGGTGGCGAGGCCGCCATGATCGTGCCCATGCCCGTGGGCATGATGGTCATGGGCGTGACTTTCCGGGGCGTGATAGCCGTTGGTGCCGTTCGCCTTGGCCTGGCTTTGGCCCTGAATGCCGCCGGCCAGCACCACCAGATTATTGCGCACGAAGCCCCGGCTGGTGACCCGCTCCACGGCGGCCAGTGCCTCGTTGGCGGCTTCGGTGCGCGCGCCGTCGCCGGTGCCGCGGCCCACCGTGTCCGGCATCAGGTCGGCCGGGGTGGCGTGCGCCAAATCGTTGCGGCCGAGATAGCTGATCGCCAGCTCCCGGAAGATATAATCCAGGATGGAGGTCGCCATCTTGATCGTGTCGTTGCCCTCGACCATGCCCGACGGCTCGAAGCGGGTGAAGGTGAAGGCGTCGACATACTCGTCCAGCGGCACGCCGTATTGCAGGCCGATGGAGATGGCAATGGCGAAATTATTCATCAGCGAGCGGAAGGCAGCGCCTTCCTTGTGCATGTCGATGAACACCTCGCCCAGCTTGCCATCCTCATACTCGCCGGTGCGCAGATAGACCTTGTGGCCGCCGACCATCGCCTTCTGGGTATAGCCCTTGCGGCGGCCGGGCAGGCGGTCGCGCTTTGCCTTCTCGTAAATGACGCGCTCCACCACCTTCTCGACGATCTTCTCGGCGATGAGCGGCGCGCGGGCGGCGGCGGGCTGCTCCAGCAGCTCCTCCATCTCCTCCAGATCCTCGGCGTCCAGCAGGGCGGCCGAGAGCGGCTGGGACAGCTTGGAGCCGTCGCGATACAGCGCGTTCGCCTTGATGCCCAGCTTCCAGGACAGGAAGTAGGCGGCCGCGCACTCCTCGACCGTAGCGTTGTTCGGCATGTTCACGGTCTTGGAGATGGCGCCGGAGATGAAGGGCTGGGCGGCCGCCATCATGCGGATATGGCTGTCGACCGACAGGAATCGCTTGCCGATGCGCCCGCACGGGTTGGCGCAGTCGAACACCGACAGATGCTCCGGCTTCAGGCCCGGCGCGCCTTCCAGCGTCATGGCCCCGCAGCAATAGGTGTTCGCCGCCTCGATATCGACCTTGGAAAAGCCCAGCGAGGCCAGCATGTCGAAGCCGACATCGTTCAGCTGCGCGGCGTTGAAGCCCAGCGCCTGCTGGCAGAATTCCTCGCCGAAGGTCCATTTGTTGAAGGCGAACTTGATGTCAAAGGCGCTGGTCAGCGCCGCTTCCAGCTTCTCCAGCGCTGCGTCGGTGAAACCCTTGGCCTTCAGCTTGGCGTGGTCGATGCCCGGCGCGCTGTTCAGCGTGCCGTGCCCGACGGCGTAATTGATGATCGCCTCGATGGCTTTTTCGCCATAGCCCAGCGTCTTCAGGGCTTCCGGCACCATGCGGTTGATGATCTTGAAATAGCCGCCGCCGGCCAGCTTCTTGAACTTTACCAGCGCGAAGTCGGGCTCGATGCCGGTGGTGTCGCAATCCATCACCAGGCCGATCGTGCCGGTCGGCGCGATCACCGTGGCCTGGGCGTTGCGGAAGCCATGCGCCTCGCCCAGCGCCAGGGCGTCGTCCCAGGCGCGGCGGGCGGCGCGGATCAGCGCCTGTTCCGGGCAATTGGCGGCGTCCAGCGGCACCGGCGTGACTTCCAGCCCCTCATAGCCGGCGGCCTCGCTATGGGCCGCCCGGCGATGGTTGCGGATGACGCGCAGCATGTGCTCGCGGTTCGGCGCGTAGCTCGGGAAGGCCCCCAGCTCCTGCGCCATCTCGGCCGAGGTGGCGTAGGACCGGCCGGTCATGATCGCGGTCAGCGCCCCGCACAGCGCGCGGCCCTCGTCGCTGTCATAGCCGATGCCCATGGCCATCAGCAGGCCGCCGATATTGGCGTAGCCCAGGCCCAGCGTGCGGAATTCGTAGGAAAGCTGCGCGATCTCCTTCGACGGGAATTGCGCCATCAGCACGGAGATTTCCAGCGTCACCGTCCACAGCCGCACCGCATGCTCGTAGCCGGCGATGTCGAAGCTGCCGTCTTCCTTGCGGAAGGTCATCAGGTTCATCGACGCCAGATTACAGGCCGTGTCGTCCAGGAACATGTATTCCGAGCACGGGTTCGAGGCGTTGATGCGGCCGCTGGCCGGGCAGGTGTGCCATTCGTTGATGGTGGTGTCGTACTGCACCCCGGGATCGGCGCAGGCCCAGGCGGCGTAGGAGACGCGCTCCATCAGCTCCTTGGCGCGCACGGTCTTGTGCACCTTGCCGTCGATCCGGCGGATCAGGTTCCAGTCGCCATTCTGCTCGACCGCCTTCAGGAAGTCGTTGGTCAGGCGCACGGAATTGTTCGAATTCTGGCCGGAGACGGTCAGGTAGGCGTCCGAATCCCAATCGGTGTCGTAGGTGCGGAACTCCATCTCGGTGAAGCCCTGCTGCGCGAACTGGATGGTGCGCTGGATGTAGTTTTCCGGCACCAGGGCGCTGCGCGCCTCGAAGATGGCGCGCTTCAGGGCGCGGTTCTGCTTCGGGTCGAACCGGGCGTCGGTATCGCCCTCATGGCAGGCCTTCATGACCGCCGTCAGATGCTTCTGGTTCACCTTGGAGCCGGTGACCAGGGCGGCCACCTTCTGCTCCTCGATCACCTTCCAGTCGATATATTTCTCGATGTCGGGATGATCGATATCGACGGTCACCATCTTGGCGGCGCGGCGGGTCGTGCCGCCCGACTTGATGGCGCCCGCCGCGCGGTCGCCGATCTTAAGAAAGCTCATCAGGCCGGAGGATTTGCCGCCGCCCGACAGCTTCTCGCCCTCGCCGCGCAGCTTGGAGAAGTTGGTGCCGGTGCCGCTGCCATATTTGAACAGCCGCGCCTCGCGCACCCACAGGTCCATGATGCCGCCCTCATTCACCAGATCGTCGGCGACGGACTGGATGAAACAGGCATGCGGCTGCGGATGCTCATAGGCGGAGTTCGACTTCACCAGCTTGCCGGTCTTGAAGTCGACATAGTGATGGCCCTGCGCCGGGCCGTCGATGCCATAGGCCCAGTGCAGGCCGGTATTGAACCATTGCGGCGAGTTGGGCGCCGCCATCTGGGCGGCCAGCATGAAGCGCATCTCGTCGAAATAGGCGCGGGCATCCTCTTCGGCGTCGAAATAGCCGCCCTTCCAGCCCCAATAGGTCCAGGTGCCGGCCAGCCGGTCGAACACCTGCTTGGCGCTGGCCTCGTGCGTGGTGCGGGCCTCCGCCTCCAGCTTCGCCAGCTTCTTGTCGTCGGCTTTCTTGCGCCACAGCCAGGAGGGAACGGAATTCTCCTCCACCGCCGTCAGGATGGTGGGGATGCCGGCCTTGCGGAAATATTTCTGCGCCAGGATATCGCAGGCCACCTGGGACCAGCCAGCCGGCACCTCGATATCCTTCAACTGGAACACCACCGAGCCGTCCGGATTGCGAATCTCGCTGGTGGTGGTGCGGAAGCTCAGCGCCGCATAGGCGTCCTGACCGGCTTTCGTGAAACGGCGTTCGATCTTCATAAATCCCCCTCGGGTGCCTTGGGCGCCATCGCTTCCATCCGTGCCGTTGGAAGTGCGCGCCCGTGGCGCTATGTCGGTTTGAGGGGGCCGTCAGCCCGCCCCTGGTGTGAGAAGTCGTCGCCGGTGGGGTTCGTGACCCTATATCTAGCGGCGGAAAGCAAGTGTGCCACAAGCCGTGGCGCATTCAACATCATTTTGTGGGTTGACAGTTTTTTAACACATTGACTGGTTTGTCATCTGCGGAAACCCGGCCGCCCTGCCGCGCCGCACTGGACGGATGCGCCTCAGGGTGCAATATTCCCGGCTTCGTTTTTGGCTTAGCGACGGACCCAGCATCATGGCCGATATCGGCACGCGCTTTTTTACCTGGCTGAATGGCGAGAAGGTCGGCGAAGACCAGTTCGGTAATCTCTATTACGTGGCGAAGAAGCGCGCCTCGGATAAGGCCGCCGGGCAGCGCGAGAAGCGCTGGGTGGTCTATAAGGGCGAGCCGGAGGCCTCGAAGGTGCCGCCGGCCTGGCATGCCTGGCTGCATCACACCATTAAGGATCTGCCGGGCGAAGCCGACCTGCGGGCCCAGCCCTGGCAGAAGGAGCACCAGCCAAACCTGACCGGGACCGAACTGGCCTACCGCCCGCCCGGCCATGTGCTGAAGGGCGGCAAGCGCGACCGGGCGACCGGCGACTACCAGGCCTGGCGTCCGGAGTGAGCCGGATCGCGGACGCAGCGGGAGAGTTTCGATGAATCGCAGCCTGATCGAAACCGTCATGGGCGGCGTCGTGCTGCTGGTGGCCGGCATGTTCCTGCTGTTCGCCTTCTCGGCCGCCGATCTGCGCGCGGTCAGCGGCTATACCGTCACCGCCAATTTTGACCAGGCGGGCGGCATCAATACCGGCGGCGATGTGCGCATCAGCGGCATCAAGGTCGGCACCATCGTCGGCCAGCGGCTGAATCCGGAAACCTATCTGGCCGAGATGACGCTGAGCATCGACCCCTCCGTGAAGCTGCCGCGCGACACCATCGCCAAGATCGCCAGCGAAAGCCTGCTGGGCGGCAGCTATCTGCAGCTCCTGCCGGGCGGCGAGGAGGAGATGATCGAGGCCGGCGGCCGCATCATCTACACCCAATCCTCCGTCGATGTGCTCGATCTGCTCGGCCGCTTCGTGTTCAGCGCCAGCACGGGCCAAGGTGGGGGCCAGGGTGGCGGCCAGGGCGGCGAGAGCAGCCCGTCGCCGCAAGGTGGCGCGGCACCCGCAGCGCCGCTGGCCCCGGCGCCTTCCCCCGCACCTTCCTCGGGCGGCGATGCGCCCAAGGGTCCGCTGTCGCAGTAAGCGGCGGCTTGTACCCGTTTTGGGTACATGATATTTTAAGCCATGCGAATCATTGCTCGTAGCACGCTTCGCGCTTTCAGCGATTCGCGCCTCGGGCAGCGCGATCATGCGGCCGTGAAGGCGGCGCTGGAGGCTTGGTTCGCCGAGGCGAAGCAGGCCACATGGCGGAACAGCGCGGACATAAAGCGCGTTTACGCCCATGCCAGCATCGTGTCGGCGGACCGTGTGGTCTTCAACATCAAGGGCAATGATTATCGGCTGGTGGCGGCCATCGATTACGAACGATCCATCGTCTGGATTAAATGGATCGGCAGCCATGGCGATTATGACCGGCTCGATGTGAAAAAGGTGGAGCATGGATCGGATTAGGCCGATCAGGACATCGGCGGATCATGCCGCATTCCTGGCCGAGATTGAGACTCTCTGGGGCGCGCCGGCCGGCAGCGCGGAGGGCGACCGGCTTGATGTGCTAGCGACGCTAGTCGAGGCCTATGAGCAGGCGCATTTTCCGATCGATCTGCCGGACCCGGTTTCCGCGATCCTGTTCCGGTTGGAACAGCAGGGGCTCGGCCGTAAGGCGCTGGAGCCTATTCTAGGGTCTCGGCAGCGGGTCTCCGATCTGATGGCGGGGCGTCGGGGCCTTTCTCTCGCCATGATCCGGCGCTTGCATGAGGAACTGGCAATTCCGCTGGAAATTCTCGTCAAGCCCATCGCCCCTTCCAAGGCAGCCTGATTTTTCCTATCACCGTTCGGATGTTCCCCCATGAAGCGGCTGGCTTTCGCCCCCCTGTTCCTCTGCCTTGTCTCCGCCGCCTCGGCGCAGACGCAGCCGCGCTATAACGACTTCCCCGTCGCGGTGCTGCAGGGGCTGGACAAGGTGACGGCGCGGGTGTCGACCTTCGAGGCTCCGGTGGGGGAGGATGTCAGCTTCGGTTCGCTGCACATCGTCACCCGAACCTGCAAGAAGCGGCCGCCGGAGGAAACGCCGGAGAGCGCCGCCTTCCTGGAAATCTACGACCAGAAACCGGGCGAACAGGCGCAGACGCTGTTCAGCGGCTGGATGTTCGCGTCCAGCCCGGCGCTGAACCCGCTGCATCACGCGGTCTATGATGTCTGGGTGATCGACTGCAAGAAGGCGGGGTAGTGCGCGCGCATCGAGCCGGTGGGGAAATCCGCCGGCCGGATGATCGCCTCGGCCAGCTGCTGCTTGTAGAGGTCGCGCGGAATCTCGATGGTCCCGAAGCGGGTCAGGTGGCTGGTGACGAATTGCGTGTCCAGCAAGGTGAAGCCGCCCATCCTTAACCGCACCACCAGATCGACCAGCGCCAGCTTCGAGGCGTCGGTCGCGCGGCTGAACATGCTCTCCCCGAAGAACGCGCTGCCCAGGGCGAGGCCGTACAGCCCGCCGACCAGCCGGTCCTCCTGCCAGGTTTCCACCGAATGGGCCAGGCCCATGCGGTGGAATTCCAGGAACAGCCGGATGATCTCGTCATTGATCCAGGTATCGCGCCGGCCATCGGTCGATTCCGCGCAACCCGCCAGCACGCCGCGAAAATCGGTGTTGCAGCGCAGCTCGAACTGGCCCTTGCGGATCGTCTTCAGCAGGCTGCGCGGCACATGGAAGCGGTCCAGCGGCAGCACGCCGCGATTCTTCGGGTCGATGAAGAACAGCTCCGGATCGTCCCGGGATTCGGCCATCGGAAACACGCCGATGGCGTAGGCCTGCAGGATCAGCTCCGGAGTCAGGTGGATCATGCGGCGGTCATCGCCTGTCGCTCAGTCCCGCTTGCCGCCATCCATCCAGCGTTCCAGCCAATGGATGTCGTAATCGCCGTCGATGAAGGCCTTCTCGGCCAGCAGCCTGCGGTGCAGCGGGATGGTCGTCTTGACGCCGCCGATTACATATTCCTCCAGCGTCCGGCGCAACCGCATCAGGCATTCCGCCCGGTTGCGGCCATGCACCACCAGCTTGGAGACCAGCGAATCGTAATAGGGCGGGATCGAATAGCCGCTATACAGCGCCGAATCAACCCGCACGCCCAAGCCGCCGGGGGCATGGTAATCCGTCACCTTGCCCGGCGAGGGCTGGAAGGTTAGCGGATCCTCGGCATTCACCCGGCATTCGATGGCGTGGCCATAGAATTTGATGTGGCTCTGGTCGAAGCCCAGCTTCGCGCCGGAGGCGACGCGAATCTGCTCGCGCACCAAATCGATGCCGGTGATCATCTCGGTGATCGGGTGTTCGACCTGCAGGCGGGTATTCATCTCGATGAAGTAGAATTCCCCGTTTTCGTACAGGAATTCCAGCGTGCCGACGCTGCGATAACCCAGCGTCTCGATGGCCTTCACCACCACGGCACCCAGCTTCTCGCGCTCGGCCGCGTTCAGGGCGGGGGAGGGGGCCTCCTCCAGCACCTTCTGGTGGCGGCGCTGCAGCGAGCAGTCGCGCTCGCCCAGATGCACCGCATTGCCGTGATTATCGGCCAGCACCTGCACCTCGATATGGCGCGGCTTATCGAGATACTTCTCGATATAGACCTCGTCATTGCCGAAGGCAGCCTTGGCTTCCGACTTGGCGAGATGTAGCGCCTCGGCGAGCTGGTCGGCCGAGCGCGCGACCTTCATGCCGCGCCCGCCGCCGCCGCCGGTCGCCTTGACCAGCACGGGATAGCCGATCTTGTCGGACAGGGCGCGGGCCTGTTCCTCGCTGGTGATCGCCCCGTCGGAGCCGGGCACGCAGGGCACGCCGGCATCGATCATCGCGCGCTTGGCGGTGATCTTGTCGCCCATCATGCGGATATGATCGGGCGACGGGCCGATGAAGGCGAAGCCATGCGCCTCGACGATCTCCGCGAAGCCAGCGTTTTCCGACAGGAAGCCGACGCCGGGATGGATCGCGTCCGCCCCGGTGATGGTCGCCGCCGAGATAATGGCCGGGATATTCAGATAGCTCTGGCCGGGCGGGGGCGGGCCGATGCAAACGCTCTCGTCGGCCAGGCGTACATGCATGGCGTTGGCGTCCGCCGTCGAATGGATGGCGACGGTCTGGATGCCCATCTCGCGGCAGGCGCGGTGGATGCGCAGCGCGATTTCGCCGCGATTGGCGATCAGGATTTTTTCGAACATTGCGATCCGCTGGTCCCGCCGGCTACTCGATCACCATCATCGGCTCGCCGAATTCGACCGGCTGGCCGTTTTCGATGAGGATGCGGGTGACGGTGCCGTCGCGCGGGGCGGGAATCGGGTTCATGACCTTCATCGCTTCCACGATGGCGATGGTCTGGCCCTTGCGGACGCTGGCGCCATTGGTCACGAAAGGCTCGGCCCCCGGCTCCGGCGTCAGATAGGCGGTGCCGACCATCGGCGAGGGCACGGCGCCCGGATGGTCCACCGCCGGGGCCGCCGCGGGGGCGCCTGGCGCGGCGGCCGGTGCAGGCGCGGCCGCGGGGGCGGCGATGCTGTGCACGGCGGCCGGGGCGGGTTTCGCCACGCGGATGCGCATATCGTCGGTCTCGTACTCGATCTCGCCGAGGCCGGTTTCGTTCAGCAGCGCCGCCATCTCGCGGATCATCGCTGCATCGATCTTGTGTTGCTCGTTCGACATTTACTCGTCCGTTTGGCCGATGAGACGCGCCATCGCCTCCAGCGCCAGCACATAGCCCTGACCGCCGAAGCCGCAGATAACCCCTGCCGCGATCGGCGAGATGTAGGAATGGTGCCGGAAGCTCTCGCGCTTGTAGATATTCGACAGATGCACCTCGATCACCGGCAGTTCCGCCAGCGTCAGCGCATCCAGGATCGCCACCGAGGTGTGGGTGTAGGCCCCGGCATTGATGATGATTCCGTCGGCGCTGTCCCGCGCCTCGTGAATCCAGGAAACCAACTCGCCCTCATGGTTCGACTGGCGGAAATCGACCGCCAGCCCGAATTCCGGCGCGGCCGCCCGGCACGAATCCTCAATGTCGCCCAACGTCTCGGAGCCATAGATGGCCGGCTCCCGCACCCCCAACATATTGAGGTTCGGTCCGTTCAGGATCAAGATTTCGGGACTCTCGGTCACGCGCGACGCAGCTCTCGACTGGTTTCGGAATGCAGGGCGTTTATAGCATGCCTGCCGCCAGAGGCAACGGCGGGCATGTGCGGGCTACAGCTTCGCGCGGGCCTCGTCGATCAGCTTGCGGAATTGCTCCTCGTTGATCGCACCGGGGGCGAGGTTGTCGCCGATGACGAAAGCCGGGGTGCCGCTGATCTCAAGCTGCTCGGCCAGTTGGTAGTTGCGGCGGATCGCCTCTTCCACCGCCGGGGCCTGCATGTCGGCTTTCAGCTTCTCGATATCCAGGCCGGCATCGCCCGCGATCTTGAAGATCGTCTCCTCGTTCAGCCGGCCGCGATGGCCCATCAGCTTCTCGTGCAGAACGCCGTACTTGCCTTGCGCCTGGGATGCGAGCGCTGCGCGGGCGGCGATAACGGAGGGATCGCCCAGGATCGGGAATTCCTTCATCACCACCCGGATATCCGGGTTTTGCGCCAGGATTTTCGCCAGCGTCGGCTTCACGGTCTTGCAGTAGCCGCATTGATAATCGAAGAACTCCACGATGGTCAGCGCGCCGTCGGGATTGCCCATCACCGGGTCGCCGGCCTGGCGTTCCAGGGCCGGACGCAGCGCTTCCATGGTGGATTGGCGGCGATCTTCGGCGGCGGCCTGCTCGCGGGCGTTCAGCGCCGTGGCGACCTCGCGCAGGATTTCCGGATTGGCCAGCAGATAGTCGCGCATGATCTGCTCAATGGCTTGCTTCTGCGCCGGATCGAAAACCGGGGCGGGCTCGGTTGCGGGAGTGGCGGCGGGCGGCGTCTGTTGCGCCAGCGCGGGCGCCAGCGCTGGCGACAGGCCCAGGCTCAGCAGGAACAGGCAGAAAGCGAGACGGCGCATCGGCAAATCCTTTGTGGCGGACCGCCGGTGCGGCGGGAGGAAGCTGGAATATGCGGGCTCGAACTTCCCCTGTCCATATCCGCAGGCTTAGTCATCGTCGGTCTTGCGCGCGGCGTTCTCGATATCCTGGGCGCGCAGCCAGCCGGGGGAGCCGACGGGCAGCAGCGCCTGGGCGCGCTGGGATTGGTGGCGGGCGTCGGTCTTGCGGCCCAGCAGCAGCGCTTCCTCCGCCAGCGCCAGGCCGGCCAGACCGATCTCGCCCAACCGGCCATGGGCGATGGCGAGCTGGCGCCAGCCCCGGCTGAATTCCGGCTCCTGGCGCATCGCCTCCTGCAACTCGGCCAGCGCCTGGCGGGTCAGCGGCTCCTGGTTCAGCGCCAGCAGGGTCTCGGCATGGCCGACACGGGTGAGCGGGGCGTTCGGGTTCAGCTTGACCGCCCGGCCATAGGCTTCCGAGGCCTCGCGCGCGCGGCCATTCTCATAGAGCATCTGGCCCTTAAGCTCGTTGAAGTAGGGATCGTCCGGATTTTCCGCGATCAGCGCATTGATCGCGGTCAGCGCGCGCGGCAGGTCCGGCGTGCGGTAGTAGGCGATGGCCCGCGCATAGCGCGCCGGCAGGCTGGTGTCGCTCTCCGGGTAGATCATCAGCGTGCGGCCGGGCTGCTGCATGAAGCCGTGCAGCTTCGCCACCATGCGCTTGTGGCGCATCGCGAAGCCGGGCGGCAGCGGCGCGTCGGCATAAGGGGAAGTGGCCAGATGGTTGCGCACGAAGGCCAGACGCTCGCTGGTCAGCGGGTGGCTGCGCACATAGGGCGACTGGCGGGCCGTCAGCAGCATTTCCTGGCCGCTGAGCTTGTCCAGGATTTGCAGCATGCCGCGCGAGGATTGGCCAATCGAATCGAGATATTTCGTGCCGGCTTGGTCGGCCGCCTGCTCCTGCGTGCGGCTGTAATTCAGCAGCGACCGGCGCACCATCTCGGTGCCGCCCGCGCCCAGCACGGCCGCGGCCCCGCCCTCGCCGGAAGCCGCCGCCGCCACGCCGCCCAGCACCATCGCCAGAATCTGCGCGATGGAGGCGCTGCGCAGCTGCTCCTGCAGCCGCGCCAGATGCCCGCCGGCGATATGGCCGGTTTCGTGCGCGATGACGCCCATCACCTCATTGGCGCTTTCCGAGCGCACCAGCAGGCCGGTATTCAGGAACAGATTCATTCCGCCGGCCACGAAGGCATTGATGTCGTCGTTATTGACGATATAAATCCGGATCGCGCCGGGCGAGAGGCCGGCGGCGGCGAACAGTGGCGTCGCATAGTCGCGGATGGTATTTTCGATTTCGCTGTCGCGGATCAGGCTCATGCCCGCGGCATCGGCGCGCATCGGCGTAAGCGCCACGCCCAACGAAGCGATCAAGGCGATCAGGCCACGAGCTATGTTAGACACGTAAGATTTCTCCCGGCCCGCATTCGTCTCTGCAACGGCCCCTACCTTCCGCTAAGTAGGCGGCCAGCCCGTTCCCGTCAACGAAAGGTTCCGAGCGTGATGTTCCCTGCGACCGCGAGACTTTACCCGAAAGTCGCGGCCCTGGTGCCCTTGCTTGCGATGCTGGCGGCCTGCGGCAATCCGGAGACTGGCGCGCGGCGGGTGAACCCCGATTTCATCGGCGGCGCGGTGTCGGAGGAGCCCCGCTCGGCGCTGATCGCCCGCGAGGTTCTGGCCGGCGGCGGTTCGGCCGTGGATGCGGTGGTGGCGGGGTATTTCGCCATGGCGGTAACGCTGCCTTCCTCGGTCGGGTTGGGCGGCGGCGGTTCCTGCGCGGTGTATGATCGCGACAAGCGGACCGGGGAGATCATCGAATTTCCCGCCCTGGCCGCGTCCTCGGCGCCGAATGCGGTGGCCATTCCGGCCGCCCCGCGCGGGCTGTACGCGCTGCATGCGCGCTATGGCGTTACTCCCTTCACCAATCTGATGATCCCGGCCGAGCGGCTGGCGCGCTTTGGCGAGCCGGTTAGCCGCAAGCTGGCCAACGACATCGCCTTCGCCAGCCGCGTGCTGCCGCAGATTCCCGATACGCGCGAGATGTTCGCTCCGAACGGCCGGCTGGCGGTGGAGCGGGACATGCTCACCCAGTTCGACCTGGCGGCGACGCTGGGGCGGCTGCGCAGCGTCGGCATCGGCGATCTGTATAACGGCCAGATGGCGCGCGACCTCTCGCGCATGATCGAGGCCAGCGGCGGCGCACTGCCCTATGAGGCGCTGCGGGACTATGTGCCGACCTGGCGGCCCAGCCCGGGGCTGAAGGCCGGCAACAACACGCTGGTGATGGCCAGCACCGATACCGTCTCCGCCGCCTATGCAGAAACGGTGTGGCGCATGCTGACCGAGGTGCGCGCCTACGAGTCCGCCAGCGCGGAGGAACAGCCGCATCTGCTGGCCGAGGCCTCGATGCGCGCGCATGCCGCGATCGCCGCCCTGATCCGCGATAGCGGCACCGTTCGCGCGCTGACGCTGGCGGAGGCGCGCTCTGCCATGGCCGGCTACGATCCGGCTCGTCATCAGCCGGCGGGCACGCCGCCGCTCTCCGCCCCGGCGGAAGGCGGGCCGGGGGCGGCCAGCATCCTGGCCTACGATTCGGCCGGGCAGCTCGTCTCCTGCGCCTTCACCATGAACGCGCCGTTCGGCACGCTGCGCAAGGCGCCGGGCCTGGGCTTCCTGGTGGCCCCGCCGCCGGCCCCGCCGGGCCGCTCCGCGCCGGTCGGCCACGGCATCGTGATGTTCAATGAGAACAGCCGGAACGGCTATTACCTCGCCGCCGGCAGCGGCGGCTTCCCGGCCAGCCTGGCGATTCTGCGCGGCACGCTGGACGTGCTGGACGGCATGGATGTCGCCCAGGCGATATCCCGTCCGCGCCAGCATGTCGGCGGCGCGCCCGATGCGGTCTGGGTCGAGCCCGGCATGCCCGAGGCGGTGACGCAGAGCCTGACCCGACGCGGCTACAGCGTCGATCAGGGCCGCCATTTCGGCCGTGTCCAGGCGGTGCATTGCCCGGTCGGCCTGCCCAATGATTATAGCTGCACGCGGGTGCCCGATCCGCGCGGCAATGGCCTTGCCGTCAGCGGCGACTGATTTTACCCCCGAAAGGATTACCGATGGCTTTGAAGATCGCCCGGCGCGGGCAGATCCCGCCTTTTATCGTGATGGATGTGCTGCGCGCCGCCAATGAGCGCGCGGCCGCCGGCGAGGATGTGCTGCATCTGGAGATCGGCCAGCCCTGCACCGGCGCGCCGCAGGGTGTCATCGCCGCCGCGAAGCGGGCGCTGGACGGCGACCTGCTGGGCTATACCGACGCTTTCGGCATCCTGCCGCTGCGCCAGCGCCTAGCCGGGCATTATCGCGACCAGTATGGGGTGGCGGCCGATCCGGCGCGCATCGTCGCCACGCCGGGTTCCTCCGGCGGCTTCATCCTGGCTTTCCTGGCGGCGTTCGAGCCGGGCGACCGGGTGGCGCTGGCCGCCCCCGGCTACCCGGCCTATCGCAACATCCTGATCGCCTTGGATATCGAGCCGGTGGAAATTCCCGCCGGGCCGGAAACCGGCTATCAGCCGACGCCGGAACTGCTGGAGAAGGCGCGCGAGCAGGGCCGCATCGACGGGCTGATCGTCGCCAGCCCGGCCAACCCGACCGGCACCATGCTGACGCCCGATGCGCTGCGCGACCTCGCGGTCTATTGCCATGACGAGGGCATCCGGCTGATCTCCGACGAGATTTACCACGGCATCGAATATGAGCAGCAGGCGACCACGGCGCTGACCTACAGCGACAGCGCCGTGGTGGTGAACAGCTTCTCGAAATATTTCTCGATGACCGGCTGGCGGCTCGGCTGGCTGGTGTTGCCGGAGGATCTGCTGCGGCCGGTGGAATGCCTGGGGCAGAATCTGTTCATCAACGCCTCCACCCTGGCGCAGCACGCCGCCTGCGGCGCGTTCGACTGCCGCGAGGAGCTGGATTTGAACGTCGAGCGCTACCGTCTCAACCGCGACATCCTGCTCGACGCGCTGCCCAAGGCCGGCCTGACCGAGCTGTCGCGCGCCGACGGGGCGTTCTACGTCTATGCCGATGTGGCCCGGCACACCAATGACAGCGCGGAATTCTGCCGCCGCCTGCTGGCCGAAACCGGCGTCGCCATCACGCCGGGCATGGATTTCGATCCGTTGCGCGGCAACCGCTTCGTGCGGCTTTCCTTCGCCGGCTCGACCGAATCGGTGGAAGACGCCGCCGCCCGCATCGCGCGTTTCATGCGGTAGAGCCGTCTCGGCGCATAGATGTCCTGAAAGAGAAAGGGCGGCTCCGAGGAGCCGCCCTTTTCGTGTTAGCTGACGATCCGGTTCCACCAGCCGCGCTTGGCGGGGGCGTTCGGCTTGGGTTCGGGCGGGGTGCCGATAACCTGAACCCCGGGCTGTGCCGCGACGGGCTCCGGCTCGGCCGGCGCCTCGACTTCCGGCTCGGCCCCGGGCGTCTCGGCCATGGGGGTTTCGGCCGCAGGAGTTTCGGCGACGGGCGTTTCCGGCGCGGCTTCCGGCTTCTTCCGGCTGCGGCTGCGCTTCGGCTTCGCGGCCGCGGCGTCTTCGGGGCTTGTCTCGGCAACCGTCCCGGCTTCCGCCTCACCCGCGGGCGCCGGCTTCTTCCGGCTGCGGCTGCGCTTCGGCTTCGCGGCCGCGGCGTCTTCGGGGCTTGTCTCGGCAACCGTCCCGGCTTCCGCCTCACCCGCGGGCGCCGGCTTCTTCCGGCTGCGGCTGCGCTTCGGCTTCGCGGCCGCGGCGTCTTCGGGGCTTGTCTCGGCAACCGTCCCGGCTTCCGCCTCACCCGCGGGCGCCGGCTTCTTCCGGCTGCGGCTGCGCTTCGGCTTTTCGGCTGCCGCTTCCGGCTGCGGCGCGGCATCCGCCTCGGCGGCGACCGGTTCCGCTTCGGCCGGAGCCTCGGCGGTCACGGTTTCCGTCTCGACGCCGGCCGCCTTGCCACGGCCGCGACGGCTGCGCTTCGGCTTGGCCGGGGCCGCTTCCGCCTCCTCCGCCACGCCGGCGGGCTGGGCTGCGGCGGCCGCAGCCTCGGCCGCCTCGGCGGCGTCCAGCTCGGCATCCTCGCGATCGGCGGCCTCGATCTCGGCCGCCGTCATCTCGCCATCCTGGCCGCCACGACGCCGCCGGCGGCCGCCACGGCGACCGCGCCGACGCCGCTTCCGCTGGCGCTCTTCCTCGCTATCCTCGGGATTGTCGGCGTTATTGTCCGGGCGTTCGCCGCCGGACGCTTCTGCCGTCTCAGCCGAGTCGGTCGAGGCTTCGGCGTCGCTATCCTCGTCCCCCTGATCGGCATCGCCCTGGAGCTGCGACTGGTCGCCGGCCCCATCGCGGGAACCTCGGCCGCGCCGCCGACGGCGGCGACGGCCGCCCTCGCGACCCGAATCGCGCTCGCCCTCGCGACCCGAATCGCGCTCGCCCTCGCGACCCGAATCGCGCTCGCCCTCGCGACCCGAATCGCGCTCGCCCTCGCGACCCGAATCGCGCTCGCCCTCGCGACCCGAATCGCGCTCGCCTTCGCGGTCCGAGCTGGCGGCCGCCTGGTCCTGGGCGTCCTCCTGCTCGGCGATCTCCTCGATATCCTCGTCCTCATCCTCCGCCACTTCGGCGGCGGCGGCTTCGGCCGCTTCCGAGCGGGCGGCCTCGGCCTTCAGCGCGGCCTGCTGCTCTTCCGTGGTGCGGGTCTTCACCCGTTCCAGCCGGAAGTTCGGCGGGATCAGCGAATCATCGTTGCCGATGGTGACGGCGAAGCTGTGCCGCTCCTCGATCTGCGCCAGCGCGGCGCGCTTCTGGTTGAGGATGTAGAGCGCCACCGGGGTGGGCACATAGACCGCGATCTCGGAGGCGCGCTGGCGGATGCCTTCCTCCTCGATAGCGCGCAGCACATGCAACGCGGTCGAATCGGTGGAGCGGATATGGCCGGTGCCGCCGCAATGCGGACAGATCAGGTTCGAGGTTTCGAACACGCTGGGCCGCAGCCGCTGGCGCGACAGTTCAAGCAGGCCGAAATGGCTGATCCGGCCGATCTGGATGCGCGCCCGGTCGACCTTCATCGCCTCCTTCAGCTTGCGTTCCACCGCGAGCTGGTTGCGATTCTCCTCCATATCGATGAAGTCGATCACGATCAGGCCCGACAGGTCGCGCAGCCGCAGCTGACGGGCGACTTCCTCGGCCGCTTCCAGATTGGTGCGGTAGGCGGTCTCCTCGATGTTCCGCTCGCGCGTCGAGCGGCCGGAGTTGACGTCGATGGCGACCAGCGCCTCGGTCTGGTTCAGCACGATGTAGCCGCCGGACTTGAGCTGCACGCTGGGGCTGTGGATCGCGTCGAGCTGGTTTTCGACCTGGTAGCGCTGGAACAGCGGGATCGAGGGATCCTTATATTGCTGCACCTTCTTGGCGTGGCTGGGGATCAGGTCCTTCATGAAGGCCTTGGCGATCTTGTAACCTTCGTCGCCCTCGACCTGCACTTCCTCGATCTCGCTGCCATAGATGTCGCGCAGCGCGCGCTTGATGAGGTTGCCCTCCTCATAGATCAGCGCCGGCGCGTTGGATTGCAGCGTGAGGTCGCGAATGTCGCTCCACAGCTTGATCAGGTAGTCGAAGTCACGCTTGATCTCCGCCTTGGACCGCTCGGAGCCGGCCGTGCGGACGATCACCGCCATGCCTTCCGGCACCTCCAGATCCTCGACGATCTTCTTCAGGCGCTTGCGGTCGCCGGCATTGGTGATCTTGCGCGACACGCCGCCGCCGCGCGAGGTGTTCGGCATCAGCACGCAATAGCGGCCGGGCAGGGAGAGATAGGTGGTCAGCGCAGCGCCCTTGGTGCCGCGCTCCTCCTTGGTCACCTGCACCAGCATGATCTGACGGCGCTTGATGACTTCCTGAATTTTATACTGGCGCGACAGGCGCGGACGCCGACGAGCGACATCCTCGACATCGTCGCCGCCCAGAATCTCGACATTGTCGCCGTTGCCGCTGCCGTTTTCCTCGCGCTCCGCCTCCATCTCGCTGATCAGCGCGGCGCGGTCGGCGATGGGGATGCGGTAATAATCGGGATGGACTTCGTTGAAGGCCAGGAAGCCGTGGCGGTTGCCGCCATACTCCACGAACGCGGCCTGCAACGACGGTTCCACCCGGGTGACCCGGGCGAGGTAGATATTGCCTTTGAGGGGGCGTTTGGCGGCGGTTTCGAAATCGAATTCTTCGAGACGATTACCGCTGAGCACGACCATCCGGGTTTCTTCGGAATGGGTCGCGTCGATAAGCATACGCTTCGTCATATATCCTTCTCCGCGCGCGCCTGGGCTAACCGATGTCCGGATTGCGGATCGTCGGCGCCGGCGCGGCAAAATGACCTGACCCTAATGGGTCCGAGATGGGGCCACCGGCCCTTGCAGCCTCTCCCCGAACGGCGCTTTTCAGCGGCCAGTAGAGGGGCGGCAATGAAACCGTTCCGGCGGGCAAGCACGACGGATGGCCCCTGGGTTCCACATTTTCTTCGCTTTGTTGTCCTGAGCGCCTCGCATCGGGGCCAATAGGAGGCGGTGTTAATCACCTCGGCCGGACCGTCCGATCACGCGACGCCGTCAACTCCAGGGCGGATCGACAGACAGCGAGAATTTGCAACCCCACCATAATCCTCTGGCGCGTCAGGAACAACGTAATTGTCATTGTGTTAACAAAAGGCCGCAACCAGTGGTAAAATAAGGAAGTTTAGGATTTTAACGTTGATCCTCGCCGGGTGATTGCGGTATATCTGGGGGTATTAGGGGTTCAGGACGCAATATGTTCTATCGACCAGCGCCGAGCCATTCTCGTGAAAAGCCCATCGCCGCCCGCGTTGCCGGGCGGTGGCGAACGCTTGCGCCTGCGCTGTTGTTCTGCCTGGCGCTGCTGCACAGCCTGGCCGCGATTGCCGCCCCGGCGGTGACCGGCATGCGGATCGGCAATTACCCCGACAAGACGCGCATCGTCTTCGATATTTCGGAGGAGGTGCGGTTCCAGACGCTGCTGCTGCCCGATCCCTATCGCGTGGTCATCGACCTGCCGGAACTGGATTGGCGCCTGCCGGAGGAGGCATTCTCCAACAAGACCGGCATGGTGCAGGGGCTGCGCTACGGCCTGTTCCAGCCGGGTGTGTCGCGCGTGGTGATGGATATCGGCCAGCCGATGCAGGTGCAGGAGGCCTTCCTGCTGCCGCCAGGCGAGGTGGCGCATCATCGGCTGGTGATCGATCTGGCGCCGACCTCGCGCGAGAAATTCCTGACCGCCTCCAAGGCCAGCATGTCCTCGAAGCGGGCCTTCGCGCCGAACCCGCCGCCGGTTCCCGGCCCCGCGCCCTTCGCCGAGCAGCTGCGCCGGCCGGACGGCAAGCGGGTGGTGGTCATCGATGCCGGTCATGGCGGCGTCGATCCTGGGGCCATCGGCGTCTCGGGCATCTATGAGAAGGAATTGACGCTGGCGATGGCCAAGCAGCTGCAGACCACGCTGCAGCGCACCGGCAAGTATCATGTGGTGCTGACCCGCGACCGCGACATCTTCCTGCGGCTGCGCGAACGCATCGGCATCGCCCGGCGGGAAGGGGCGGAGCTGTTTGTCTCGCTGCATGCCGATGCGATCAAAGACAAGGGGCTGCGCGGCCTGTCGGTCTATTCGCTGTCGGAGACGGCGTCGGACTCCGAGGCCGAGGCGCTGGCCCAGAAGGAGAACAAGGCCGATCTGATCGCTGGCATCGATCTGTCGTCCGAAAGTCCCGAGGTCACCAACATTCTCATCAACCTCGCCCAGCGCGAGACGATGAACGACAGCGCCCGCTTCGCCGCCATGCTGCTGAAGGAACTGGACGCCGTCACCCCGCTGCTCAGGCGCAGCCACCGTTTCGCCGGCTTCGCCGTGCTGAAGGCGCCGGACGTGCCCTCGGTGCTGGTCGAAATGGGTTTCCTGTCGAACGCCACCGACGAAGCGAATTTACGCAACCGGGCCTATCGCGAAAAGATGGCCAAGGCGTTGCAAAAGGGCATCGACGCATTTTTTGCCTTCAAGGACAGCGTCAGCCGCTCCTGATCGGTCGATACCGCCCCTATATTCTGGTGTATAAGGAAACTCTGCGGAGCGTGCTCGCGCCGGCCCGGAGGCCGCCGCGAATTGCCGCATAGACGCCTCATTGGGGAACGATTATCCGATAGCGCGCGTTAGAGATTAAGTGGTATCGGCGCGGTGCCGGGCACCTGTGGGAGAACGCCACGGGCAGCTCAGGACGAAATGAGGGGGGAGCGCGGATGCGCTTCGGAGGGATACGGTGAAATTTCTCGGTTTCTTGGCGGCGACCATCTTGTTCGTCGTCATCATCGGAACGGCGGGGGCGGCCTTCGTGCTGTATCATTACAGCCAGGATCTGCCCGACTATGAGGCGCTCGCCGATTACGAGCCGCCAACGGTCACCCGCGTGCATGCCGGCGATGGCCGTCTGTTGACCGAATACGCCACCGAGCGACGCGTCTTCGTGCCCATCGAGGCGATGCCGAAGCGGGTTATCAACGCCTTCCTGTCGGCCGAGGACAAGAATTTCTACAGCCATCCCGGCATCGACGTGCAAGGCATCATGCGCGCCGTGGTGCAGAATGTCGCCGCGCTGGGCAGCGATCGCCGGCCGGTCGGCGCGTCCACCATAACCCAGCAGGTGGCGAAGAATTTCCTGCTGACCAATGAAGTCTCGCTCGACCGCAAGGTGAAGGAGGCGATCCTGGCCTTCCGGATCGAGAAGGCGTTCAGCAAGGACCGCATCCTCGAACTCTATCTGAACGAGATTTTCCTCGGCTTCCGCTCCTATGGCGTGACCGCCGCGGCGCTGAATTATTTCAACAAGTCGCTGGACGAGCTGACCATCGCCGAGGCCGCCTATCTGGCCGCCCTGCCGAAGGCGCCGAACAATTACCATCCGGTGCGCCAGCACGACGCCGCCGTCGCGCGGCGCGACTGGGTGATCGCGCGCATGCAGGAGAATGGCGTCATCACCGCCGCCGAGGCGGAACAGGCGATAGCCGAGCCGCTGCGCATCAAACGCCGCGACAATGAGGAATTCGTCACCGCCGATTACGTGGCCGAGGAAGTGCGGCGCGAGCTGGTGCAGCGCTTCGGTGAGAAATCCACGTACGGCGGCGGCCTGTCGGTGCGCACCTCGCTCGATCCCCGCTTGCAGCGGATCGCCGATAGCGCGCTGCGCGACGGGCTGGTGGCCTATGACCGTCGGCATGGCTGGCGCGGTCCGCTGGCGCAGATTTCGGCCGAGGGCGATTGGCTGAGCGCGCTGGCCAAGATTGCGCCGCCCGCCGGCCTTGCCCCCTGGCGCATGGCGGTGGTGCTGGAGGTCAAGGGCGACGAGGCGCTGATCGGCCTGTCCGACGGCAGCCGCAGCACGATTCCCTTCTCGGAAATCCGCTGGGCGCGCAAATGGCTGGAGGATCAGCGCTTCGGCAACGCGCCGGGCAAGCCCTCCGACGTGCTGGCGGTTGGCGACGTTGTGCCGGTCGAGGCAAAGCCGGAGAAGGACGGCACGGTCAAATCCTATGCGCTGCGGCAGATTCCCGATGTCGAGGGCGGCATCATCGCGCTCGACCCGCATACCGGGCGCGTGCTGGCGATGACCGGCGGCTGGAGTTTCCAGGAAAGTCAGTTCAACCGCGTGACCCAGGCGGTGCGGCAGCCCGGCTCCTCCTTCAAGCCGTTCGTCTACATGGCGGCGCTGGATAGTGGCTTCACCCCGGCCTCGGTGATCCTGGACGGCCCCATCGTCATCGATCAGGGACCGGGCCTGCCAAAATGGAAACCGTCCAACTATTCCGGCGAGTTCTACGGGCCGAGCCCGATCCGCGTCGGCATCGAGAAGTCGCGCAACCTGATGACGGTGCGCCTGGCCGAGATGGTCGGCATGCCGAAGATCGTCGAATATGCCAGCCGCTTCGGCGTTATCGACAATATGCAGCCGGTGCTCTCCATGTCCTTGGGCGCGGGCGAAACCACGCTGCTGAAGATGGCCGCCGGCTACGCGATGATCGTCAATGGCGGCAAGAAGATCGAGCCGCATGTGATCGACCAGGTGCAGGACCGCAACGGCAGCACGCTGTATCGCTACGACCAGCGCTCCTGCGAGGGCTGCGCCATGCAGAGCTGGGCGGACCAGGACGTGCCGGCGATACCCGACACGCGCGAGGAGGTCGTCTCCCCGGTCACCGCTTATCAGATGACGTCGATGCTGCAGGGCGTCGTGCAGCGTGGCACCGCGCGCTCCATCGCCGAGCTGGGCCGCCCGCTGGCCGGCAAGACCGGCACGACCAACGACAGTTTCGATACATGGTTCATGGGCTTCTCGCCCGATCTGGTGGTCGGTGTCTTCGTCGGCTTCGACCAGCCGCGCACGCTTGGCGCTAAGGAGACCGGTTCTTCCGCCGCGGCCCCGATCTTCAAGGATTTCATGGCGGAGGCGCTGAAGGGCACGCCGCCAATTCCGTTCCGCGTGCCGTCCGGGGTGCAGTTCGTGCGGATCAACGGGGCGACCGGTGCGCTGGCCGGCGGCGGGGGCGGCTATACCATCCTGGAAGCGTTCCGGCCCGGCACCGAGCCGGAGCCGAACCAGCCCAGCATACAGCCTTATCTCGGCGCGGCCTCCACCGGTGGTGGCGGACAGGACGCGCCGCCGGTTGCGACCGGCTTCGGCGGGCTGTATTAAAAAGGCTTCTTGACCCGGGCGGCCCTGTCCGCCCCTTCACCGACTTGACCTTGGAGACACGCGATGCGCGCGGAAATTCAAGCGGTCGCCGACGAGATCAGAGACTCGTTGGCGCTGCTGAGGAGGCATCTTTGACTGGGATCAGGCAGTTTCCCGGCTTGACGAGCTGAACGCCCTCACGGCCGATCCCGCCCTCTGGGAAGATAGCGAAAAGGCCCAGAAGCTGCTGCGCGAGCGCACGCAGCTGGAAAAAGGCATCGAAGGTTACCGCGCCATCGAGCGTGAGCTGGACGACACGCTGGAGCTGATCGAGCTGGGCGAGGCCGAGGGCGACCAGGATGTCGTCGCCGAGGCCGAAAAGGTGCTGGAGCGGCTGCGCGAGATGGCGGCCAAGAAGCAGCTTGAAAGCCTGCTGTCCGGCGAGGCCGACGGCAATGACTGCTATCTCGAAGTGCATGCCGGGGCCGGCGGCACCGAGGCGCAGGATTGGGCGCTGATCCTCAGCCGCATGTATACCCGCTGGGCCGAGCAGCACGACTACAAGGTCGAATGGCTGGAAGAAAGCCCCGGCGAGGAAGCCGGGCTGAAATCCGCCACGCTGCAGATCACCGGGCCGAACGCCTATGGCTGGTTGAAGCATGAGAGCGGCGTGCACCGGCTGGTACGCATCTCGCCCTTCGATTCGCAGGCCAGGCGGCATACCAGCTTCGCCTCGGTCTGGGTCTATCCGGTGGTCGACGAGACCATCGAGGTGGAATATCTGGAAAAAGACCTGCGCATCGATACCTACCGGGCCTCGGGCGCCGGCGGCCAGCACGTCAACAAGACCGACAGCGCCATCCGCATCACCCATATCCCGACCGGCATCGTCGTGCAGTGCCAGAGCGACCGCTCGCAGCACAAGAACCGCGCCACCGCCTTCTCCATGCTGAAAGCCCGGCTCTACGAACTGGAGCTGCAAAAGCGCGAGGATGCCGCCCGCGCGCAGGAGGAGACCAAGACCGATATCGGCTGGGGCCACCAGATCCGCTCCTACGTGTTGCAGCCCTACCAGATGGTGAAGGACATGCGCACCGGCGTGGAGACCGGCAATTCCGCCGCCGTGCTCGATGGCGATATCGACCGCTTCCTGGAAGCCTCTCTCGCCGCCAAGCTGGGCACCGAGGGGCAGGCGGCGTAGCCGTCACTCCTCAGGTGAGGGGCGGCGGGCGCGCAGCATGACAGCAGCGCAGACGGGGCGTAGGCTGGCGCTTATGCCGAAGCCCCGCCCCGTCGCGCCCGACCACCGCACCGCCAATCGCCTGCTGGCGGCGGCGAGCGCGGTGTGGATCGTCGGCGTCTGCATTGTCTGGTTCCTCACCTGGCCGCCGACCACGCAAATCTATGACGCCACCTATTACGCCGGCCAGCGCGACTGCCGGCAGCGCTATGCCGGCGCGCCGGAACGGGTGGAGCGCTGCATCGGCCTGTTCACGCTGCAATATCTGCGCAGCCGCAACGGCCATGCCATCGACGGCGCGCTGGTAGCGCTGCTCCCGCCGCTGCTGGGCTGGACGGTGCTGCATATTCGCCGCCGTCTCTAGATTTCGTAATCGAAATTACACGCAAAGGTCATCGCGGAGTCATCGCTTCGCCCCAGAGTGGCGACGATTCCTGAAGCCCGTTATGGGAGTATGACCATGCGCAAGACCAACGCGGTTCTCGCCGCGACGCCCGCCGTCACCCGCCGCGCCGTTTTGAAGACCGGCGCCGCCCTCAGCCTCGCGGTGGCCGCTCCGGCCATCGTCAGCCGGCAGGCGCTGTCCTCCTCCGGCGAGGTGCGGGTTTATGCCTGGGCCGGCTATTTCAGCGACACGATGCTGGCCGACTTCCAGAAGAAGACCGGCATCAAGCCGGTGCGCGTCGAGTTCGGCTCCAACGAGGAGCAGATCAACCAGATCCGCGCCAACCAGGGCAAGGGCTTCGACCTGGCCATGCCGACCATCGATCGCGTGCCCTCCTATGTGAAGGACGGGCTGGTGCGGCCGCTGGACGAAAGCAAGGTGAAGTGGGACGCCGTGATCGACGGCAATCTGCGCGGCGCCGACCAGGGCGGCGGGATGGTCGACGGCAAGCGTTATGTCGCGCCGACCGACTGGGGCACCGAGGCGCTGACCTTCGATGTCAAGCAGGCCCCGCTGCAATACGGCACCGCCAGCTATGGCGATCTATGGAAGCCGGAATATCAGGGCATGGTCACGCTGCGCGGCCATTCCGGCCTGGTCGGCATCGGCCTCTATCTGCAGGATGCCGGCAAGCTGCCGCACAGCATGAAGGAAGCCTTCGCCGATCCGGACAAGATGGTGGCGAATTACGACATCATCCTGAAGACGGCAATCGAGAATAAGAAGTCCATCGCCCAGTTCTGGACCAACGAGAACGAGGCACAGGGCGCGTTCCGCACCAATGGCTGCGTCATCGGCCAGACCTGGGATTCGACCGGCGCCCGCCTGAAGGCCGAGGGCATGCCGATCGGCTATATCGCCCCGAAGGAGGGCGCGCTGGCCTGGATCGAAGGCTTCGCCATGCTGTCGGGCGCGGAGAACATCGCCCAGGCCTACGAGTTCATCAACTGGTACTACACGCCGGAAGTCGGCGCGATGTACGCCAACGAAACCAAGATCAACACCACCGTGAAGGGTGCGGAGAAGCACCTGGAAGCCTTCAACCGCGACTTCTTCGCCGCCGCCTATCCGGGCGACGCGCTGGGCAAGCTGTGGTCCTGGCCGATCCAGAACGAGTGGTTCATCACCAAGCGCAACGAGTACCAGGAAAAATTCCTGGCCGCTTGATCGGCTGAGCGACACGCGCCCCGCGCCGGCTTTCCGCCGGGCGGGGCCGGTCGTCATTGGGGAGCGGGCAGGCATGAGCCAGGGCGTGGAACTGCGTGGCGTGACGATGCGCTTCGGCGATTTCGCCGCCGTGAAGGGTGTCGAGCTGGATATCGAGGGCGGCGAGTTCTTCTCCTTCCTGGGGCCGTCCGGCTGCGGCAAGACCACGCTGCTGCGGCTGATCGCCGGTTTCAACGATCCGACCGAGGGGCAGGTGCTGATCGGCGGCAAGGATATGCGCGGCATCGGCCCGAACGGCCGGCCGACTGCGATGATCTTCCAGAATCTGGCGCTCTTTCCGCTGATGAAGGTGTGGGAGAATATCGCCTTCGGGCTGGAGGTGCGCGGCGTCTCCAAGGCCGAGCGGCGCAAGCGCGCCGAGGCGCTGCTGGAACTGATCGCGCTGCCCGGCCAGGGCGACAAGCAGGTATCCGAACTGTCGGGCGGGCAGAAGCAGCGCGTCGCCATCGCCCGTGCGCTGGCCGTCGAGCCGCAGGTGCTGCTGCTCGATGAGCCGCTCTCTGCGCTGGATCTGAAGCTGCGCCAGCATATGCGGCAGGAATTGCGGGAAATCCAGCGCCGCACCGGCGTCACCTTCATCTACATCACGCATGATCAGGGCGAGGCGCTGACCATGTCCGACCGGGTCGGCGTCATGTCGGCCGGCCGGTTGCAGCAGGTGGCCGACCCGCAGACCATTTATGAACAGCCAGCCACACCGTTCGTCGCCGGTTTTGTCGGCGAGAATAACCGCCTGCTTGGCCGTATCGGGCGGGTCGAGGGCGGCGCGGCAGTGCTGGACAGCGCAATCGGGCCCTTGCGCGGCCGTCTCGGCGGCGATCTCGCGGTCGGCGCGCCGGCGGCGCTGTTCGTCCGGCCGGAGCGGCTGGGCGTGCAGCCGGCGAGCGGCACGCCGGGGCAGGGGGGGCATATTCCGGCCACCATCGTCAGCCGGGCCTATGAGGGCGCGTTCCTGCATCTGACGGCGGAAGCCGCCGGCGGCACGGTGCTGACGGTGCATCTGGCCAACAGCGCCGGTCTGCCCGATTTGCAGCCCGGCGCGGCGGTGGCGCTGATCTACCGGCCGGAGGATGCGATCATCCTGCCGGCGGAGGCGGCGGCGTGACGGCGCTGTACCGGCGCTACGGCCCTGGCCTGACCGGCCTGATCCTGGCGCTGACCGGTTTCTGGATTATCTTCCTGGTGACCCTGCCGCAGCTCGACATGGTGGATTATTCCTTCCGGCCGAACCTGTCGATGAGCGAGCGCGGTGGCCCGAACGACGTCTATACGCTGCAGAATTACGCAACGCTGGCGGATAACGCGATCCACCGCGCGATCTTCCTCAAGACCATCTGGGCCAGCGCCCTGGTGACTTTGACGACGCTGATCGTCTGCTACCCCATCGCCTATCACCTGGCGCAGGGCACGACGCGGCGGCAGGCGGCGCTGCTCATGCTGCTGCTGCTGATCCCGTTCTGGATCAACGAGATATTGCGCACCTTCGCCTGGTGGATCCTGCTCGCCTATGCCGGGCCGTTGAACAACATGCTGGTGGCGCTGGGGCTGATCGAGCGGCCGATCCGCTTCCTGTCGGGCGATGGCGGTGTGATCGTCGGCATGGTCTACGCCTACATCCTGTTCATGGTCATGCCGATCTATAACGCCATCGAGAGCCTGGATCGCAACCAGATCGAGGCGGCGCGCGATCTGGGCGCGTCGCCCTGGCGGATTCACTGGCGTGTGGTGATTCCGCACGCCAAGCCGGGCATCGCGGTGGGCTGCATCATGACCTTCATGCTGGCCGCCGGCTCCTACGCCGTGCCGGCGCTGCTGGGCTCGCCGGGCAGCCGCTGGTTCACCCAGATCATCTATAGCTGGTTCTTCGAGGGCGGAAACTGGAACCAGGGGTCGGCTTATGCCTTCATTCTGCTGCTGCTGTGCATCGGCTTCATCTTCGGCGTGATGCGGCTGGCGCGCATCGGCCTGGCGGACATCGCGAAATGATCGACGACCGTTTTGCCCGGCTGCTGACCCGCGCCTATCTGGGGCTGTTCTTCGCCTATCTGTTCCTGCCCTTGGCGGTGATGGGGGCGGCGACATTCAACGAAAGCCGTTTTCCCACTGTCACGCCCTGGACCGGCACCACGCTGAAATGGTTCGCCGCCTTGTGGGCCGACGGCCAGATGTGGAATGCGCTGGGCACCAGCTTCGCGGTCGCCCTGGGCGTAATCTGTCTTGCCGTGCCGATCGGCGTGGCGGCGGCGCTGTTCCTGTCCGACCTGCATTCCAGGGCGCGCAGCCTGGTCTATGGCATCATGGTCTCGCCGCTGCTGACGCCCGGCGTCATTATCGGCATCTCGACGCTGATCTTCTGGCGGCCCTACGGCGTCACCGGCGGCATTCTGCTGACCGTGCTGGCGCAGGCCAGCTTCATCGCCGCCTATGTGATGCTGCTGGTGCTGGCCCGGCTGCAACGCTTCGACCGCACGCTGGAGGAAGCGGCGCTCGATCTGGGGGCGACGCCGATGCAGGCCTTCCGCCGGGTGACGCTGCCCTTCCTGATGCCGGCGATCCTGGCTGCCTGCCTGATCGCCTTCCTGCAATCCTTCGAGAATTACAACACCACCGTCTTCGTGCGCGGCTTCGACACCACGCTGACGGTCTATATCGCCTCCAAGGTGCGCACCGGCGTCACGCCGGCGCTGAACGCGCTGGGGCTCATCCTCATCGCGCTCACCATCATCGGCGCGGTGACGCATGAATTGTTGCGCCGCCGCGCCGCTGGCCGGAAGGCGGCCTGACCTCCTAACCCCGCGCCAGCGACAGCGGCGAGACCTGCTCCGCGCTGCGGCCCAGGCGGTCGCGGCCGGATACCGCCTGCAGCATGTCGGCCTGGACCTTCTGCAGCGTATCGGCGGCCTCGTCCCTGTCCACCGTCAGCACCTTGCCGTCGCGCACAAGCTGGCGGCCATCGACATAGACCTCCTTCACCGCGCGGTCGGCCGCCGAATAGACCAGGCTGCGCAGCGGGTCGCGCAAGGGCCGCATGATCGGATGTGCGGCATCGACCAGCACGATATCGGCCTTGGCGCCCACGGCGATGCGGCCGATATCGTCACGCCCCAGCGCCTCCGCGCCGCCGATGGTGGCGGCGTGGAACACCTCGCCGATATTCGTATCCTCGACATGGCGGCCGCCGATCCGGCCCAGCGTGGCGGCGAGGCGCATCTCCTCCAGCATGTTGTGCGGCTGGGTGTCGGTGCCGATGGCCATCGACACACCGGCCTTCACATACTGGCCGAAGCTTTCCATCATCTGGCCGTAGCGGCTGAACACCAGCGGGCAGTGCGCGACGCGCGCGCCGGTTTCGGCCAGCAGCGGCACATCGCGGTGTGTGTGCCAGCGAATCCAGGAGTGATGATCGAGGAAGATGGCGTGCGCCAGGATCATGCGGTCCGACAGCACGCCGATATCGCCCAGCCATTGCACGGGGGTGAGGCCATGCCGGCGGGTGATCTCCAGATGGTCCCACACGCATTGGCCGGTATGCAGGGTGATCGGCCAGTTGCGCTCCTTCGCCAGATCGTTGCTGTCGCGCAGCATCTCCTCGGAACAGGTATCGACCTGGGCCGGGCTGATCATGGCGGACAGAAGCCCGCTGGGATGCTGGACGGCGAGGTCCATGGTGCGGAAGGCCGCCTCCATCGATTTGCGGCCGGCCTTTTCGTCCCAGGCATACTCGACCGTGTGGCCGGTGCGCGCGACCCAGGCGGCGGAGCGGTACATCGGCGCGGCCACGGCGCGGATGCCGGTATCGGCCAGCGTATCCAGCCAGCCCTCATAGGGAATCGCCAGGTCGACGATGGTGGTCGTCGCGCTGAGCAGCAATTCGGAGATTGCCATGCGGGTGGCGGCGCGCAGCCCCTCGGCGGCCAGCGTGTCGCTATCCATCGAATGGCCGGGCAGGAATAGCGGCTTCGGGTCGGCGACGCCGCTCATATACAGCGCCGGGTTGCCGATCTCTTCGGTGACGCCCCGACCGACATTCTCCGACAGCAGGTGGGAATGGATGTCCACGAGGCCCGGCATGACCATCAGGCCCTTGCCGTCGATGGTCTTGTCGACCGGCTCCGTATAGCCGGGGCCGATATGGGAGATGCGGTCGTCGGTGAAGACGATGTCGATGCCCTGCTTGTAGACATGGCGCTTGGCCGCCGCGTCCCAGATGATGGCCCAGCCGATATCGGCGATGCGTGTCGTGGTCATATACGGATCCCCTATTCTGTTTTGCCGCCATTGCAGCGCGAGGACAGGGGCATGCGCAACCTCTTATGTGCGCCTGCCATCATCTTGCCGCGAAGTGCTGGGAATCTATGTGCATGAAAAAGCTCGCCGCACTCTCGATGCTCTCCCTTCTGGCTGCCGGCGCCGCCGTGGCGCAGTCGGATTCCGCTGTGCTGGAGAAATTCGTCACGCAGTCCCGGCCGATCTGCGAAAGGCAGCCGGCGCAGAAATGCGTCGACGCCTTCTGGGGCTATGCCGATGTCGACCGCGATGGCGGGCTGAACCTGTCGGAGGTGGAGCGCATCCGCTCCGTTACCGAGAGCTGGGTGGTGGAGAATGGCAAGACGCTGCACCCGAAGGATCGCAGTTCCATCGTCATGGGCATCATGATGGTGGATTCCGCCGGCCTGCCGACCCTGTTCAAAAATTACGATCTGAACGGCGATTCCAAGCTGAGCCAGCAGGAGTTGCTGGCCGACGTCAAGCTGGACAGCCGCCCGCTGCCGCAAATCCTGGCCGACCGCAATGCCGTGGACATGCAGGCCAGCAAGCGCAAGCTGGGCGCGCTCGGCCCGCTGCTCGACGGCATGCTGGCGCGGCGCTAGAGCCGCTTTTTTATCAAACCATTGCCGCCGCTTATGCCCTTGAGGGCCGGTTCTGCCAATGGCCAAATATGACGGTCTTGCGAAGCTATTGTGAAAGGCCCTTCTATTAGGGCATGCGGATCGTTCGCCTGTTGCTGATCATGCCTTTGCTGTGGGCTGTCCCGGTGGTTGCCGAGACGGTGCATCCGGCCTTGGCGGCGGCGGGCTGGAAGATGTTCACCTTCCCCGATCACGCGCCCGCGCAGTTCCGTCCCACCGAGGAGGGCGGCGTGGAGGTGGAGGCCCAGGGCGGCGTGGCCGGACTGTTCCGGCTGGTGAAGCCCGAGGACGCCTTGCGGCCGGTCGTTTCCTGGCGCTGGCGGGTGGACCGCGCCGATATCCGCATCGTCGATCTGTCGCGCAAGGCGAATGCCGACCGGCCGGTGGCCGTGCATGTCGGCTTTGAGCAGGACGAGACGACCGGCGGCTTCTTCCGCAACCTGGCCGCCTCGATGATGGGGCTGCCGCCGCCCGGGCGGGTGCTGACCTATACCTGGGGCGGCATCCATCCCACCGGCACCAGCTTCGAGAGCCCGCATATGGGCGCGGATGGGGAGGTGATTATCCTGCGCCCCGGCAACGCCCCGTTGCAGCAATGGTACGAGGAAACCGTGGATGTCGATGCCGATTTCCGCCGGTTTTTCGGCTATCGGCCGCCGCCCATCGCCTATATCGCCATCTCCGGCGACGCCGACGACCAGCCGGGCCATACCCGCGCCCGGGTCGCCGATATCCGCCTGAAGGATCGTTGACGATCCGCGTCCCGCCGACGGTTGAACGCTTCCGGTGGCGGAAAAAGGTTTCCTCTCGCGAAAAGCTGACTAGAGTGCGGACAACTTTCGAGAAGAAACCGGAGGGGCGATGACCACGAACCAGATGAATGGCGCCGAAGCTTTCGTGCGCATGCTGCAAGAACACAAGGTCGAGATTGTATTCGGCCTGTGCGGCGATACCAGCCTGCCGCTGTACGATGCCTTTTACCGGCTGGACCATGGCATCCAGCACATCCTGACGCGCGACGAGCGCTCGGCGTCCTACATGGCGGACGGCTATGCCCGTACCTCCGGCAAGGTCGGCATCTGCGAGGGGCCGAGCGGCGGCGGGGCGACCTACATCCTGCCCGGCGTGGTCGAGGCCAATGAAAGCTCGATCCCGATTCTGGCGGTCACCACCGATATCGCCGTCAGCTCGCGCGGCCGCTACACGCTGACGGAGCTGGACCAGAACGCGCTGTTCCGCCCGCTGTCGAAATACAACACCGTCATCGACCGGGCCGAGGATATTCCGCGCACCCTGCGCGCCGCCTTCCGCGAGATGACCACCGGCAAGCCGGGCGCGGCGCATCTGGGCCTGCCCTTCGACGTGCAGAAGGGCCCGGTCGATGAGAGCGACGTGTGGGCCGAGCCGGAGATGGGCAGCTACCCGTCGCGCCGCTACGGGCCGGATCCGAAGGACGTCCAGAAGGCGGCCGAACTGATCCTGGCGGCGAAGAAGCCGCTGTTCGTGTGCGGCGGCGGCATCGTCATCGCCGGGGCCGAGGCGATCCTGGAAAAGCTGGCCGTTGCGCTGGGCGCGCCGGTCGCCACCACCATCAGCGGCCAGGGCTCGATCGGCGAGGGGCATGAATTGTCGCTCGGCGTCGTCGGCTCCAATGGCGGCGTGGTGGAAACCCGCGAGATTGTGAATGCGGCCGATCTGGTCATTTTCATCGGCTGCCGCGCCGGCTCCGTCACCACGGAGCGCTGGCGCTATCCGGCTCCGGGCTCGACCAAGATCGTGCACATTGACGCCGATCCGATGGTGCCGGGGGCGATCTACCGCACCGACGCCACGCTGATCGGCGATGCGCGCCTGGCGCTGGAAGCGCTGTATGACGCGCTGGCCGGCGAGTTCAAATCCCGCAAGCCGACCCAGGCCTGGGGCAGCGCCGTCGCCGACGCCAAGCGCAAGAAGTTCGAGGCTTTCCGTGCCCTGGCCGAGCGCAACGACACGCCCATCCTGCCCGAGCGGGTGGTGGCGACGCTGAACGAGATCCTGCCGGAGGATTCCATCATAGTCTGCGATCCGGGCACGCCGTGCCCGTATTTCTCCGGCTATTACGAGTTCATGAAGCCGGGGCGGCATTTCATCTCCAACCGGGCGCATGGCGCGCTGGGCTATTCCATGGCGGCGTCGGTCGGCGCGCATTATGGCCGGCCGAGCGCCAAGACGGTGGCGGTGATGGGCGATGGCAGCTTCTGCTTCACCGCCGGCGAGATGGAGACCATCGCGCGTATCGGCGCGCCAGTGACGATGATCGTCATCTCCAACTCGGTCTATGGCTGGATCAAGGCCGGCCAGAAGACCGGCTTCGGCCAGCGCTATTTCTCGGTCGATTTCTCGCAGACTCAGCATGCCAAGGTGGCGGAAGCCTTCGGCATCAAATCCTTCCGCGTGGAAGATCCGGCCGAGCTGAAGTCGGTGCTGGCCAAGGCCATCGAGCATCAGGGGCCGACCCTGGTCGATGTGGTCTGCCAGCCGCTGCACGAGGCCCGCGCGCCGGTCAGCGAGTGGGTTGCCTGACGAGACAAGGCAAGGTTTTCGGCCCTCTGGGGCGCCTTATCCGGGAAACGGGTTGACAGGTGTGTCGGGGGGCCAAAGACTTGCCGCCTCGAACGGCCAATAAAAATCAAGGTTGGGGTGGCAGGAATTCCCAATTTCTCAACCGAATATTAACCAGGGAACGCCGTGATAGGCGCTAGGGTAATAACTGGAGGACGACATGAAAGACATCACTAAGATTGTAAATAGCGTCGAGATTTCGCGTCGCGGCGTAATGGCCGGCGCGGCCGGCTTGGCGGCGGCGGCGAGCATGATGGGCGTCAGCTCCAGCGTGCTCGCGCAGCAGGTCAATCGTTGGGGGTCGTCCTCCATCGGCTCGACCGGCTATGTGATCATCGAGGCGCTGGCCTCGACCGTGAACAAACATTCCAAGACCCGCAATTCCTCGATGGCGACCAGCGGCGGCGCGGAAAACATGGCGCTGATCGGCGAGGGGCAGCTGGAGTTCTGCCAGACCACCTCGACCGACTGGCAGCCGGCCGTGAATGGCGAGCCGCCTTACGGCAAGAAGATCGACGTCAACCAGGTGCTGGCCTACACGGTGTTCAACTGCAGCCCGATGGTGCGCGCCGACAGCCCGATCAAGACGCTGGCCGACCTGAACGGCAAGCGCTGCATGCCGTCCCCGGCGGGCAGCTCGACCGCGGCAATGTGGAAGGTGCTGTTCGAGGCGGCGGGCATCAAGGTCAACTGGACCTACGGTTCCTGGCGCGAGAGCTATGACGCGCTGCGCGCGGGCGCGGTGGATTGCATCCCCTCGCTGCTGACCAACGGCCGTCCCTCGCCGATCCTCACCGAGCTGGAAGCCACCACTCCGGTGCGCATGCTGCCGATCCCGGCCGATGTGATGAAGAAGGCCCAGGACATCAATCCGGGCGTCGTCTCGGGCGAGCTCAATCCGAAGGATTGGAAGGGCGTCAGCGAGGCGATGGAGGTCGCTTCCTTCTCCGGCATCCTGGCATGCCATCCGAAGATGAGCGAGCAGCTTGTCTATGACGTCTGCAAGGCCGTGTTCGACAATGCCGCCGAGGTGCAGGCCATCGGCAAGCAGTTGCAGGACATCGACCCGAAGTTCGGCGCGCGCTATCTGATGACCGGCTTCAAGGTGCATCCGGGCGCCGCCAAATACTTCAAGGAAAAGGGCCTGTGGCGCGACAATCTGACTGTCGCGGGCTAAGCCTTTCCTAGCGATCCAAGCGGGGCGGCCACAGGCTGCCCCGCTTTCTATCCAGCTTCTTCCTTCGGACAGAAAGAACCCGACCGTGCCGACCTGGACATCGCGCCTCGCCAGCTATTTCGTGCCCGACGAAACCCCTCATGCTGGCCTGATCGTGCTGGCCGGGCTGTTGTCCCTGGCGTTCGTACTGCTGCATGTCGTGCAGCTCTCCGCCTATCTGCTGCCCTCCGGGCAGTTCAAGGTGGTGCATATCGCCGGCGGCATCGGGCTGACCTTTCTGGCCCTGGCGGTGAAGACAGGTCAAGGCCGGCTGGGGCGCTGGCATTTCGTGCTGATGGCGCTGCTGACGCTGATCCCGCTGGTCTACATCCTGGTGGAGCACGACGCGATCACCACCCAGCGCCAGTTCATCGTCAGCAATGTCGATATCGGCGTCGCCGTCGTTTTCCTGGCGCTAGCCCTTTATGCCGCCTGGCGGGAATGGGGCTGGATCATGAGCGCGCTGGCGATCGCCACGCTGCTCTACGGCTATTTCGGCTATCTCATTCCCGGCGAGCTGTTCTTCCATGCCGGCATCGGCCTGAAGCGGCTGATCGGCTACACCTCGATCCCTTATTTCCAGGGTCTGCTGGGCGGCTTGGCCGAGCTGTCGGCCGGCACCATCTTTCCCTTCATGCTGTTCGCCGCGGCGCTGGAGATGACCGGCTGCGTCGACTACATCATGGGGGCCGCCTATCGCGTCGGCGGCAAGACCCGCGCCGGCCCGGCGCAGATCGCCGTCATCGGCAGCGGCATGATGGGCATGGTCTCCGGCTCCTCGGTCGCCAATGTGGCGTCGACCGGCGCGCTGACCATCCCGCTGATGAAGCGCTTCGGCTTCAAGCCGGAATTCGCCGGCGCGGTGGAGGCGGTGGCGTCGACCGGCGGCCAGATCACGCCGCCGATCATGGGGCTGGCGGCTTTCCTGATCGTCGGCATCACCGGCATTCCCTATGTCGAGATCGTCAAGGCGGCGGTGTTCCCGGCGCTGATCTATTACGGCTATCTCATGGTCGCGGTGCATATCCGCGCCATCAAGCGCAATATCGACGTGCGCGACCGGGCGGAGGAGCTGCAGAAGGAATTCCTGCCGGAGCCGTTCCTGAAGGCGACGCTGCGCAACTTCCCCTTCTATGTGGCGACCACCTATCTGGTGGTGGTGCTGATCTCCGGCATGTCGCCGGGCGCCATCGCCATCGAGGCGACGGGCATCCTGATCGGGCTGAGCATCCTGCGCGACTGGGTGGTCAAGTGGGACAGCTTGGCCGGGCGCGTGAACTATACGCTGGAGCTGCTGGGCCGCATCGCCTATTCCGGCGCGCTGCGCGGCGCTCAGGTCGCCATCGTGGTCGCGGTGATCGGCGTGCTGGTCGATATTCTGGTGGTCACCGGCTTCGCGCAGAAACTGTCCTTCGCCATGCTCGACATGGCGGGCGGCGAGCTGTGGCTGCTGCTGATCATCGCCGCCGTCTCCTGCCTTGCCTTCGGTCTCGGCCTGCCGACATCGGCCGCCTATATCCTGGTGGCGCTGCTCGGCGCGCCGGCGCTGGTGGAGATGGGCGTGCCGCTGCTGGCGGCGCATATGTTCGTGTTCTTCTTCGCCAACATCTCCTCGATCACCCCGCCGGTGGCGGTGGCCTCGCTGATCGCGGCGAAGATCGCGGGCGCCTCCTACTTCAAGACCGGCTTTATCGGCGTGCGGCTGGGTCTGCCGGGCTTCCTGCTGCCGTTCCTGTTCGCCGTGCACCCGGAAATCCTGGGCATCGACAGCACCCTGCCCTATGTGGCGCTGGTATCGGCGATGGCCTTCGTCGGCGTGGTGTCGTTGAACATCGCGCTGGAAGGCCATTTTCTGCTGCCGGTGACCTGGATCCAGCGTCTGCTTCTGCTGCCCGCCGCCGCCGGCCTGCTGATGCCGGGGCTGACCAGCTCCTTCATCGGGCTGGGGTTCTTTGTGGCGGTGGCCGGCTGGCAATATTGGGACAGCAAGCGCCAGCCGGCGGTCGCCTAGCCTAGCGCCAGGGCATCCTGGCGCCTTCCGCGCAGACGATCTGCGTGCCGCCCAGTGCTGCAGGCAGGTCGAGGCGCAGGCGGGTATCGTCCAGCCGTTCGACAGTCATGCCGGCGGCGCGGAAGCAGCGCTCGCTCTCGTCCAGGTCCGCGCTCTCCAGGCCATAGGCGGCGATCACCGGCGCTGCCGGCGCTTCCAGCCCCGGCAGCAGGCCGGGCAGGGTGGCGGGCGGCACAAAGGTCAGGCAGCCGCGATCCGTCTCCAGCTGCCAGCGGCCGGCTGTATCCTGCGCCGGTTTGCGGCCGAGGAAGCGGCCGAAACGGCCGGCGGCTTCCTGCGGGTCGCCGACGGCCAGCAGAATATCGGTGAGCGCCACGATGCGGTTGGGATGGGCCATCCAGCGTTCCTGCCAGACGATGCTCTCCGTATGGTGCGTCAATATCTGGATGCGGCCTTCCGGCATCACGCCGGGGGCGACGCGCACGACGGAGAAGCGCGCCTCCGCGCTGCCGCCCTCCGGCAGGCCGACGGGACGCTCCAGATGCACCAGCGGCGTCGGCGCGAAGCCGGCTTCGTCCAGCCGCTTCCAGGCGGCCTCGGCATCGTCGGTGGCGAAGGCCAGCAGATGCACGCCGACATAGCGCGCCACGGCGGCGCGGAGCTGTTGTGCCAGCGGCGTGTCGACCACATCGGTCAGAAATTCCAGATAGCCCCGGCGCAGCATGACCAGCCGGTTGGCCGTGCCCGCCGGCACCGGCTTCTCGCCCGCCTTCAGGCTGTTCTGCTGGTGGGTGAAGGGGGTGAGCACATAGCCCATCCGCTCCAGCGCCGCCCCCGCGGTCGCCATATCGGGCACGAAATGCGCGATATGATCGAGAAAAAGCTCGCCCGCGTCGGGCAATTGCCGATAAGTGCCGGTCATTCCGTCCTCCTTTTTATCGGCCGACTATACGGGGCGGGGACCGAGATGCTATTGCGAAAACAACGCTCAGGTCTGATATAACTGGTCATTCAACTGGTCAGGTGAGGACATGGCAATTTGGCGCGTCCAGGATGCGAAGGCACGCTTCAGCGCGTTCGTTCGGGCAAGCCTGACGGAAGGCCCGCAGGTCGTAACCTTGCGTGGCGTGGAGACGGCCGTGCTGGTGCCGATGGCGGAATGGCGGCGGCTGACGGAAGCCCGGCCGACCCTGAAGGATTTGCTGCTTACGGATGCAGCGCGGACCGACACGCTGGCGCCGCCGCGCGGTAGGGCGCGCCGTCGCGCCGATCTGACATTCGAGTAGCGATGTATCTGCTCGATACCAATGTGCTGTCGGAACTGCGGCGCTTAAAGCCGCATGGCGGCGTTGTCGCCTGGCTGGAAGATGTCGAGGATACGGATTTATATCTATCGGCCGTCTCGGTCGGTGAAATCCAAATCGGCATCGAATTGACACGTCGGCAGGATCAGCCAAAAGCGGCGGAACTTCAGGATTGGCTTAATGCCATCATCGCGACGCGCCAGATATTGCCGATGGATGCGCCGGCTTTCCGGCGCTGGGCGCAGCTGATGCATGGACGCTCCAATACGCTGATCGAGGATGCGATGATTGCCGCGACCGCGCTTGTGCACGGGCTGACGCTGGTCACCCGCAATATTCGTGATTTCCAGGATTTCGGCGTGGCCTTGATCGATCCTTTCTCTGCCCGCTAGTCTGTTACAACATAACAATTCTGTTTATCGGTTTTCGAAGGTTCTCCTCATGTCCTCCTCCATTCCCGTCTCCGTGCTGACCGGCTTTCTGGGCAGCGGCAAGACGACCTTGCTGTCGAATCTGCTGCGCCATCCCGGCATGGCGGATACCGCCGTGGTGATCAACGAGTTCGGCGAGGTCGGGCTGGATCATCTGCTGGTCGAGAAGAGCAGCGAGAACATGATCGAGCTAAGCAGCGGCTGCCTGTGCTGCACGGTGCGCGGCGATCTGGTGAATACGTTGCGCGACCTGCACATCAAGCGCGCCAAGCAGGAAATCCCGAACTTCAAGCGGCTGGTGATCGAGACCACCGGCCTGGCCGACCCCGCGCCGATCCTGCACACGCTGATGACCGATCCGATGCTGGCCAGCTACTACCGGCTGGACGGCGTTGTCACCGTGGTCGACGCGGTGAATGGCGAGGCGACGCTGGATAATCATATCGAGGCGGTGAAGCAGGCCGCCGTCGCCGACCGGCTAGTCATCACCAAGACCGACCTGGTGCGCGACCCGGCCTCGGCGCGTGATCTCGACGCGCTGGAGGCGCGGCTGCAGACGCTGAACCCGGCCGCCCCGCGCCTGCACGCCGTGCAGGGCGAAATCGAGCCCGACCAGCTGTTCAACGCCGGCCTGTACGATCCCACCCGCAAGACCGCCGACGTGCTGCGCTGGCTGAAGGAGGAGGCCTATGCGGACTCCCACGCCCATCACGGGCACGGGCACGATCACGGGCATCATCACCATCCCGACGTGAATCGTCACGACGACCATGTCAGCGCCTTCTGCGTGGTGCTGGACCAGCCGATCGACGCGATGGCGTTCAGCCTGTTCGTCGAGCTGTTGATCGGCACCCGTGGCGAGAATCTTTTGCGGGTGAAGGGGATTTTGAACATTGCCGACCGGCCGGACCAGCCGGCGGTGATTCATGGCGTGCAGCACGTCTTCCACCCGGTCGCCTGGCTGGAGGCCTGGCCGAGCGACGACCGGCGCAGCCGTATCGTCTTCATCACAAAAGACATTCCGCGCAGCGACATCGAAAAGTTGCTGGAAGGTCTGGGCATCGGCCAGGCAGCCGCTGCACAGTAATCGGAACGGATGTTGCAAATCGTTGTTAATCAGTTCTTTACGCGGATGCGATAGGCTTCTCTCGACTGTCACAGAACAAATTAGTGATAGCGGGGGATATAATGAGCGCCTGGACGAAACTGAAGAAGCTGTTTGCCGCCGATGACGTTTCCGACAGCCAGAACAAGCTGGACCAGAACCCGTTTCAGGGGTTGCTGACAGGCTTGGATTCCGAGGCGGCGGCGGCATCGGAATCGGGGTTCGAGCAACTGACGGTCGATTTATCCGCCATGTTCGGCAGCCGCCCGGCGGTCGCGCATGAGCGGCTGTTCATCCTGACGCTGAAGGAGGTTCGCCAGCGCCTCGGCGTCCGCTGGGCGGCGACGCAACGCAACATCATGAAGCTGTGCGAGGCGGCGGCGAAGCGGCATCTGGGCGCCGGCGACATTTCGATCAAGTATGGCAGCGACTGCCTGGTGATTTTCACCCGCGGCGATGTGCGCGCGGCGCGCCGGCGGGTGCAGGCGGTGGCGGAAGAGGTGTTCTCCACCATCGTCGGCGAGGATAGCGACCTGGTCCAGCAATCGCTCTACTACGCCATCGCGGATGCCCAGAACCGCTTAAGCTTTCGCCTCGTCGATGCGCTGGATCCCTTGAAGGGGGTGCTGGCGGAAGCCTTGCCGTCGGCATCCATGACGGCCGGCGCCGACCCGTTGGCCGCCTTTGCCCGGCCCAGTGGGGGGGGCGGTGGAGGGGCGGGTGGAGGTGGAGGAGACGCCGCGCCGCAGGGGGGGCTGGTCTCGTCCGCCGACGGCAATGGGGCGGTGCTCGATATCTTCCGGGGGTTGGAGGAGAAGCTGCTGGCGCAGATGGCGAACGTCGCCTCCGTCGATGGCCAAGGGCAGCACCTGGCGCATCAGTTCGAGCGGTTGGAGCAGGATATCGGGCCGGTTGCCGTCGCGCCCACCCTGGGCCGGCAATTCGAAGAGGCGCTGGGCTTCGCCACCGATGGGGATATCGGCCATCCCGATGAACCCGCCACCGGCCGGCCATGGACCGCCGTGTCGCCCAACCCCCTGCCAGGGCCGACGATCACCAGCTACCTCGACAAGGTGCCGCAGGTCGCGGCGGATTTCGATTTGGGTAATTTCCCGCTGATCAAGCCGGCGCCGCGCGCCGGCGCAGCGCCGGCATTTCCGATGGGCCGCGCCGGTCAGGGGCTCTCCGGCGATCTGCCGCCGGCCATGCCGCGGCAGATCGACTACCGCTTCATCCCGGCCTGGCATGCCACCAAGCAAGTGGTTTCCGCCTATTGGTTCGAACTGGTCATACAGCAGGACGGGTTGAACGCGACGGAAGCGGAGATCATTCCCCCGGGCAGCGACCCGACGCTGGTGGCGCTGATCGACCGGGTGGTGCTGATGAGCGCCCTGACGGCGCTGCGCAAGGCGTATCTGCAGAATCTGCGCAATGTGATCTGCATTCCGGTGCATCACACCACCTTGAACGCGACGACGCGGCTGCAGGCCTATCTGGGCATTTGCCGGTCGATCCCGCCGGAGATGCGCCGCTATATCGTCTGGGAGCTGATCGGCGCGCCGGCCGGGGCCTGGCAGTCGCAGCTTTTTCAGGTGATCGCGGCGTTGCGCCCGTTCGGCCGTGCCGTGCTGCTGCGCGACACGCTGGAAGATATCAATATGGGCGCGTTGAAGGGGCTGGGCGTGTTCGGCATCGGCGTCGACCTGGCCTGTTACCAGCAAAAGGAAGCGGTGCTGATCCGCAAGCTGGATAAGTTCATCGAAAAGGCGAACGAGGCGGGGCTGCGCACTTTCATCCGGCATTGCCCGACGCTCAGCCTGGCGAGCTACGCGGTCAGTGCCGGGGTCGACTATATCGACGGCCCGATGATCGCGAGCCCGGTCATGGCGCCGCTGGGCATCCGGCGGTTCGCCGTGCGCGATCTCTACATGCTGAAAGCCGGCTGACGCGGGGCCTATGCGCGTAACAGCTGATCGATTTCGTCGACCAGCTGTTGCGCGCGCAGCGGCTTGGCCATGGTGCTGTCGGCCCCGGCCTGGCGGGCGACCTCCAGAAAATCCATGTTGCGCGTCCGCCCACCGCCGGAAATCGCCATGATCGGCAGTTGGGGATGGCGTCGGCGGGCTTCTATGATGGTCTCGATGCCTTCCTTTTCCGGCATGATGATGTCGGTGATCATCAGGTCGATATGCTGCTGCTCCAGCTTCGACAGGCCTTCGCCGCCGTGATCGGCTTCAATCACAACATGGCCGGCGCGTTCGAGGATTTGACGCAAGGTGGCCCGTACCATCAGGTCATCCTCGATCAGCAACAGGGTAGCCATTTTAGCGAATCCGCAAAATAGAGAGGCGTTGTGCCTGTCAGGCACTATCGAATTCGAACGTTAATACCACGTTAAGCCGCAGGGGTTTGGCGGCATCGCTGCCGTGCGCAATCGTATCAAGCTACCATCATTCGGCCGCAAAACCTTGTTATTCCTCCATCGGTGACAATAATGGCGTAGCGGTTCCGGTATCGTGCCGGACCGACCCCAGCGACCATCGGTGCGAATGGAACTAGCAAACCAACTGATCCTGTTGGGCAGCGCCCTGCTGCTCTTAAGCATTCTGGCCGGTACGCTTTCCTCGCGGATCGGCGCGCCTTTGCTGCTGGTCTTCCTTGGGCTCGGCATGCTGGCCGGCGAGGATGGGCTGGGCATCCAGTACGATAATTTCCAGGGCGCCTATCTGATCGGCAGCCTGGCGCTGGCGATCATCCTGTTCGATGGCGGGCTGCGCACGCCGATACGCTCGATCCGGCTGGTCTGGGGGCCGGCCTCGGTGCTGGCGACGCTGGGCGTGGTGCTGACGGCGGCGATTACCGGCGGCGCGGCGATCTATCTGCTGGATCTGGACCCGATAGCCGGGCTGCTGACCGGGGCCATCGTGGCCTCGACCGACGCGGCCGCCGTGTTCCTGCTGCTGCATCAGCGCGGCATGGAACTGCGCCGCCGGCTGGGCGCCACGCTGGAGGTGGAATCCGGCGTCAACGATCCGATGGCGATCTTTCTGACCATCACCCTGGTCGAGCTGGTGGCGGGCACCGGCGGCGACATGACCTTCACCGTGCTGCACGGCTTCCTGCTCCAGCTTGGGCTGGGGGCCTTGATTGGCATCGCCGGCGGCTTCCTGCTGGCCATTCTGGTCAATCGCCTCGATCTGGCGCCCGGCCTCTACCCGGTCTTCGTCATCGCCGCCGCCTGCGCGGTGTTCGGCGGCACCCAGGTGATCGGGGGCAGCGGCTTCCTGGCGGTCTATCTGGCCGGCATCGTTGCCGGCAACCGCCGGCTTCGGGCCAATCAGCTGATCCGTCGCTTCCATGACGGGATGGCCTGGATCAGCCAGATCGTCATGTTCCTGATTCTCGGCCTGCTGGTCACGCCCAGCACCATGGTCGACGATATCCTGCCGGGCACCATCATTGCCCTGGTGCTGATCTTCGTCGCCCGGCCGGTGGCGACCTTTCTCTGCCTGATCCCGTTCAATTTCTCGCGCGCGGAAAAGCTGTTCATCTCCTGGGTCGGCCTGCGCGGCGCGGTGCCTATTTTCCTGGCCATCATCCCGATCCTGGGCGGGATGGAAAACGGCATGCAGTATTTCAACATCACCTTCATCGTGGTGCTGCTGTCGCTGCTGCTGCAGGGCTGGACGGTGCCCTGGGTGGCCCGCAGGCTGGACCTCGAACTGCCGCCGGTGCAGGAGGCGGAGGGCCGCGTCGACCTCGATTTGTCGGCGCAGATCGACCGCGACCTGATCGGCTACCGCCTGACCGAGACCTCGCCGGGGGCGAACCGGCCGTTCCGCCAGATTCAGTTGCCGCCCCGGGTGCGGCTGATCGTGGTGCTGCGCGACGGCTCGGTGGTGCCGAAATACAAGATCGAGGCGCTGCATCCCGGCGATTACGTTCTGCTGCTCTGCCCGCCGGAACAGGTGCTGGCGGCCGACAAGCTGTTCTCAAGCCGGTCCAAGCGCGCGGGCCGCGAGGTGCGGCTGGGCGATTTCGTGTTCGACGGCGCGAAGAAGATGGGCGTTCTGGCGGACGAGTACGATCTGCCGGTCAGCCGCCAGCAGCGCGACCTGACCGTCGGGCAATTGCTGACCGACCTGCTGCCCAATTCGCCGAATGTCGGCGACCGGGTCGCCATCGGCTCGGTCGAGCTGGTGATCCGCGACATCCGCGAGGAGGAAATCGCCGAAGTCGGCCTGGTGCTGGAGCCGGAGCATCCGCACCTGCTGCCGCCCGGCGCGCTCGGCCGGGCCGGGGCCTTGTTCTCCCGCCTGCGTCGCCGGCCGGTGGTGATGGATGGCAACGACATGCCGTTGGGGCCGAAAGCCGGCCTCTGGGAACGTCTGCGCCGCCGCGCGTCAAAATCGTAAACCGGGCGCTTGCAGGCCCGGTCCTCCCCAAAGCCGCGTCTTGCGGCCTGGGGCGGTTAAAAGAGCTTCTCAGCCTTGCCGGCTGGTCTATGATCCCGGCAACAAAGGCGAAAAGGGAGGATGCCATGCAGGTGAAAGCCGCCGTGCTGCATGAGATCGGGCTGCCGCGCCCCTATGCGGACAGCCGCCCGCTGCATATCGAGACGCTGCGGCTGGACCCGCCGGGGCCTGGGGAAATCCTGGTCCGGGTGCGCGCCGCCGGCCTGTGCCATTCCGACTTGTCGGTAATCAACGGCGACCGGCCGCGCCCGATGCCGATGGCGCTGGGCCACGAGGCCGCCGGCGAGGTGCTGGAATGCGGGCCGGGCGTCGAGGATCTGCAAAAGGGCGATCATGTCGTCATGGTCTTCGTGCCGTCGTGCGGCCAGTGCCTGCCCTGCGCCGAAGGACGGCCGGCCTTGTGCGAGCCCGGGGCGGCGGCGAACGGCAAGGGCGTGCTGCTGTCCGGCGCGCACCGGCTGCATGATGATCACGGCCATGCGGTGAACCATCATATCGGCGTTTCCGCCTTCGCCGATTACGCCGTGCTGTCGCGCGCCTCGGTGGTGAAGATCGACAAGGACCTGCCGTGGGAGCAGGCCGCTCTGTTCGGCTGTGCGGTCCTGACCGGCGTGGGGGCCGTGGTGAACACGGCGCAGATGAAGCCCGGCACCAAGGCGGCGGTGATCGGGCTGGGCGGCGTCGGCCTGAACTCCCTGCTGGGCGCCATCCTGTGCGGGGCGGAGCAGATTGTCGCCATCGACCTGCTCGACTCCAAGCTCGATCTGGCGCGCCAGCTGGGCGCGACCGACGCCTTCAACGCCAAGGATGCCGATATCGTCGAGGCGGTGAGGGAGGCGACCAAGGGCGGCGTCGACTATGCCTTCGAGATGGCGGGCTCGGTGCCGGCGCTGGAGCTGGCCTACAAGATCACCAAGCGCGGCGGCATGACCGTCACCGCCGGCCTCGCCAATCCGGGCAAGAGCCTGAGCCTGTCGCCGGTGGTGCTGGTCGCCGAGGAACGCACGCTGAAGGGCAGCTATGTCGGCGGCTGCGTGCCGCTGCGCGACATACCACGCTATATCCAGATGTTCCGGCGCGGCCGCCTGCCGGTCGACCGGCTGCTGTCCGAGCGTATCGAGGGTCTGGAGGGGCTGAACGCCGCCTTCGACCGGCTGGCCGATGGCCTGTCCATCCGCCAGGTACTGATTCCGTAAAGGGGGAAACGAGAAAATGGATCGTATTGGTTTCATCGGCCTGGGCCAGATGGGCTGGCCGATGGCCCGCCGCCTGGTCGAGGCCGGCTACAGCGTCACCGTCGCCGACGCCGCGCCCGGCACGGCCGAGCGCTTCGCCGCCGAATTCAAGGCGACCGCCGCCGCCGACCTGGCGGCGCTGGCCCGGCAAAGCGACATCGTTGTCACCATGCTGCCGGACGGCAAGATCGTGCGCAATGTAGTGCTGGAAGGCGGTGTCGCCGCCAACATGCCGAAAGGCGGCGTGGTGCTGGATATGAGCTCATCCGCCCCCATCGGCACGCGCGAGCTGGGCGAGGCGCTGGCGCAGCAGGGGCTGGCGCTGGTCGACGCTCCGGTCTCCGGCGGCGTGCCGAAGGCGAAGGACGGCACGCTGGCGATCATGATCGGCGGCGAGGACAAGGCCGCCATCGCGCGGGTGAAGCCGGTGCTGCAGGCATTGGGGCAGGGGCTGTTCGAGACCGGACCGCTCGGCTCCGGCCATGCCATGAAGGCGCTGAACAATTACGTCTCCGCCGCCGGCCTCATCGCTTCCGTCGAGGCGTTGCAGATCGGCGCGCGCTTCGGCCTGTCGCCCGATGCGATGGTCGATGTACTGAACGCCTCGACCGGCCGCAACAACTCGACCGACAAGAAGCTGAAGCAATATGTGCTCTCCCGGCAGTTCAATTCCGGCTTCGGCCTGGCGCTGATGGAAAAGGACGTCCGCACCGCGCTGGAGCTGGCGCACGAAACCGGCATCCAGGCCCCGTTCGGCGATGCCTGCGTGGCCCTGTGCCAACAGGCGAACGAGCTGCTCGGCAAGGGCGCCGACCACACGGCGGTCGCGCAATTCTGGGAAAAGCTGAACGGGCTGGAGCTGTTCCCCGACGCCAGGAAGGCCGCGGAGTAGGCGGCGGGTTTCCCCGTCGCCCTGGCAATAACGATGGAATAAAGAACCCCCTCGCTCCTTCCGGGGCGAGGGAAGGCTGGGGTCGGGTAGTGCTTTGGTGACAGGCTCCTGACCCAGCGGGTTCTACCGCGATTCCCGCAGCCAGCCGGCGAGCAGGGCGCCCAGCGCCAGAAGCAGGGTCAGCAGCGCCGGCAGCAGCGGCAGGTTCAGCACGCCGGTGACGACATAATCGCCATTTTCGCGCAGCGCGATCCAATCCTGGCCGGATGTCCGGCGATCGGGGGCGACGCGGCGAATATCGGGCATTCCATCCTCGGCGATCCAGGCCAGGCCGCCGCCGGTCGCCTCGGCGATGGGGCCCATGCGGGTCGCCGTGGTGCGCACATCGGCATATTCCAGCGGATTGACCGCGCCGACGGTGACCAGCCGCGTGCGCTCCCCATCCGTCAGCCGATACAGGCCGGCTTCCTCGACCGTCAGGCTGCCGGTGGCGCGGCCCTGGCCGCCCTCGGTCAGCGCTACCTCCACGGTTTCGCCGGAGGGCAAAGTAACGCTTACCGTCTCCGCCGCAGGCTCCAGCGAGCGACGCTCGATCATCAACTGGTCGCCCTGCACATGGGCGCGCAGGTCGTTCTCCTCCAGCTCCGGCTCCTTCATCAGCCAATGGGCGATCCGGCGCAGCAGCTCGGCCTGCGGCCCGCCGCCCTCAAAGCCGCGCGCCCAGAGCCACATATGGTCGCTGTTGATCTGCGCCACCCGGCCCTCGCCGACGCGGTCCAGCACGACCAGCGGCCTGCCGCCGCCTTCCATCACCACCGTGCCGCTGCGGGGGGCGGTATCGATGACCCGGAACCAGCGGCCCCAACCTGGCTGTTCGCCGGGGCGGCCGGCGCCCGACAGTTCGGCGGTCACCGGATGACGGCGGCCCAGCTCGGAGATTATCGGCCGGAATCCTTCCTCGGTGGTCTGGCCGGTCGGCTCGGCCGGCAGCACGTCGCCGATCGGCGTCTGGAACAGGCTGATCGGGGAGGCGAAATCCGGCCCGGCGGCGATCAGCAGCGCGCCGCCCTGGCGGACATATTCAGCGATATTGCCGAGATACAGCCGGGGCAGCACGCCGCGCCGCTTATAACGGTCGAAGATGATCAGGTCGAACTCGTCGATCTTCACCTCGAACAGCTCGCGGATCGGGAAGCTGATCAGCGACAGCTCGCGGATCGGCGTGCCGTCCTGCTTTTCCGGCGGACGCAGAATAGTGAAATGCACCAGATCGACCGAGGGATCGGCCTTCAGCAGGTTGCGCCAGGTGCGCTCGCCGGCATGCGGCTCGCCGGAGACCAGCAGCACCCGCAGCCGGTCGCGCACGCCGTTGATGCTCAAGACCGCGCGGTTGTTGATCAGCGTCAGCTCGCGCGGGCCCTGCTCGGCGTCGATCTCGACGATGCTCTGGCCGCCGCGATCCAGCATGACGGCGACTTCGACCTCCTCGTTCGCCGGCACCTCGGCGGTCTGCGCCGCCTCGCCATTGCGGCGCAGCGTCAGGGTGACGGGCGTGCCTTGGGCGACGCTTTCATCCTCCACCGACAGACGGATCGCGACTTCCTTGCCGACCATGCCGAAGGTCGGCGACTGGTGGATGACCAGCCGCCGGTCGGCCTCCCCGCGCTGGCCGGTCAGCAGGGTGTGCACCGGCGCGCCCGGCAGCTCGCCGGCATCCTGCGTGTCATGCACTTGGCCATCGGTCAGCGCGATCACCCCGGCCAGCCGGCGGCGCGGGATATTGGCCAGCGCCTGCTCGGCCGCGGTCATGAGCTGGGTGCCCTCGCGATCGCTCGACAGGCCGCCGCCGGTGCTGCCGGTCTCGACCTCGCGCACTTCCAGATTTTGCATGCGGGCCAGGCGGTTGCGGATTTCCACCAGCGCCGCGTCGGTTTCCCCCATGCGCTCGCCGATGCGCTGGCTGGGCGAGCGGTCGACCACCAGCAGCGCTATATCCTTCTGCGCCTCGCGCTGTTCGGCGATGACGGAGGGGTTGGCCAGGGCCAGCAGCAGGATGCCCAGCGCCGCGAAGCGCCACCAAGCGCCCCGTGCGCGCCGCCACAGCGCTAGGCCGACGATCAGCAGGCTGGCAACGCCCAGCGCCGCGATGCCCCACCAGGGCAGCATCGGCGCGAAGGCGATATCGAGGCCCGACGGTATCATCTGGACTGTCCCCCGCTCATTGGCCCAGCCGTTCGAGGATGGAGGGAACATGCACCTGGTCGGCCTTGTAGTTGCCGGTCAGCGCGTACATGACCAGATTGACGCCGAAGCGATAGGCCCATTCGCGCTGTGCCTCGCCGCCAGGCACCACGGGGTAGCGGTAGCGTCCGGCCTGATCCACCGCCCAGGCCGCCGCCCAATCGTGGCTGCCGACGATGACCGAGGAAACCTCGTCATTGCCGCGCCCGCCGGGCCGCTCGACCCATACCGTCCCGCCGGTGAAGCGGCCAGGGAAGCTGTCCATCAGATAGAAGGTCTTGGTCAACACATGCTCGGGCGGCACCGGTTCCAGCTGCGGGATGTCCAGGCCGTGGGCTATCTGCTGCAGGCGCTGCAGGCCCGGGCCGCCGCCGCCGAAGCCGACCTCGCCCTGGTCGCGGGTGTCGAACACAATGGTGCCGCCGGTACGCAGATAGGAATTCACCCGGCCGATCGCCGCCGGGCTGAGGCCGCCCTGACTGGTCGCGACCGGCCAATAAAGCAGCGGGAAGAAAGCCAGCTCGTCGGTTTCGATATCGACGCCCATCGGCTCGCCCGGCTCCACGGCGGTGCGGCGCTCCAGCGCGCGGCTGAGGCCGGTCAGCCCTTCGCGGCTGGCCTCGTCCACGGTCGAATCGCCGGTGCGCACATAGGCCAGCACCGTGTTCAGGCTGGCGGCCAGCGCGAAACGGTCGTCGGATTGCGCTTGCGCTGGCTGGGCGAGGCCTCCGCCGGCCAGCAGCGCCAGGATGGCCGCCATACCGCGGGCCCGGCGCATCGGCAGCAGCCCGCGCAGCAGCAGCGACACCAGCAGATCGAGCAGCAGCAGGATCATCGCGCCGGTAAACAGGAACGGCCGAAGATCGACCTCCTCCCCACGCTCATAACCCAGCCGCGCGATGCCGGAGGGCAGTTGCACCATTGGCGTCACCGCGGCGATGGCGGGGGCCAGGTTCACCGCCACGCGCGATTGGTCGCTGCCGTAGAAGCCGGGCGGCAGGGCGGGGCCGAAGCGCGGCTCCTCCAGCCCCGGCGGCAACGCCTGGGTGGCGGCGGACGGCGCGGTCAGCCGGCCGAAGCCGTCCAGCGTCTCGACCGGCGGCAGCGGCTGGTCGCCGCGCGCGCCCTGCACGCCCTGGCTGAGCGCCACGACGCGCTGGAGCATCTGCACGAACAGGCCGGACAGCGGCAAATTGGTCCAGTCCGGGCTGGCGGTGGTGTGCACCAGCACCAGCCGGCCCTCGCCCTCCGCCCCGGCCGTCACCAGCGGCGTGCCATCCTCCAGCGCCGCCCAGGTGCGCTCGCCCAGATCGAGCGAGGGTTGCGCCAGCACCTGGCGCTGCACCGTCACATCCGCCGGAATGGCGAGACCGTGAAACGGGCTGGCGGCGGAGAAGGGGGCCAGCCTGGCTGGCTGCGACCAGGACAGCGCGCCGCCCAGCAGCCGGCCGCCCTGGCGCAGCGGCACGGGCACCAGCGACTGCTCGCCGCCTTCCTCCACGGCGGAGGAGAGAATCGGCCCGGCGAAGCGCAGCAGCACGCCGCCATTGCGCACCCAGCGTTGCAGGGCCTCGCGCTCCGGCCCGGCGAGCGCGCCGCTGTCGGGCAGCACGATGACCGCCAGATCGCGCTCCAGCAGCGCCTCGATGCGGCCGCGCCGAACCTCGCTGAACGGGCTCAGCGCCTGGTCCAGATAATGCAGCTCGGACAGCAGCGGCTGGGAGGCCTGGAAGCTGGTCTCGGAGACCAGGCCGACCGGCCGTCGCCGCCAGCGCTCGTCGATCAGCGCCACGCTGCCGGCGGTGGAATCATTTTCGATCTCCAGCCGGGCGATCTCGTTGCGCAGCTCGGTCGGCAGCACGATACGCTTTTGCGCGGCGACCTCGCCGACGGGGAAATCGACCTGCTCGCGCGCCAGGATGCGTCCGTCGGCGGCGACCGCGCGCAGCCACAGGCTGGACGGGCCGATGCCCGGCGCGCGGGCGACCGTGGCAGTCAGCCCGTCGACGCCGCTTTCCGGCGGGAAGGCCAGGCGCGGCAGGCTGCCGCCCTCCGGCTCCAGCACGGTCAGCGCGCCGAGGCGTTGCAGGCGGGTCGCCAGCGCCGCGACGCCGGGGCCGTCCAGCCCGTCGCTGAGCCAGAAGCTTTCCGCGCTGGACGGCAGGGTCTGACTCTCCAACCAGTCGGCCAAGGCCTGCCGGTCGGCCGGCCAGGGCTTCGGCAGCAGCGCCTGCACCTGGCTGCGCGCCTCCTCCGCCCGCAGCCGGTTGAGCGTGCCGGGCGCGCCGTCGCGGTTGGGCGCGGTGGTCAGCAGGATGACCGGGCGGTTGGTGCGGTCGGCCTGGGCCAGCAGCTCGTCGGCGGCTTCCTGGCGCGCCTGCCAATCATGGCCGGCGGCCCAGCCATCGTCGATCACCAGCACCATCGGCCCGCCGCCGACGAGCTGCGCGCGCGGGTTCAGCAGCGGATGCGCCAGCGCCAGGATGACCAGCGCCGCCAGCAGCACGCGCAGCAAGATCAGCCACCAGGGCGTGGTCGCCGAGGTTTCGTCGCGCGGCTTCAGATCGTACAGCAGCCGGATCGCCGGAAAGGACAGCCGCTTGGGCGCCGGCGGCACCACGCGCAGCAGCCAGATCAGCACCGGCAGCACGGCCAGCGCCAGCAGCACCCAGGGGGTGGCGAAGGCGAGGGGGCCGAGGCTCATCATCGGCGGTCTCCCGCCTGCGACAGGCCGATATACAGATCCATCAGCGCCTTTTCCGGCCCCTGGTCGGTGACATGCGCGCTGTAATGCCAGCCGGCGAGCTGGGCCAGCGCCTTCAAGCCGTCCTGATGCGCCTGGAAGCGGCCGCGATAATCGTCGCGCACGGCGTCGACGCGGGTGATCAGGGTCGATGCCTCGCCTTCCATGCCATCGAAGCGCACCCGGCCGTTGAAGGGCAGGCTGGCTTCGGCCGGATCGAGGATCTGCAGCATGTAGCCGCGGATGCCGCGCCCGGTATAGCGGGCCAGCGCCGCCTCGATCTCCGGCAGGGGCGACAGGAAATCGCCGATCCACACGGTGGCGCCGAAGCGCGGCAAGGCAATGTCCGGCGGCAGGCTTTCGTCATGCGCTGTGCGGCCCAGCTCGTCGATCAGGCGATCAAGCACGGCGCGGCCGCGCGCCGGCGCGCGCAACCCGCCCAGCAGCGCCACCTGCTCGCCGCTATCGGCCAGCAGGCTGGCCAGCGCCAGCAGCACCAGCTCCGCCCGTTCCGCCTTCTCTGGCAGGGACCGGTCGGAGCGGTAGCGCATCGAGGCCGAGGCATCGCGCCAGAGCCACACGCTCTGCGCCGCCTCCCACTCCGTCTCGCGAACATAGACATGATCGCTCTTGGCCGATTGCCGCCAGTCGATGCCGCGCGCCGAATCGCCGAAAGCGTAGTGCCGGAACTGCCAGAAACTGTCGCCCTGGCCGACGCGCCGCCGGCCGTGGACGCCCTGCGCCACGGTGGAGGCCACGCGTTCCGCCGCAACCAGCAGCGGCGGCAGGGTGGCGGCGAGCTGTTCGGCGCGTTGCCGCATGCGGGCGCTTAGGCCAGCGGCGCGGCGATCTTATCGATCACCGAATCGAGCGTTACGCCTTCGGCGCGGGCGGCGAAATTCAGCGCCATGCGGTGCCGCAGCACCGGCTTGGCAATGGCCAGCACATCGTCGATGGAGGGCGACAGCCGGCCATCCAGCAGCGCCCGGGCGCGGATCGCCAGCATCAGCGCCTGGCTGGCGCGCGGGCCGGGGCCCCAGGCGACATGGCGGCGCACCGAGTCGATATCGCTTTCCTCCGGTCGGCCGTTGCGCACCAGGGACAAGATCGCCTCGATCACGCTGTCGCCGACCGGCACCCGGCGCAACAGGCGCTGGGCCTGCAGCAAATCGGCGCCGTTCATCACCTGCACGGCGGGTTCCTCGTCGGCGCCCGTGGTGGCGATCAGCATGCGGCGCTCCGCCTCGCGGTCCGGATAGCCGACATCAACCTGTAGCAGGAAACGGTCGAGCTGGGCTTCGGGCAGCGGGTAGGTGCCTTCCTGCTCCAGCGGGTTCTGGGTCGCCAGCACATGGAACGGGCTGGGCAGCGGGTGATACTGGCCGCCGACCGACACGCGGCGCTCCTGCATCGCCTGCAGCAGCGCGGACTGGGTGCGCGGGCTGGCGCGGTTGATCTCGTCGGCCATCAGCAGCTGGGCGAAGACCGGGCCCTGGATGAAGCGGAAGGCGCGGCGGCCATCCTGGCCCTCCTCCAGCACCTCGGAGCCCAGAATGTCGGCCGGCATCAGGTCGGGCGTGCATTGGATGCGCTTATCGTCCAGGCCGAAAACGGTGCCCAGCGTCTCCACCAGCTTGGTCTTGGCCAGGCCGGGCACGCCGATCAGCAGGCAATGGCCGCCGGCCAGAAGGGTGATCAGCGTCTGCTCGACCACCGCCTCCTGGCCGAAGATGACGCGGCCGACCCGTTCGCGCACCAGACGCATCCGTTCGGCCAGGGTTTCGATCTCGGCGACCAGCCGGTCGTCCGATCCCGCCGCGGGGGAGCCGGAAAAAGGGGTGGGATCGGTCACGCTCATGCCAATATTCTCCTCATCCTTAAGAATATCGCCCGTAACGCTGCAGCCGGCGGATATGCCATTCAGTCAGGCGCCTCCGCTCAACCGCGCAGACAGGCAGAGAGGACAGGAGAAGATGATCGATCCATCCGGCCCTGCCCGACGCATCCAACCAGATGCCGGGTTCGACGATAGCCCTACGAATTTACTTAGGGGTCTCGGTGCCCCGCGCCCAGTCTCCCCCGCAGAAAAACCGGCCTTATCGCAAAGCGGCGACGGTCCGGAGGAGAGTTGCGGAGATTTCGGCATTCGGATCGCCCGCGATGGCACCTGGTACTATCTTGGCTCGCCTATCGGTCGTAAGCCACTGGTAAAATTATTCTCCACTGTATTGCGGCGAGAAGATGACGGCAGCTACTGGCTGGTAACGCCGGTGGAGCGCGGCCGGATCGAGGTGGAGGATGCCCCCTTCACCGCCGTCGAGCTTGTTGTGGAGGGCGCGGGCGAGGACCAGATTCTGCGTTTGCGCACCAATCTGGACGAATGGATCGAGGCCGGGCCGGACCATCCGATCCGCGTCGAAACGAATCCGGCGACCGGCGAGCCGAGCCCCTATATAGTGGTGAGGGACAGGCTGGAAGCACTGATCTTGCGGCCGGTATTCTACCAGCTTGTCGAAATGGGCGTTGAACGGGAGAGGGATGGCAAACCGTCCCTAGGCATATGGAGCAAGCGGCAATTCTTTCTGCTGGGGTCGCTGGAGGGCTGAGCTTCGATCGCCCGGCCCTGAAGTCGATCTTTCGGGGCGGCATCGACCATACCGGCCTGATGATGGGCGACGGCGATATGAGCCCGGGGCTGGAGATGCCGCCGCCGGGCCGCCCGGCCGCCGTGCTGGTGCCGCTGGTGGACCGCGCCGAGGGTATGTCGGTGCTGCTGACCAAGCGCACCGATCATCTGCAGCATCATCCCGGCCAGATCAGCTTTCCCGGCGGCCGGATGGAGGAATGCGACACCGATCCCGTCTCCTGCGCGCTGCGCGAGACCGAGGAGGAAACCGGCATCGACCGCTCCTATGTCGAGGTGCTGGGCCGCATGGACGCCTACCGCACCCGCACCGGCTTTTCCGTGACGCCGGTGATCGGCCTGCTGACGCCGCCCTTCGATACCCGGCCCGACCCGTTCGAGGTGGCGGAAATTTTCGAGGTGCCGCTGTCCTTCGTGGTCGATCCGGTCAATCATGAGGTGCATAGCCGGGAGAAGGACGGGGTGAAGCGCTCCTTCTACGTGCTGCCGTATCGGGATTATTATATCTGGGGAGCGACGGCCGCGATGCTGGTGAACCTCTCCAGCATTCTCCGCCGCGACCGGCTGTAGGGCCGTATGCTGCGCGTGGCCCTGCTCGTGGCGCTGCCGATCCTGGCGCCGACCCTGCTGTACCTCCTCTGGTTCCAGCTTGCCCGCCGCCGCGCCGTCGCCGCCGGCGCCACCCCGCCGACGCTGGGCGAAGCGCCCTGGGTGTTCCTGGCCGGCATCGGCGTCGGCCTTGCCGTTCTGGCGCTTGGGGCCAGCATGCTGTTCTTCGAGGAGAATGGCGCGCCGGGCGACCGGTATGTGCCGCCGCATGTGATCGACGGGCGGGTCGTGCCCGGCCATTCCGACCACAAACCCTGATCCGATGCAGCCGATCCGCCGCCTGGACGCGCCCTTCCCCTGGATGCTGGACGCGGCGACGGTCGCCATCCTGGACGCCGTGCAGGCCGAGGGGGCGACCATCCGCTTCGTCGGCGGTTGCGTGCGCGATTCGCTGCTGGGCAAGCCGGTGGGCGATATAGACGCCGCCACCGACGCAGCGCCCGATCGTATCGTCGCCGCGCTGGAGAAAGCCGGCATCCGCGCCATCCCCACCGGCATCGAGCATGGCACGGTGACCGCGCTGAAGGCGGGGCGGCACATCGAGATCACCACGCTCCGGCGCGATGTCGAGACCGACGGGCGGCGCGCGACGGTCGCCTTTACCGACGATTGGGCGGAGGATGCCAAACGCCGCGATTTCACCATGAACGCGCTGTTCCTGGATATGGACGGCGCGCTGTACGATCCGGTCGGCGGGCTGCCCGACCTGGAGGCGCGGCGGGTGCGCTTCATCGGCGATGCCGAGCAGCGCATTCGCGAGGATGTGCTGCGCATCCTGCGTTTCTTCCGCTTCCATGTGCAGCATGGCCGGGGCATGCCCGATGCCGACGGGCTGGCCGCTTGCGCGCGACTGGCGTCGCTGCTGCCCGGCCTGGCGGGCGAGCGCGTCTGCGCCGAGATCATGAACCTGCTGGCCGCAGAGGACCCCGCGCCGACGCTGCATCTGATGCGCGAACAGGGCGTGCTGACGCCGATCCTGCCGGAAGCGCGCAATTTGCCCCGGCTGGCCGCGCTGGTGCGGCTGACCGGCCATCGCGAAGAGGCCGACCCCGATCCGTTGCGCCGCCTGGTGGCGCTACTGCCGGATGCGCCGGCCGGGGCGGCCGTGGCCTGGCGGCTGCGGCTGTCGAACGCGGCGCGCGACCGGCTGGCCGCCATGCTGGCCCCGGCCGTGATCATCGACCCGGCAGCCGATGCGCCGGCGCGCCGGCGCGCGCTCTATGCGGTGGGGAAGGAGATTTTTCGCGATTTGGTGCTGCTCGACTGGGCGCAACGCCTGGCCGACCAGGGCAATTCCCTGCCGGACTGGGTTTCCGCCGGCTACCGGGTGCATCTGGCCGCCGCCGACCATTGGCGGCGGCCCAGCCTGCCGGTTACCGGGGCCGACCTGCTGGCGCTGGGGGTCGCACCCGGCCCGGCCATGGGACGCTTGCTGAAACGCCTGGAAGCCTGGTGGGTCGCCGCCGATTTCGCCCCCGACCGGGCGGCGTGCCTGGCCCAGGCGCGGGAATGGGGCGGCGGGGAGGGGGAGGGTCTCCCCTCACCCAGCTCCG
>NZ_LPXN01000170.1 GCF_001618175.1 Oceanibaculum pacificum | reverse complement strand
CCTCCCCCTTGAGGGGGGAGGGTTGGGGAGGGGGTGGTGCCGCCAGCACCCTATTCCCCCCTTTTCCTGCGGCAACGCGGCAGTAGCGCCGGACCTCCGAATAGTCTAGATGATCGCGCCTCATCCCATGCTATTGGCGGCCTCTTTATGAGCGACATTTTCGACATCGCCCTGATCGGCGGCGGCATAAACGGTTGCGGCATCGCCCGCGACGCCAGCGGCCGCGGCCTGAAAGTCTTTCTGTGCGAGCAGCAGGATCTGGCCGGCGCCACCTCCTCGGCCAGCACCAAGCTGATCCATGGCGGGCTGCGCTATCTGGAGCATTACGAATTCCGCCTGGTGCGCGAGGCGCTGATCGAGCGCGAGGTGCTGCTGGGCATGGCCCCGCACATCATCTGGCCGATGCGCTTCGTGCTGCCGCACCATAAGGGGCTGCGCCCGGCCTGGATGATCCGGCTGGGGCTGTTCCTGTACGACAATCTGGGCGGCCGCAAGATCCTGCCCGCTTCGCGCACGCTCGACCTGCGCCGCGACCCGGCGGGGACGGCGATCCGCGACGAATTCACCAAGGCGTTCGAATATTCCGATTGCTGGGTCGAGGATTCGCGCCTGGTGGTGCTGAACGCCATCGACGCCGCCGAGCGCGGGGCCTCGATCCAGACCCGCACACGCTGCGTCGATGCGCGGCGCGAGGATGGGCTGTGGAGCGTCACCGTCGAAGGCCCGGCCGGGCGCGAGACGATCCGCGCCCGCGCGCTGATCAACGCCGCCGGCCCCTGGGTGTCGCGCTTCCTGGCCGAGAGCGTGCACCAGAACGCGGCGGCGCGCATCCGCATGGTGAAGGGCAGCCACATCGTGGTGCCGAGGCTGGTGGAGCATGACCGCGCCTATATCTTCCAGAACGCCGACGGCCGTATCGTCTTCGCGATTCCCTATGAACGGGATTTCACGCTGATCGGCACCACCGACCAGGATTTCCAGGACGATCCCGCCACCGTCGCGATCTCCGACTCGGAGACGGCCTATCTGTGCGAGGCGGCCAGCGCCTATTTCAAGCAGCCGGTCACCGCCGACCAGGTGGTGTGGACCTATGCCGGCGTCCGCCCGCTCTATGACGATGGCGCCTCGAAGGCGCAGGAGGCGACGCGCGACTATGTGCTGAAGCTCGACGCGCCGGACGGCCAGCCGCCGATCCTGAACATCTTCGGCGGCAAGATCACCACCTACCGCAAGCTGGCGGAATCGGCGCTGGCGCTGTTGAAGCCGCATCTGCCGGCGATGCGCGCGCCCTGGACCGAGGGGGCGACGCTGCCCGGCGGCGACTTCCCGGTCGACGGCATCGCCGAGCAGGTGGATGCGCTGGTCGGGGCCTATCCCTGCCTGCGCCGGCAGCATGCGCTGCGGCTGGTGCGCGCCTATGGCAGCCGCGCCTGGGCGCTGATGCAGGGCGTGAACGCCGCCGACGATCTGGGCCTGCATTTCGGCGCGGACTTGTATGAACGCGAAGTCGCCTATCTGATGGATCATGAATGGGCGAGCCACGCCGCCGACGTGCTGTGGCGCCGCTCGAAGCTCGGCCTGCGGCTCAGCGCCGCCCAGGCGGAGGAATTGGAAGCCTGGATGCAGAAGCGTCCGGCGTGAATAAACACCGGGGAGGAACCGCCCATGCCGTCCTGCATTCTTGCCATCGACCAGGGAACCACCTCCAGCCGCGCGATGATCTTCGGCAAGGAGTATGAAGTCCTCGGCGTCGCCCAGCAGGAATTCGCGCAGCACTTCCCCCGCTCCGGCTGGGTCGAGCACGATGCCGACGAAATCTGGGACGGCGTGGTCGCCACCTGCCGGCAGGCTATGGAGAAGGCGGGCGTCACCGCCGCCGATATCGCCGGCATCGGCATCACCAACCAGCGCGAGACGGTCGTGGTGTGGGACCGCCGCACCTCCAGGCCGATCCACAAAGCCATCGTCTGGCAGGACCGGCGCACCGCCGATATCTGCGACGGGCTGAAGAAAAAGGGCCATGAGGCGGAGGTGACGGCCAAGACCGGCCTGCTGCTCGACCCGTATTTCTCCGCCACCAAGATCGCCTGGATTCTCGACCATGTGGACGGCGCGCGCGCCGCCGCCGAGGCCGGCGACCTCGCCTTCGGCACCATCGACAGTTTCCTGATGTGGCGGCTGACCAATGGCTGCGTGCACGCCACCGACGCCACCAACGCGGCCCGCACCCTGCTGTTCGACATCCATCGCGGGCAGTGGGACGAGGAGATGCTGGCGCTGTTCCAGGTGCCCGCCTCGCTGCTGCCGGAGGTGAAGGATTCGGCGGCCGATTTCGGCGACACCATGCCAGACCTGCTGGGCGGGCCGGTCAAGATACTGGGCGTGGCGGGCGACCAGCAGGCGGCGACCATCGGCCAGGCCTGCTTCCAGCCCGGCATGTTGAAATCCACCTACGGCACCGGCTGCTTCGCGGTGATGAACACCGGTCCTCAATCGGTGATCTCGCGCAACCGGCTGCTGACCACCATCGCCTACCAGCTCGACGGCAAGCGCACCTACGCGCTGGAAGGTTCGATCTTCGTCGCCGGCGCCGCCGTGCAATGGCTGCGCGACGGGCTGGGCATCATCGAGAAGGCCGGCGAGACCGCAGCCCTTGCCGACGCGGCTGATGACGGGCAGGACGTGTATCTGGTGCCCGCCTTCACCGGCCTCGGCGCGCCGCACTGGAACGCCAAGGCGCGCGGCGCGCTGTTCGGCCTGACGCGCGGCACCGGGCCGAAGGAGCTGGCGCGCGCCGCCCTGGAATCCGTGTGCTATCAGACCCGCGACCTGCTGCAGGCGATGCAGGGCGACTGGCGCGACGCGGCGGGGGCCGAGACCGTGCTGCGCGTCGATGGCGGCATGGTCGCCAGCGACTGGACCATGCAGTTCCTGGCCGACATTCTGAACGCCCCGGTCGACCGGCCGGCGGTTCTGGAGACCACGGCGCTGGGGGCTGCCTACCTGGCCGGCTACAAGGCCGGCTTCTATCCCGAGCCGGCGAAGTTTGCCGAGCGCTGGAAGCTTGATCGCCGATTTAAGCCGGCGATGGACGACGCCACCCGCGCGCGTAAATATATGGGATGGAAAACCGCCGTGAAGGCCACGCTGCTGGCCGCCGAGGAATAGCATGATCAGCCGCCGCGCGCTGCTGCTGGCAACCGGCGCGGGCTTCGCCGCGACCGCGCTGCCCTGGCGCGGCGTCCGCGCGCAGGAAGGGCTGAAGCGCTTCGCGCTAAGGCCGATGCCGGGCACCGCCAATATCGCCGGGTCGGCCTATCCCGACACCGCCATCTGGGGCTATGACGGCCAGGTGCCGGGACCGGCGCTGCGGCTGCGCCGGGGACAGGTGCTAGAGGTCGAGGTCGAGAACGGCATCGACCGGCCGACCACCGTGCATTGGCACGGCATCCGCCTGCCGAATGAGATGGACGGCGTGCCGGGCGTCACCCAGGACGCCATCGCGCCGGGCGGGCGCTTCACCTACCGCTTTGCGGTGCCGGACGCGGGCACTTACTGGTATCATCCGCATCTCGGCAGCTCCGAGCAGATCGGGCGCGGCCTGTACGGCCCGCTGATCGTGGAGGAGGAAGAGCCGATCCAGGTCGACCGCGAGCTGGTCTGGCTGCTAGACGATTGGCGGCTGGGCCGCGACGCGCAGATCCTGGGCGGCTTCGACGATCTGCACGACAAGACGCATGACGGACGCATCGGCAATACCGTCACGCTGAACGGCAAGGTGACCGAGACCGTGCCGGTGCGGGCCGGGGAGCGTCTCCGCCTGCGCCTGGTCAACGTGGCCAACGGGCGGATATTCTCGCTCGATTTCCAGGGCCATCGCCCGCAGGTGATCGCGCTGGACGGCCACCCGGTGACGCCGCACGCGCCAAAGGACGGCCGGATCACCCTGGCCCCCGGCATGCGCGCCGACATCGTGCTCGACCTGGAAGGCCGGCCCGGCGAGCGCTTCGATGTGGTCGACCATTTCTACCCGCAATTCGTCTATCGCTTCGTCACCCTGGCCTATGGCGCCGAGACGCCCTTGCGCGACAGCCCGCTGGACGCGCCGATCCGGCTGGCGGCGAACGATTTGCCGGTCCCCGACCTGGACGGCGCGCAGCAGGAGAACCTCCTGTTCGGCGGCGGCATGATGAGCCCGATGGCCGGCGCGCGGATGGCGGGCCGCACTGTCGACCTGCGCGAGATGCTGGGCCACGGCGTCGCCTGGACGATGAATGGCGAGGCGCATCCCGCCAACGAGGGCCATCATCACCCCATGCTGTTCCGCGTGCCCCTGGGCCGCACCTGCCGGCTGGCGATGACGAACGAAACGGCGTGGTATCACCCGATCCACCTGCACGGCCATGTGTTTCGCGTGATCGCCCGCAATGGCCGGAAGGTGGAGGAAGACGCCTTCCTGGATACGGTGCTGATCGCCCCCCGCGAGAGCCTGGAGATCGCCTTCGTCGCCGACAATCCCGGCCGCTGGATGCTGCACTGCCACGTGCTGGAACATCAATCCGGCGGCATGATGGGGCTGTTCGAGGTCGGCTGATTATTCGACCGGCGTGAAACGCTGCCGGTAGGCGGCGATATAGGATTGCTTGGACGGCAGCAGATGGTCGCGGCACAGTTCGATCAGCCGGTTCCGGTCGCCGGCGCGCAGGGCTTCGATGATGGCGCGGTGATCGTCGCGCGCCTTGATCAGCAGCGTGTGCTTCACCACAGAATAGAACCTGATCGCGTGAGTCTTCTGCGCAAACTCCTCGATGGCGCTGGCCAGATAAGGATTGTCGCAGGCCGAGAACAGCGCCCGGTGGAAGGCGATATTGGCGCGGAACACGCCATGCATGTCCTCCGCCGCCACCGCCGAATCATGCGCCCGCTGGATCGCCTCCAGCGCCGCGATGCGGTCGGCGGGCAGCGGCAGCGGGATCAGCCGCGCGGCCCCGGTCTCCAGCATCTCCCGCACGACATAGAGCTGCTGCACTTCTTCCGGCGTATAGGCCTTCACCACCGCGCCGCGATTGCGGTGGCGCTCTATCAGCCCCATCCGCTCCAGCTCGACCAGCGCCTGGCGCACGACATGGCGCTTGGCGGCGAAGCGCTCGGTCAGCACCTCCTCCACCAGCCGCTCGCGCGGATGCAGCCGGCCGAAGACGATGTCCTCCTCCAGCTCGCTCACGATCGCCGACAGCGCCCGGCCGGCGGACGCCGTCATTATCGGTAATGCAAACGCTTCCGTCATCGCCCTCAGCAAGCCCTTCCCCGCCGCCACTGTGACGGAGGGGCAGACCGCAAATCAAGCCCGCCGGAACAGCGAGCGCCTGATCCAGCCGAACAGCGGCGTGGATTGCAGGATGGTAAAGGCCGCGATCGCCAGCAGCGTCGCCGCGATCGGGCTGTCCAGGAAGACGCCCCAGCTGCCCTGGCCGATCAGCAGCGACTGGTTCAGGCTCATGTCCAGCAGATGGCCGAGGATCAGACCGATCACCATCGGCGCCGGCGGGATGTTCAGCCGGTCGAAGATGTAGCCCAGGAAACCGAAGGCCAGCATCAGATAGACGTCGAACATGTTGTTGTTGATGGCGAAGGAGCCAATCACGCACAGCACGATGATCACCGGCGCCACCACCAGGTTCGGCACCTGGGTGACATAGACGCAGAGCCGGGTGAAGGCCATGCCGAGCACGAACAGCGCCACATTGGCGAAGATCACCGCCCAGATCAGCGTGTAGGTGACGTCGCCATATTCGGTCATCAGCGTCGGGCCGGGCAGGATGCCGTGCACCATCAGCCCGCCCAGCAGCACCGCGGCCGAGGAGCTGCCCGGAATGCCCAGCGCTATGGTCGGCACCAGCGCGCCGCCGACCACGGCGTTGTTCGCCGATTCCGCCGCCGCGATACCGGCCGGATTGCCGCCGCCGAAGCTCTTTGGGTCCTTGGAGAAGCGCTTGGCCTCGTTATAGGCGAACCAACTCGCCGTGTCGCCGCCGGTGCCGGGGATCAGCCCGGTCAGGATGCCGATCACGCTGGAGCGCAGCATGTTCGGCAACAGGCGGATAAAGTCCGGCAGTGGCGGCAGCAGCCGGTCCTTGATCTTGCTGACGACCTTCTTGGTCTCGCCGGACTCCTGGATCAGGCGGATCGCCTGCGGCACCGAGAACAGGCCGATCAGCGCCACCGTGAAGGGAATGCCGGAGAACAGGTTGATATTGTCCATGGTGAAGCGCGGCGTGCCCGTCGTCGGGTCCATGCCGATCATCGCCAGCAGCAGGCCCAGCGCGCCGGAGAACAGCCCCTTCACCGCCGACCCCTGCGATAGCGAGCCGATAATGGCGATGCCCAGCACGGCGATGGCGAACAGCTCGACCGGGCCGAATTCCAACACGATCTTGCCCAGCAGCGGCGCGATGGTCAGCAGCGCGAAGCCGCTCAGTACGCCGCCAACCAGCGAGGCGGTAAGTGAAATGCCCAGCGCCCGGCCGGCCTTGCCCTGCTCGGCCATCGGATAGCCGTCCAGCACGGTAGCGGCCGCCGCCGGCGTGCCCGGCGTGCGCAACAGGATCGCCGCGACCGAACCGCCATACATCGCCGCCAGATAGAGCGACGCCATCATCGACAGGCCGGTGGCCGGCGGGAAGGAGAAGGTCAGCGGCAGCAGCAGCGCCAGCGCCATCGTCGCCGACAGGCCGGGCATGGCGCCGACGAACAGCCCCAGCAGCGTGCCGATGCAGATCGCCAGGATATTGGTCAGGGAGAGAACATTCTCCAGCCCGACCATCACCATCGACTGGTCCATGGGAAAGACCTCAGAAGCTGGGGAAGAGCGGCACGGGCAGCCGCAGGAAGACGACGAACAGGCCGTAGACCAGCCCGCAGATGATTGCGGTGACCAGCACCGAGGCCAGCGGGCTGATGGCGCGGAAGGTAAATAGCGAGATCAGCATGAAGGCCGGCGTGGCGACGAAGAAGCCCAAGGGCGCCAGCGCCACCGCATAGAGAATGATCAGCGCCGAGTAGGCGAGGGCGCGGCGCAGCGTCGCGCGGTCGATATCCAGCGAGCTTTCCTCGGCCGTCCTGCCGCCGGCCAGCTTCTGCCGCACCGCCTGCAGCAGCATCAGCGCGGCAAGGCCGCCGGTCACGATGGCCAGCAGTTCCGGCATGCGCGCCGCCGATAGCGGGTAGCCCGCAGCGGTGATCCCGAAATACAGGGCGACGCCAATCGCCAGGAGGGAGAGAACGATCTGACCCATCTTCGATCCTGTTCCAGAAAGAAACCGCCAGCGGCGCGCGGCCGCTGGCGGTTCAGGTCAAGGAGAGCGGTTTAGTTCTTCTTCACCTCGTCCTTGATCTCGTCCCAGATCTCTTTGAACTGGACCTGCTGACGCTCAAGGTAGGTCTTGTAGTCGTCGCCCAGCTTCACATCGAGAACCATGGCGCGGTCCTTGGCGTCCTTCTGGAAGCTCGGATTGGCGGCGACCTTCTTCATCGCATCCAGGAACTGCTGCTTGGCCTCGGCCGGGATGCCCTTGGGCGCGCTGTAGCCGCGCGAGGAACCGGCGACCACGTCGATGCCCAGCTCCTTCAGGGTCGGCACGTCCGGCAGGTCGGGCACGCGCTCCTCGGTGAACACGGCCAGCGGGCGCAGATTGCCCGCCTTGATCTGCGGGAAAGTGATGCCGAGATTGTTGAAGCTGGCGGAAATCTTGCCGCCCATCGCCGCCTGCCAGGACGGGCCGTCGCCCTGGAACGGCACCTTCTGGAAGCTGATGCCGGACGCCTTCTCGATCATGATCGAGGAGAAGTAATCATCGCCGCCGACCCCGGAATTGCCCACCGTGACCTTGCCCGGATTGGCCTTGGCGTCGTCCAGAAGCTGCTGCGCGGTCTGGTACTTGCTGTCCTTCGCCACCACGATAATGCCCGGATCCGTCACCACATTGGCCAGCGGCTCCAGCTCGTCGATATTATAGGTGATCGAGTCGTTCATGATGTAGTTGGTCATCAGCATCGGCGTGTTGGTGATGCTGACCGTGCGGCCGTCGGACTTGGTCTGCTTGGCCAGGCGGGTCCAGGCGATGGCGCCGGTGGCTCCCGGAATATACTGGTTGACGAAATCGACCCCCAGCTCCTTCGCCAGGTAGGGCTGCACCAGCTGCGCCAGCGCATCGGAACCGCCGCCGGCCTTGAAGCCCTGCAGCACCGTCACCTCGTTGCCGGGCGCATATTGCGCCTGGGCGGTGGGGGCGAAACCCGCCGCGGCCATCGCCGCCATCGACGCGAAGAGAATCCTCTTGGAAAATATCATGACGTCCTCCGTTTGTTTTCGTTGATTGACGGGCAGGCTAGGAACCGAGGTCTTTCATGTCAACGGGATTGTTGACAATCTTTCCGACAATGGATTTTGTGAGGGCGCGCGCCGCCTGCAAACCAGCGCTTCGCGGCGCGGCGGTTTTTATGTAAAGCTCGCGCGTCCCGCTCGGGATATGCGCCAGCAAGAAAAGCAAGCTTGAGGGAGAGTCGAAGATGACCGGCGAAAAGCGAGGCATGTCCCGCGGGTTGACGAGCTATGGCGATGACGGGTTCTCGCTGTTCCTGCGCAAGGCCTTCATCAAGGCCATGGGCTATACGGACGACGCGCTGAACCGGCCGATCATCGGCATTGTCGATACTTTCAGCGGCTATAATGCCTGCCATCGCAACGTGCCGGACCTGATCGAGGCGGTGAAGCGCGGCGTGATGCTGCAAGGCGCGCTGCCGATCGACTTCCCGACCATCTCGCTGCATGAGAGCTTCGCGCACCCGACCAGCATGTATCTGCGCAATCTCATGGCCATCGACACGGAGGAGATGATCCGCGCCCAGCCGATGGATGCGGTGGTGATGATCGGCGGCTGCGACAAGACCGTGCCGGCGCAGCTGATGGGCGCGGCGTCCGCCAATATCCCGGCGATCCAGCTTGTCACCGGCGCGATGCTGACCGGCAGCCATCGCGGCGAGCGGGTCGGCGCCTGCACCGATTGCCGCCGCTTCTGGGGCCGCTACCGCGCCGACGAGATCGACGATCAGGAAATCGCCGAGGTGAACTACCAGCTCGTTCCCACCGCCGGCACCTGCTCGGTCATGGGCACCGCCAGCACCATGGCGCTGGTGACCGAGGCGCTGGGCATGATGCTGCCGGGCGGGGCCTGCCCGCCCGCCGTCTCCGCCGCGCGTCAGCGCCATGCGGAGGAAACCGGGGCCGCCGCCGTGCGCCTCGCCGCCGACCGGCTGACCCCGGACAAGATCATGACGCCCAAGGCGTTCGAGAACGCGCTGCGCGTGCTGCTGGCCATCGGCGGCTCGACCAACGGCCTCGTCCACCTGACCGCGATGGCCGGGCGCATGGGCATCGAGGTCGATCTGGAGGCGGTCGACCGGCTGGGCGCGGATACGCCGGTGCTGGTCGATCTGAAGCCCTCGGGCAGCTACTACATGGAGGATCTGCACAAGGCCGGCGGGCTGGTCACCATCCTGCGCGAGTTGAAGCACCTGCTGAACCTGGACTGCCTCACCGTCTCCGGCCGCACGCTGGGCGAGGAGATCGAGGCGGCGCCCGCGCCCTGGCCGCAGAATGTCGTGCGCACCGCCAAGGACCCGATCTATGCCGAGGGCGGCATCGCCGTGCTGCGCGGCAATCTGTGCCCCGGCGGCGCGATCATCAAGCAGTCGGCGGCCGCGCCCAAGCTGATGCAGCATGAGGGCCGCGCGGTCGTCTTCGCCGACGCCGCCGACCTCGCCGCGCGCATCGATTCCGACGATCTGGACGTGACGCCGGACGATATCCTGATCCTGCAGAATATCGGCCCCAAGGGCCATCCGGGCATGCCGGAGGCCGGCTATCTGCCGATCCCGATGAAGCTGGCGCGCCAGGGCGTGAAGGACATGGTGCGCATTTCCGATGGCCGCATGAGCGGCACGGCGGCCGGCACCATCGTGCTGCACGTCACCCCGGAATCCGCCGATGGCGGCCCGCTGGCGCTGGTGCGGAGCGGCGACCGGGTGAAGCTGGACGTGGCCAATCGACGGCTCGACATGCTGGTCGACGCGGCCGAGCTGGAGCGCCGCCGCGCCGCCCTGCCGCCGCGTCCGAAACGGCCGGAGGATGACCGCGGCTATCGCAAGCTGCTGATGGAGACCGTGCTGCAGGCCGACAAGGGCGTCGATTTCGACTTCCTGGTGCCGCCGGCGACGGCCAAGACGCCGCTGGTAAAGGGCTAGGCGCGTGGCCGACGGCACGGGAAGGCCGGAGGGTTGGCGCAAGACCGTCATCCGCATCTTCCTGTGCCTCGGCCTGGCGGCGATCCTCAGCCAGTTCTTCCGCTCCGCCACCGGCGTCATCGCGCCGGACCTGATGCGCGACTTGTCGCTGTCGGCCAGCCAGATGGGCATGCTGACGGCGGCCTTCTTCTTCACCTTCGCGCTGACGCAGATTCCGACCGGCATCCTGCTGGACCGCTATGGCTCGCGCCTCACCATCGCCGGCACCATGCTGTTCGCGGTCGCCGGCTCGTTCGTGTTCTACCTGGCGGAGACTTACTGGCACGTCGTGATCGCCCGCACGCTGATCGGCATCGGCTGCGCCGGGGTGATGATGGGGGCCTTCTCCGTGCTGGCGCGCTGGTTCGACGCGCGCTCCTTCACCATGACCATCGGCTGGATGATCGCGCTGTCGAATGGCGGCAATCTGCTGGCCACCACGCCGATGGCGATGGCGGCCGAGGCCATCGGCTGGCGCGGCACCTACCTGGCGATGGGCCTGATCACCCTGGCCGTCGTCGGTTGCCTGCTGGTCGGCGTGCGCGACGCCCCGCCGGGCCACGGCTTCCTGAACCGCCGCAGCGAGAGCGGGGCGGATATCCTCGCCGGGCTGAAGGCGGTGTTCCGCAACCCGCAGCTGCCCTATGTGCTGGTGGTCAGCTTCGTCACCTATGCCTGCACCATCACCGTGTTCGGCCTGTGGGCCGCCCCCTTCCTGCACGATGTCTATGGGCTGGACGGGGTGGATCGCGGCAACATCCTGCTGGGCATGAGCATCGCCATCATCGCCGGCACGCTGATCTACGGCCCGCTGGACCGCAAGATACCCAGCCGCCGCCGGCTGGTGCTGGCCGGCGGGGCCTGCTCCACCGCCTGCCTGGCGTTGCTGGCGGTCTTCGCGGAGAGCGGGCTGTGGCTGGTCGCCCCGCTGATGGTCGCCTTCACCCTGTTCAACACCTACAATGTGCTGACCGTCTCGCATGGCCGCACGCTGTTCGCCGACCATCTGGTCGGGCGCGGCATGACCACGGTGAACATCGCCGTGCAGACCGGCGCGGCGGTGCTGCAACTGGGCAGCGGCGTGCTGATCGGGCTGGTGGCCGGGCTTGTCCCGGGGGCGGCCGATCTGCCCTATCGCGTGCTGTTCGGCGCGCTTGCCATTGTCTCGGCCGTCGCTCTCGCCTATTACGCCAGGGCAGAGGATCGAATCCCCACCCCGCTTAGCTGAAGGAGAGCCGCATGCGCGCCGTCTGGTACGAGGAAAAAGGCTTGCCCGCCGATGTCTTGACGTTTGGCGAGATGCCCGATCCGCAGCCCGGCCCCGGCGAGGTGCGCGTGCGGGTCATGGTGTCCGGCATCAACCCGACCGACAGCAAGCGCCGCTCCAATGGCCGCGAGCTGGCGCTGCATCCCCGCATCGTGCCGCATCAGGACGGAGCCGGCATCATCGACCAGGTCGGGCCGGGCGTCGACGAGGCGCGCATCGGCAAGCGGGTCTGGATTTTTGCCGCCCAGGCCAAGCGGCCCTTCGGCACGGCGGCGGAATATACCTGCATCCCCTCCGACTATGCCGTCGACCTGCCGGCCGCCGCCCGGCTGGAGGATGGGGCCTGCATCGGCGTGCCGGCGGTGACGGCGCATCGCAGCCTGTTCGCCGATGGCGACCTCAACGGCAAGACCGTGCTGGTCACCGGGGCGACCGGCCGGGTCGGCCGCTACGCCGTGCAGCTGGCCAAATGGGCCGGGGCCAAGGTGATCGCCACCGGCTCCACGGCGGAAAAGCGCGACCTGGCGATGGCGCTGGGCGCGGACCACGCCATCGGCACCGGCAACCTGCTGGAGGAGGCGAAAGCCGTGGCGTCCAAGGGCATCGACCATGCCGTCGATGTCGCCTTCGGCACCAACATCGATGCGGTGACGGAGCTGATGCGCCCGAACGGCACCATCGCGACCTACGCGTCGGACGCGGTGGCGCGGCCCTCGCTGCCGTTCCATCTGCTGATGTACAAGAACATCAATATCCGCATGGTCGCCATCTTCGACATGCCGGAAGACGCCAAGCGTCAGGCCTTCGCCGACATTAACCGCTGCCTTGCCGAGGGTCGGCTGAAGCACCATATCGACAGCCGCTATAAGCTGGAGCAGACCGTGCAGGCGCACGAAGCCCTGGAGGCCGGGGCCGTCCAGGGCTCGCTGCTGATCGAGGTGGCGAAGGCGTAACGCCTTACGCCGCGTCCTTCTTCAGGAAGCGTTCCACCGCCGTGGCGTAGAGCGACGCGCCCAGCGGCAGGATCTTGTCGTTGAAGTCGTAGCCGGGATTATGCACCTCGCAGGAGGTCTCGCCGGCGCCGTTATTGCCGCCGCCGATCAGCATGTACGCCCCCGGCCGCTCCAGCAGCATGGAGGCGAAATCCTCCGAGCCCATGACCAGGTTGCCGTTGCGCTCGACATTCTCCTCGCCGACCAGCTCGGCGGCGCAATCGGCGTAGAGATCGGTTTCGTCCGGGTGATTCACCAGCGGCGGGAACTTGCCGCGGAAATCCAGCGCCGCCGTCGCCCCGAACCCGGCCGCGACCGATTCCGCGATGCGGCGCATATTATCCTCGATCAGCTTCATGTTCTCCGTCGTGAAGCAGCGCGCGGTGCCGCGCATCACCGCCGTCTCCGGGATGACGTTATAGGCGTCGCCGGCATGGATCTGGGTGATCGACAGCACCGCCGTGTCCTGCGGGCGCACATTGCGCGACACGATGGTCTGCAGCGCGGTGGCGATATAGGCGGCGACGACCACCGGATCGATGCCGGATTCCGGGCGCGCGCCGTGCGCGCCCTTGCCCTTGATGTGAATGTCCCAGGAGGAGCCGCCGGCCATCATCGGGCCGGTGCGGATGGCGAATTTGCCCGGCTCCAGGCTGGGGCGGTTATGCATGCCGAAAATGGCGTCGCACGGGAATTTGTCGAACAGCCCCTCCTCCACCATCACCCGGCCGCCGCCTTCGTTCTCCTCGGCCGGCTGGAAGATGAAATAGACCGTGCCGTCGAAATTCTTCGTCTCCGCCAGGTACTTGGCGGCCCCCAGCAGCATGGTGGTGTGGCCGTCATGGCCGCAGCCATGCATCTTGCCGGGAAATGTGGAGGCGTGCGGCAGGCCGTTCGTCTCCTGCATCGGCAGGCAGTCCATGTCGGCGCGCAGCCCGATGGATTTCGGCGTGTTGCCCATGCGCAGCGTGCCGACCACCCCGGTCTTGCCGATGCCCCGCGCCACCTCGCAGCCCCAGCTCTTCAGCTTGTCGGCCACGATGTCGCTGGTCCGCTCCTCCTCGAATCCCAGCTCGGGATGCATGTGGATATCGCGGCGGATCGCCGTCAGCTCGTCATGATAGGCGGAAATCTTCTCCAGAATGCTCATCGGCCCTGCCCTTCGTCTCGAATGATCGGTTGCCAGCCAGCAAAGCATAGCGGCCCCCGCAGTGCCAGCAGTCCGGCGCGCATATCTCCCCTCACCCGGAATAGCCAGGTGAGAACCGCCCGATGCTTCGAGACGCCG
>NZ_LPXN01000169.1 GCF_001618175.1 Oceanibaculum pacificum | reverse complement strand
GGAACCGCCGGTCGACCCGGAGCCGCCGGTGGAACCGCCGGTGACGCCGGAGCCCCCGGTCACGCCGCCGCCGGTGACGCCGCCTGCCCCGCCGCCGACCACGCCGCCCGCGCCGACGCCGCCGCCGCCGGTGCCGCCGATCATCGCGGTGCCGTCCACGCCGGCCGGCACGGTGACTCCGGCGACGCCGCCGGCCGGCGTCATCACCGGCCCCGTTGGCCCCGGCAGCACTTCGACCTCCAGCTTCGACAATCCGGCGCTGGGCGGCGACCGGTCGCGCGATCTGCCAAGCCTGGCGAACAGCGACATCAGCGCGTTCCGCCAGCCCGCGATCAACCCGCTACAGCTCACCGTCGAGTTGCAGGACCGGGTGCTGAACGAGGGCACGCAGAGCTTCGCCATGCCGGCGAATGCCTTCCGCCATACCGACCCGGCGGAGCGCATCGCGGTGGAAGCGACGCTGCCTGACGGCTCGGCCCTGCCCAGCTACGTCATCTTCGACTCCGACACCGGCACCTTCACGGTCGATACCGACGTGCCGCGCGAAGCCGGGGTGGAGGGCATCGATATCCGGGTGAAGGGCCGCGACACCGCCGGCAACGAGGTGTCGACCACCTTCTTCGTCGCCTTCACCGAGGCGGCGCAGTCTCGCAACGCCTCGCAGCAGGCCGGCGACGCCGCCGCCAATACCGAGCAGCGCAGCGCCCCGGCCGACGGTGCCCCCCAAGACGCGCAACAGCCGGACGCAGGCGATGGCGAAACGCCGCCGCCGGCCAATGACGACGCGCCGAGCGCTACGCCGCAACAGCAAGGCAGCCTCGACGAGGTGCGCCCGGAGGGCCGCCAGGCCACCGCCGAGCAGCTCGACAAGGTCGGCCGACAGGCAGCCTTCACCGAACGCGACCGGCTGCTGGCGGACCTACTCAGCATCTTCCGCGCCTCCGCCTAATCAACTCACGGCACCGCCATGAAAAAGCTCAAGGACCAGACCCTCGTGACCGCACTCAAGCCCGCGCTGCGCCGCAGCCTGCTCCTGTCCGTCTCGTTGCTGGCGCTGGCCGCCTGCTCGGTCACGCCGGAGCCGATCGAGCTGCAGGAGATCGCCCAGACCGCCGTGGCCGACCAGTCGCTGATCGCCGCCTCGGAAGAGAAGGTGACCGGGCCGCTCGACCTGTCCACCGCCGTTGCCCGGGCGCTGAAGTTCAACCTGGCCCACCGCGTCCAGATCATGGAGGCGGCGCTGGCCAACAAGAGCTTCGAGCTGGCCAAGATGGACATGCTGCCGATCCTGGCGGCCACCGCCGGGGCCACAGCGCGCGACAATGACAACGCCTCCAGCTCGACCTCGGTGCTGACCCGCCGGCAAAGCCTGGAGCCGTCGACCTCCGAGGATCGCGAGCGGTTCAACGCCAGCGCGCGCTTCTCCTGGAACGTGCTGGATTTCGGCATCAGCTACCTGCAAGCCAATCAGGAGGCGAACCGCTATCTGGTGGCCGAGCTGACGCGCGAAAAGGCGATGATGCAGCTCGTCCAGCAGGTCCGCACCGCCTTCTGGCGCGCCGCCGCGATGCAGATGATCAGCGGCCGCGTGGACACGCTGCTGACCGAGGCCAACAAGGCGCGCGCCGATCTCGACCGGGTGCTGAACGCCCGCCTGCGCCCGCCCCTGCGGGTGCTGGAGGAGATGCGCACCCTGTCGGAAATCATCCAGCAGCTGGAGACCATGCAGCAGTCGGTCAGCGCCGCGCGGGTCGACCTGGCCGCGCTGATCAACGTGCCGCCCAGCCAGGAGGTGAAGCTGGTCGCGCCGGAAGCCCTGCCGATGCCGCCCTCCCCGCCGACCGATCTGGAACGGCAGGAGCTGATGGCGCTGGTGAATTCCGGCGACTACGCCGCCCAGCTCTACAATATCCGCATCGAGCAGCTGGAAAGCCGCAAGGCGCTGATCCGCCTGCTGCCGGGCGTCGAGCTGTTCAGCGCGGTCAATTTCGACACCAACAGCTACCTCTACAACCAGACCTGGGCCGAGGTCGGCGCGCGGGTGAACTGGAACATCATGCGGCTGCTGGCCTATGACGAGATCAAGGATCTGAACGAGGGCCGCAAGCAGCTTGCCGTCGCCCGCCGGCTGGCGACCAACATGGCGGTGATCACCCGCCTGCGCCTCAGCCACGAAACCTATCTCAGCGCGCTGGAACGGCTGCGCCGCACCCGGGACATCGACAGCATCGACAGCGAAATCCGCCGCCTGACGCTCCAGGCCGCCGCCAGCTCGGCCACCTCCGGCATCGCCGGGGTGCAGAGCGAGGTGCGCGCGCTGCGCTCCACCGTCGCCAATCTTCTGGCCTATGCCGACGCGCAGAACGCCTATGGGCTGTACATGGTCAGCCTGGGTCTCTCGGTCGCGCCGGAGGATTATCAGTCCAAATCGGTCGAGGATCTGGCCGGGCTGGTGAAAGCGGCCTTCACCAAATGGGAAGCCGGCGATTTCGGGGAGCTGCCGCAGATCGAAGCGGCCGTCCAGAAATAACATGCGCCCGGCCGGAAGATACGGCCGCCGGGCTGCCCTTGCGACGCTGATCCTGGTGGCGGCCGCGACCATGGCCGCCGCCCAGCAGCAACCGCCGGTGGAGCTGCCTTCCGGGCTCATCGACCCATCCTTGTCGCTGCCGCCGGTGGAGGCGGCTCGCGGCACGGCGCCGGCCGCGAGCGAAAGCCGGCCGCTCGATTCGGTGCGCGGGCAGTTGCGCCCGCGCCGGCAGACCGTGCTGGGCGCCGGCCTGCCGGGACGCATCGAATCCTTCCCGGTCGAAGTCGGCGACATCGTCGCCGCCAACGCCCCGCTGGTGACGATGGATTGCGCCGTGCTGGAGGCCGACCGCCGCACCGCGCAGGCCCGGCAATCAGCCGCCACCGCCCGCTACACGGTCAACAACAAGCTGGCCGACGCCAACAATATCAGCGGGTTGGAGGTCGACCTCAGCCGCGCCGAAATGGCCGTGGCCCGCGCCGAGGAGCAGCGCATCGCGGCGCGCATGCGCCATTGCAGGATCGTCGCCCCCTTCGCCGGGGTCGTGGTCGGCAAGTCCGCGCAGGCCTTCCAATATGTCGCCGAGGGCGAGCCGCTGCTGCATCTGGTCGATAATAGCGACCTGCTGGTCGATGCCGCCGTGCCCTCGACCTGGCTGTCCGACGTGACGGTCGGCCGGCGCTTCACCATGCATATCGACGAGCTGGATATCGACGTGTCCGGCCGGATCGACGGCACCGAGGGCCGGGTCGACCCGGTGAGCCAGACGGTGCGCCTGATCGGTAGCCTGACGAACCCGCCGAAGAACCTGCTGGCCGGGATGAGCGGGCCGATCGACCTGGCGGTGGAACCAACGCAATGAGCCACGCCGACACGCGCGATCTGCAATTGCGCGGTCTGGCTGAGCTGCTGCTGCTGGAGCAGCGGTTGCGGCGGGCGGGCGGCGTCGATGCGCTGCTGTTCACCGCAATCAACGATCTCGGCATGATCGTGCCGATGGACTCCGGCCTGATCTGGCTGGACCGCACCGGCGGCGGCCGCGTCGCCGCCGTCGCCGGCCTGCCGGAGCCGGTGCGAGACGCCCCCTTCACCGTCTTCGCCCGCCGGCTGGGCGAGCATCTGCACCGCCAGGCGCTGGCAGGCCGCAAGGCCGGCAAGCCCGCGACCGATTATCCGGTTTCCGCCGCCACCCTGCCGCCGGCGCTGGCTACCGACTGGGCGGATTTCCTGCCCGCTCATGCCGTCTGGCTGCCGCTTGCCATCACCCTGGACGGCAAGCCGGGCGGCGGTGTGGAGGGACCGGTCCTGGGCGGCATGCTGGTCGGCCGCGCCGCGCCCTGGCGCGACGAGGAGCGACGGCTGCTGGCCCGCGCGGCGGAAGCCGCAACGCATGCGCTGGACCGGCTGACCATGCGCCGCCGCCCGACCGCCCTGCGCGGCCTGCGCCTCGGCCTAGTCGCCGCCCTGCTAGGCGGTGCGGCGGCGGCCGCGATGTTCATTCCGGTCACCTGGAGCGCGCTGGCCCCGGCCGAGCTGAAGGCCGCCGATTCCACCGTCGTGCGCGCCCCGCTGGAAGGCGTGATCGGCGAGGTGGCGATTCAGCCGAACCAGTCGGTGCATCCCGGCGAGCTGTTGCTGCGGCTGGACGACAGCGCGCTGCGCACCAAGCTGGACGCCGCGATCCAGGGGCTGGACATCGCGCGCGCCGAATTCCGCCAGGCGCAGCAGACCGCGATGCGCGACAATGAGGCCGCCAGCCGCTACGCCGTGCTGAATGCCCGCGTGGCGCAGGCCGCCGCGGAAGTCACCTATCTGGAGGAGCTACTGGAGCGCATTGCCGTGCGCGCCGACCGCGCCGGCATCGTGCTGGTGCCGAACTTCCCGGAAATGCTCGGCAAGCCGGTTCGTCTGGGCGAGCGGCTGCTGACCATCGCCGATCCCAGCGCGGTCGAGATCGAGGCCTGGCTGCCGGTCGAGGACAGCCTGCCGCTGGCGCCCGGCGCGCCGCTGTCGCTGTATCTGAACATCGCCCCCGACGAGGTGCTGCACGGCACGGTGCGCGACATCGACTATCAGGCGCAGCTTTCGCCGGCCAATATCCTGGCCTTCCGCGTGATCGCCGATCTGGACGAAACGGCGACGCTGCCGCGCATCGGTCTGCGCGGCACGACGCGGCTGCAAGGCGACGACGTGCCGCTCTATTTCCTCATCTTCCGCCGGCCCTGGGCCGCGATCCGACCATGGCTGGGCTTCTAAGCGCGCCGGTTCCCGGCATCGGCTTCGGCGGCGCCATGGCCGAGGCCGTGGCCCCGCGCGCCGGCGGCGACCCCGCGCCGCGACTGCGCCAGACGCTGGACATCCACCCGGCCGAGCCGGACGAGGATGGCGCGCCGGCCTGGCTGCTGCACGACCGCATGGCCAACACCTATTTCCGCATCGGCGCGGAGGAGGTCGACCTGCTGTCGCTGGTCGATGGCCGCTCCGCCGCCGCCGTCGCGGAGGCCGCCTGGAACCGGTTCCGCCGCCGCGTGACGCCGACCGATGTGGAGGCGCTGTTCGAGTTCCTGCGCGCCAACAATCTGGCCGAGGCGGACGATGCCCAGCGCCGGCGCTATCACGGCCGGCTGGCGGCGAAGCCGTCGATGTTCAAGCGGCTGCTGCGCGGCTATATCTCCTTCCGGGTGCCGCTGCTGCATCCCGACCGGTTCCTGACCGCGGCCCTGCCCTGGGTGCGCTGGCTGGGCAGCCCCTGGACGCACGCCGTGCTGGCGCTGCTGGCGATTGCCGGCCTGTATCTGGTCAGCCGGCAGTTCGAGAGCTTTCTGGCCACCGCCGTGGGTTTCTTCTCGCTGGAAGGGCTGGCGGCCTATGCGCTGACCATCGTGGCGGTGAAGATCTGCCATGAATTCGGCCATGCCTTCGTCGCCAAGGCCAAGGGGCTGCGCGTGCCGAGCATGGGGGTGGCCTTCATCGTGTTCTGGCCGGTGGCCTATACCGACACGACCGACGCCTGGCGGCTGACCCGGCGGCGCGACCGGCTGCAAGTGGGGGCCGGCGGCATCTCGGTCGAGCTGGGCATCGCCGCCGTGTCGCTGTTCCTGTGGAACCTGGTGGGCGACGGGCCGGCGCGCTCGCTGCTGTTCCTGCTGGGCACCACCTCCTGGGTGTTGAGCCTGCTGGTCAATCTGAACCCGCTGATGCGCTTCGACGGCTATTTCCTGTTCTCCGACCTGATCGGCGTGGCCAATCTGGAGCAGAAAGCCCATGCCTCGGGGAAATATTACCTGCGCCGCTTCCTGTTCGGCTGGGACCGGCCGCTGACCCCCGACCGGCCGCGCCTGGGCTATGCCGCCTTCGGCTTCGCCATCTGGCTGTACCGGCTGATGCTGTTCCTGGGCATCGCGCTGGCGGTCTATCATCTGTTCTTCAAGGCGCTCGGCATCGTGCTGTTCGTGGTCGAGCTGGTGTATTTCATTGCCGCGCCGATCTGGCGGGAAATGCGCGCCTGGGGCCGGGAGCGCGCCCGGCTGCGGCCAAACTTCGCCCTGTTCCGCACGCTGTGCCTGCTGGGCCTGGGCATCTGCCTGTTCGCCCTGCCCTGGCGCGCCAGCGTGGCGGTGCCGGCGATGCTGAGCAACCATGTCGCCACGATCTACGCGCCGGAGGCCAGCCGCATCGTCGAGTTGCTGGCCAGGCCGGGCATGGCGGTGAGCGAGGGCCAGCCGCTGATGGTGCTGGAAGCGCCGCAGTTGAAGCACGACCTGGCCCAGGCGATCCGCCGCCATGACGAGCTGATCCTGGAACGCGCCTCGCTCGGCATCGACGCGCTGCGGCGCGAGCGCACGCAGGTCATCGTCGCCGGGCTGGCGGCCGAGCGACGCCGCATCGAGGGGCTGCGCCAGCGCATCGCCCGGCTGGTGGTGCGCGCGCCCATGGCCGGCACCGTCACCGACATGCCGGAGGGTCTGCAGGCCGATATCTGGCTGGCCGAGGGCGAGGAATTACTGGCCGTCATCGACCATGCCCGCCCGCCCTACATCCAGGCCTATGTGCCGGAAGTCGATGTCGCCCGGCTGCGGCCGGGCGGGCGGAGCAGCTTTTACGCCGAGGCGCTCAACGGCCCGCGGCGCACCGCCATTGTCACCGAGATCGCGCCGACCGCGGCGCGGGAAACGCCGGAAATCCTCGCCTCCTCGCATGGTGGGCCGATTTCCGTGGTGCGCGACGAAACCACCATGACGCCCCGGCCGATGCAGGGCCTGTACAAGATCGTCGCCGAGGCCGGCGCCGACGAGGACGCCGCCCCCCCGCCGCAGCGCGTCGAACGCGGCACGCTCACCATTGAAGCCGAACCGCAGAGCCTGGGCCAAGGCATGATTCGCCGCCTGTTCGCCCTGCTGCGCCAGGAAAGCGGATTGTAAAGAGATGGCTGGCGACGGCCGCCGAACGCCGATATCGTTGCCCGATTAACCCGTCGGACCAAAGGAAGAAAAAGAATGCCGATCGTCGACATCACCCTGTTCGAAGGCCGCACGCCGGAACAGAAGAAGGCCCTGCACAAGGCCGTCAGCACCGCCATCGAAACCTCGATCGGCGCGCCGCCGGCCAGCATCCGAATCATCCTGCGCGAAATCCCGAAGACCCATCTTTCGGTCGGCGGCGAAACCAAGGATTAGCGGCAACAGGCGGCGCTTATTCGCCGGTGAAGTCGGGCTTGCGCTTCTCCTTGAAGGCGGCGATGGCCTCGTTATGGTCGCGCGTCGCATGCGCCAGCGCCTGCATGGCGGCGGCCACGTCGAGATGCGCGTCCAGGGTCGAGCGCCAGCCCTGGCGCAGCAGCTTCTTGGTCAGCCGCATGGCGTGCGGCGGGTTGGCGGCGATCTTCGCGGCCAGGGCGCGGGCGGCGTCCATCAGCCCGGCGTCCGGCACCACCTTGGAGACCAGGCCGCAGGCCAGCGCCTCCTCGGCGTCGACCAGGTCGCCGGTCAGCGCCATCTCGCAGGCCTTGGAGAACCCCACCACGCGTGGCAGCAGCCAGGCCCCGCCATCGCCCGGCACGATGCCCAGCTTCACGAAGCTCTCGGCGAATTTAGCACTCTGCCCGGCGATGCGGATGTCGCACATCAGCGCCAGGTCGCAGCCGGCCCCGATGGCGGCCCCGTTCACCGCCGCGATCACCGGCACCTCCAGCGCCTCGAAGGCCAGCGGCAGGCGCTGGATGCCGTCCTTGTAATTGCGCCGCGTCTGCGCCGGCAGGCCGGCATTCAGCCCGCCCGCCTCGCCCATCTTGTTGATGTTCCCGCCCGAGGAGAAGCCGGGGCCGGCCCCGGTCAGGATCACGCAGCGCACGCCGATATCGCCGTTCAGCGGCGCCAGCGCGTCCAGTACCGCCTCTACCATGTCGGCATCCGAGATCGGATTGCGCAGCTCCGGCCGGTTCAGGGTCAGGGTCAGGATTCCGTCCTGCCGGTCGCTCAGCACCAAATCGGTCATGGATTCCTCTCGCTAAAACCGTTTAAACGCTCCGTCCGTCATTCCAAGCCCACGCGGCCGACATCCAGCAGGCGGAGGCGTGGACCCCTGGTACAAGACCAGGGGTGACAGTCGGAGAAATGGAATCGTCACCGCAACCCCAGCCCGCGGGCGATGATGCCGCGCAGAATCTCGCGGGTGCCGCCGCGCAGGGAGAAGCCGGGGGCGCTGAGGATCAGCTGGGCGAGCACGGCGGCGGCGGGGTCGGGCGATTCCACCATCGGCTCCAGGGCCAGCACATGGCGGATGACCTCCGGCATTTCCTGCTCCAGCGTCGCCCCCAGATCCTTCACGATGGCAGCCTGGAGGCCGGGATTCTCGCCATTCTCCAGCAGCGTGGCGACCGAGCGGGACAGCCGGCGCAGCACCGCCAGATGGGCGACCAGCCGGCCGACCAGCGCCTCGGCCTGCGGTTCGGCCTGCGATTCGGCCTGCGATTCGGGCCGCGATTGCAGCCAGGCGACCAGCCGCACCAGCAGCTCGAAGGAGGACAGGAAGCGTTCCGGCCCGCTGCGCTCCAGCGCCAGCTCGCTGGTCACCTGCTGCCAGCCATTGCCCGGCGCGCCGATGATCGCGTCGTCGGACAGGAATACGTCGGTGAAATGCACCTCGTTGAAATGATGGCTGCCGGAGATGTCGACGATCGGCTTGATCGAGATGCCGGGCGTGGCGAGGTCGACCAGGAACTGGCTGGTGCCCTCCTGGCGCTGCGAGGCCGGATCGGTGCGGCAGAACAGAATCATGTAATGCGCGTGATGGCCAAAGGAGGTCCACAGCTTGGTGCCGTTCACCACATAGCCGCCCTCGACCTTGCGCGCCAGCATGCGCACGGCCGCCAGGTCGGAGCCGGCATCCGGCTCGCTCATCCCGATGCAGAAGAAGCATTTGCCGGCCGCGATGCGCGGCAGGATGTCGGCCTTCTGCCGCTCGGTGCCGAACTTCATCAGCGTCGGGCCGCTCTGCCGGTCGGCGATCCAGTGGGCGGCGACCGGCGCGCCGGCGGCCAGCAGCTCCTCCAGCACGACATAGCGCTCCAAGGCGCTGCGCTCGTGCCCGCCATAGCGCTTCGGCCAGGTCATGGCGACCCAGCCCTTGGCGGCCAGCTTCTCGGAGAAGCCGGCATCGAAGCCGAACCAAGTCTCGGCGCGCTTGTGCGGCGGCCGGTCGGCGATGGTCTCGGCCAGGAAAGCGCGCACCTCGGCCCGCAGCGCCTCGGCGGCCTCGGAACTGGCGGGAGTCGGGAAAGTCAGGGCGTTCATCTCCATCCCTCCTCAGATCGACGCGACCAGGGGCCACAGCCCCTCGGGCCCGGCGGCCACTGCCTGGCGGCCGATCAGGCGGCTCCATTCCGCTTCCGCGCCGAATTCCTCGCGCCAGGACCACAGCCGCTTGGTGAGGAAATGCAGCCGGTATTCCTGCGAGAAGCCGATGGCCCCGTGAATCTGATGCGCCAGCCCGGCGACGATGCCCGCCGCCTCGCCCGCGCGCACCTTGGCGATGGCGATGGGCAGCACGCCGATCTCCCGCGCGCCCAGCGCTTCCGCCGCGATGTCGCCGGCGCCGAGTGCCGCCGCCGCCTGGCCGGCCAGGATCGCCATATTATGCTGGATCGCCTGGAACTTGCCGATCGGCCGGCCGAACTGGCTGCGCTCGTTGGCGTATCGCACGGTCAGGTCGAGCGTGCTGGCCATCGCCCCGGCCATCGCCAGCGCGCGGATCGCCGCCGCCGCCGCGCGGAAGCCGGCCACCCCGTCCGCAAACGCCGCCGCCGCGACCGGCGCCGAATCGACCGCCAGATCGTCGCGCGGCTCGAACGCCAGATTGGCGCCCTCGGTCAATCCCGCCCCCGCTGTCGGCAGGCAGAGCAGATGGGCGACGCCATAGCGCTCCACCACCGTTACCACATGCGCGACATGGCGGCCCCAGGGCACCCGGCGCAGCGTGCCGCTCGCCTTGCCGTCCTCGAAGGAGAGGTCGTCGCCCATCGCCAGCGAGATCGCGCCCTCCGGCGCGTCCAGCCCGGCGCGGGCGAGCAGCCAGCCGGCCAGCATCGTCTCGGCCAGCGGCAGCGGCAGCGCGTGCGACCCGGCGATGCGGGCGAGCTGCACGGCGGTCGATGCCGGCAGTTCCTCCCCCAGGCTCATCGCCTGGGTCAGGCCGGCCTGTTCCAGCGCCGCCCATGGGCCGGCGAGCCAGCCGCCGGCCTGCGCCTCCAGCAGCCGCTCGGCGGTGCATTCCTTCGCAAGCAGCCGATCGGCCGTCTCGAACAGCAGGCTGGCTTCGAAACTCACGCTCTCCTCCCTTGCTCGGTTTCTTATTCGTCGGTCAGCAGGCGGTCCCGGACCACCGCGCCGTCGGCGTAGAGCTGGGCGATATCCTGCGATGAAAGTCCCAGCAAGTCGCGCAGAACATACCCGTCCGGAACAAAAGCCGGATTCGCCACGTTCCGCTGAAGGGAGCGGACAGGCAGGGACCGGGAATGGCGCCGCGCGCGAATTGGAAAGGGTTTCTGAAGGTGGGAGAGGTCACCTGCGCGGTGGCGCTCTACACCGCCGCCTCGACCTCGGATCGGATCGCCTTCCACATGGTGAACCGGGCGACCGGCCACCGGATGAACCGGCAATTCGTCGATAGCGACACCGGCAAGCCGGTGGAGCGCGACGACCAGGTGAAGGGCTATGAGGTCGGCCAGGGCGATTATGTCGTGCTGGAGCCGGAGGAGATTGCCGCCGCCGTGCCGGACACCGACAAGGTGCTCGCGGTCTCCGCCTTTATCGGCTGCTCCGACATCGACAGCGTTTATTTCGACAAGCCCTATTACCTGGCCCCCGCCGACCGCAACGCCGCCGAGGCCTTCGCGCTGATCCGCGAGGGCATGCGCCGCAAGAAGGTGGCGGCCATCGCCAGCACCGTGCTGTTCCGCCGCTGCCGCACCCTGCTGATCCGCGCCGAGGGCGACGGGCTGATCGGCACTACGTTGAATTTCGATTATGAGGTGCGCGCCGCCGAGGGCGCCTTCGATTCCGTACCCGACCTGAAGATCAAGGGCGAGATGCTGGATCTGGCGCGGCACATCATCGACACCAAATCCGGCAAGTTCGATCCGGCGCACTATGAGGATCGCTACGAATCGGCGCTGGCCGATCTGGTGCAGGCGAAGCTGGAAGGCAAGAAGATCGAGCCGCGCAAGCCGGCCCGGCAGGAAAAGGTGGTCGATTTGATGGCCGCCCTGCGCGAAAGCGCCGGCGCCGCGAAGAAGAAAAAGCCGGCGGCCCGCGTCAGGGCCAAATCGGCCGCGCCACGGCGCAAGGCGAGCTAGGCGATGGCGCTCGACAGCTACCGCCAGAAGCGCGACTTCACCGCCACGCCGGAACCGAAGGGCCGGAAATCCCGCAAATCCGGCAACAGCTTCGTCATCCAGAAGCACGATGCGCGGCGGCTGCATTACGATTTCCGGCTGGAGATGGACGGCGTGCTGAAAAGCTGGGCCGTCACCAAGGGCCCCAGCCTGGTGCCGGGCGAAAAGCGGCTGGCCGTCCATGTCGAGGATCACCCGCTGGATTATGGCGGCTTCGAAGGCACGATCCCGAAGGGCGAATATGGCGGCGGCACGGTGATCCTGTGGGATCGCGGCAGCTGGACCCCGGTGCATGACGCCAAGAAGGGCTACGCCAAGGGCCATCTGGAATTCGAGTTGAAGGGCGAGAAGCTGGGCGGCCGCTGGCACCTGGTGCGCATGGCCGGCAAGAAGGGCGAGAAGCGAGAGAACTGGCTACTGATCAAGGGCGAGGACGAAGCCGCCCGCAGCGCCGACGATCCCGACATTCTGGAGCAGCGCCCGGAATCGGTGGCGACCGGCCGCAAGATACCCGAGGTCGCAACCGAAAAGCCGGGCTGGTCCTCGAAGACCGGCCGCATCGGATCGCCGCTCGACCCGGCCGCGCTCAAGGGCGCGACGAAAGGCAAGCTGCCGGATTTCCTGCCGCCGGCGCTGGCCAGCCTGGCCGCCGCCCCGCCGACCGGCGCGCGCTGGCTGCATGAGATCAAGTTCGACGGCTACCGCCTGCAAGCCCGCATCGAGGGCCGGCAGGTCAAGCTGCTGACCCGCAGCGGGCTGGACTGGACCCGGAAATTCGGCAAGCCCGTGGTCGAGGCCTTCCGCAAGCTGCCGGTCGGCGCGGCGCTGATCGATGGCGAGCTGGTGGTGGAAACCGGTACCGGCGCGTCCGACTTCTCCGCCCTGCAGGCCGACCTCAGCGAGGGGCGCAGCGACCGGTTCAGCTTCTACGCCTTCGACCTTCTGCATCTGGACGGCCACACTCTGACGAAAGCGCCGCTGGTCGAGCGCAAGGCGCTGCTGGAAAAGCTGATCGACGCCGCCGGGGACGACGGGTCGCTGCGCTATAGCGGCCATTTCGACGAAAGCGGCGCCATGGTGCTGCGCCATGCCTGCCGGCTCAGCCTGGAGGGAGTGATCTCCAAACTGCGCGATTCGCCCTATCGCAGCGGGCGTGGCAAAAGCTGGGTGAAGTCGAAATGCTCGGCCCGGCAGGAATTCGTGATCGGCGGCTTTATGCCCTCCAGCGTCTCGCGCAAGGCCGTCGGCTCGCTGGTGCTGGGCGTGCATGAGGAAGGCGCGCTGCGGCATGTCGGGCGCGTCGGCACCGGCTTCAGCGCCACGGTGGCGGAAGATCTGATGAAGCGGCTGGCGAAGCTGCGCACCGACGACAGCCCGTTCGCCGACAAGCTCACCGCGACCGAGGCGCGCCAGGTGCGCTATGTCCGCCCGGAGCTGGTGGCCGAAGTCGAGTTCCGCGCCTGGACCGGCGAGGGCCATCTGCGCCATGCCTCCTTCCGGGGGCTGCGCGAGGACAAGCCGGCCGCCGAGATCGTGCGCGAAACGGCGAAGCCGGGGAAGCGACCGGCGCCCGAGAAACCCCCGAAACGCACCGTGAGGCTGACCCATCCCGACCGCATCTACTGGCCCGACGCGGGCGTCACCAAGGAGGGGCTGGCGGATTATTACGCCGATATCTGGCGCTCCATCGCGCCCTTCATCGTCGGCCGGCCGCTGGCGCTGCTGCGCTGTCCCACCGGCATCGAAGGCCAGCAATTCTTCCAGAAGCATGCCTGGAAGGGGCTGAACCCGAAGAGCGTCCAGGTGCGCGACCCGCAGGACAAGCAGGGCGAACCGCTGATCGCCATCGAGGATCTGGACGGGCTGATGGGGCTGGTGCAGTCGGCGGCGCTGGAAATCCACCCCTGGGGCTCGACCGTCGCGAACTGGGAACGGCCGGACATGATCACCCTCGATCTCGATCCCGGCCCGGGCGTGGGCTGGGAAACGGTCATCGCCGCCGCCGGGGAGGTGCGCGCCCGGCTGGAGGATGCCGGCCTGGCGGCCTTCGTGAAGACCTCCGGCGGCAAGGGGCTGCATGTGGTCGCGCCATTGACGCCGAAGGCCGACTGGCCGGCGGCCAAGGCCTTCACCAAGGCGTTGGCCGATGCGATGGCGGCCGACAGCCCGGCGCTTTACGTCTCGACCATCGCCAAGGCGAAGCGCAAGGGCAAGATCCTGATCGACTATCTGCGCAACCAGCGCGGCATGACGGCGGTGGCCGCCTACTCCACCCGCGCCCGCCCCGGCGCACCCGTCTCCATGCCGCTCGCCTGGGACGAGCTGGGCCCGGAGATCGGCCCGGCCCACTTCACCGTCGCCAATACCCCGGCCCGCCTCGCCGCCCTCAAAGCCGATCCCTGGGGCGACTTTCACAACTCCGCCGCGCCCCTGCCCACAGCAAGGAAAAAGCGCTAGCCGCCTTATGCTTCGAGACGCCT
>NZ_LPXN01000168.1 GCF_001618175.1 Oceanibaculum pacificum | reverse complement strand
CCCTGGATTGCCGGGTCAAGCCCGGCAATGACAAAGTGAAGAAAGTCAGGAGGAACCCCCATGTCCGATTCCGCGAAAACCCCGGTCGAATTCTATTTCGACTTCTCCTCGCCCTATGCCTATCTCTCCGGCCTGCGGATCGACGAGGTGGCGCGGCTGTATGAGCGCCAGGTGGCGTGGAAGCCGGTCATGCTAGGCGTGGTGTTCAAGACCACCGGCGCCACCCCGCTGCTCGACCAGCCGCTGAAGGGCGATTATTCCCGGCGCGACCTGCTGCGCACCGCGCGCCTGCTGGGCGTGGATTTCGCCTTTCCGAACCAGATGCCGTTTGCCGCCATCGCGCCGTCGCGGCTGTTCTACTGGCTGGAGGAACAGAATCCGGCGCTGGCCAAATCCTATGCCAAGGCGGTGTTCTCCACCGCCTTCCAGGAAGGGGTGTCGGTGAACAGCCCGGAGATCGCCGCCGATGTCGCGGCCAAGCTGGGCGTCGACCGCGAGGCGGCGCTGGCCGCCTGCAACGACCCGGCGGTGAAGGACAAGCTGCGCGTGGCTAATGAGCAGGCCATCGCCGCCGGCATCTGCGGCGCGCCCTTCTTCGTCATCGACGGCGAGCCGTTCTGGGGCAATGACCGGCTCGACCATGTCGAACGCTGGCTCGCGACCGGCGGCTGGTGAGCGCGACCGCATGAGCATCCTGAAAAGCCAGATCAACACCCGCAGCGAGGCGTTCCGCGAGAACGAGGCGGCAATGCGCGCGCTGGTCGACGATCTGAAGGCCAAGGTGCAGCAGGTGAAGCTGGGCGGCGGCGAGAAGGCGCGCGAGCGGCATCTGTCGCGCGGTAAGCTGCTGCCGAGGGAGCGCGTGCGCACGCTGCTGGATGTAGGATCTCCCTTCCTGGAGCTGTCGCAGATGGCGGCGCATGGCGTCTATGGCGACGATATCCCGGCGGCCGGCATCATCACCGGCATTGGCCGCGTCTCGGGCCAGGAGTGCGTCATCGTCGCCAACGACGCCACGGTGAAGGGCGGTACCTATTTTCCGCTGACCGTGAAGAAGCATCTGCGCGCGCAGGAGATCGCGCGGGAGAATAACTTGCCTTGCGTCTATCTGGTCGATTCCGGCGGGGCCAACCTGCCGAACCAGGATGAGGTGTTCCCCGACCGCGACCATTTCGGCCGCATCTTCTTCAACCAGGCCAACATGTCGGCCGAGGGCATCCCGCAGATCGCCGTGGTGATGGGCAGTTGCACGGCGGGCGGGGCCTATGTGCCCGCCATGTCGGACGAAAGCATCATCGTGAAGGGCCAGGGCACCATCTTCCTGGGCGGCCCGCCCCTGGTGAAGGCGGCGACCGGGGAGGTGGTGACGGCCGAGGATCTGGGCGGGGCTGACGTGCATTCCCGTACCTCCGGCGTGACCGACCATTACGCCCAGAACGACGCCCATGCGCTGTCCATCGCGCGCAAGATCGTCGGCAACCTGAACCGCGCCAAGCAGCCGAACGTGACGCTGCGCGAGGCAAGGCCGCCGCTCTACGACCCGGCCGAGCTGTATGGCGTGGTGCCGACCGACCTGCGCAAGCCCTATGACGTGCGCGAAGCCATCGCCCGCATCGTCGATGGCAGCGAATTCGACGAGTTCAAGCAGCTCTACGGCCAGACGCTGGTGACCGGCTTTGCCCATCTGTTCGGCTATCCGGTTGGCATCATCGCCAATAACGGCATCCTGTTCTCGGAATCGGCGCTGAAGGGCGCGCATTTTATCGAACTGTGCGCCCAGCGCGGCATTCCGCTGGTGTTCCTGCAGAACATCACCGGCTTCATGGTCGGCCGCAAATACGAGGCCGGTGGCATCGCCAAGGACGGCGCGAAGCTGGTGACGGCGGTGGCGACGGTCAATGTGCCGAAGATCACGATGATCCTGGGCGGCAGCTTCGGGGCCGGCAATTATGGCATGTGCGGCCGGGCCTACTCGCCGCGCTTCCTGTGGATGTGGCCGAACGCCCGCATCTCCGTCATGGGCGGCGACCAGGCCGCCAACGTGCTGGCCCAGGTGAAGCGCGACAATTTCGAGGCCGCCGGCACCGACTGGCCGGCCGAGGAGCAGGAGGCCTTCATGGCCCCGATCCGCCGGCAATACGAGGATCAGGGCCACCCCTACTACGCCAGCGCCCGGCTGTGGGACGACGGCATCATCGACCCCGCCGAGGCCCGGACGGTGCTGGGCCTCAGCCTGTCGGCGGCCCTGAACCGCCGCATCGAGCCGACCCGCTTCGGCGTGTTCCGGATGTAGGCTACGGCTTTTTCTGCACTGCCTCGTCGACGATGCTGGGATGCCGTTCGATGATGCTGAGCAGGGTGCGCGTGGGTCCGTCAGGCTGGTTGCGGCCCTGTTCCCAATTGCGCACGGTGCTTGGCTCCAAGGCAAAGCGCAGGGCAAAGGCTTCCTGCGTCAGGTGAAGCCTTTCGCGGATTGCGCGGACATCCATTTTGCCGGGCGGTTGCAGCAAGGCCACGTCTAGGTCCAGTGACCTCAGGCGGTTGATGAAGGCGGGGATATCCGACACGTCGGGTATTCGCAATTCCGTTCTGCCCTGCTCCGCCAGCCGGGTAAGGTGGCCGTGAGCTGCCTTGAGGCCGATTCCTCCCTCCCGCAACAAGCGGACGAGATCGCTGTGTCGTGTGAAGTCGCCCTGGAGAGACAGGCTAATCGACAGCGGGGAACCGGAAGGGTGCGGGTATTTCGCCTTTGCGTCTTCCCGACGTTCGACGAGCGCCCTGAACGATGATTTCGTCGACATCTGCGACCTCCAATAGTTTCCGAGCTATCGCATTCAGGCCAGCCCGCCCCAGGCTTCCGGGGCGAAGCCCGTCTATATGTGCCTGCCGTAGCGTAAGGGTGCGGCCTGTAATGGAGATTTCCGCCAGTATGTTCAGCGTGCCCAAGGATGTGGTCACGGCAATCTGAACCACCGGATGCTCGGCCTCCGTGATTTCTATGCCTATTTCCTCGGCCTCTAGCATCACCAATTATGTACGCTATTCGCGTAGTGATTGCAACCAGGCGACCAGATCGGCTACCTTTCCCGGCATGGCGACGATCTGGTTCTATCATCTGCAGCGCAGCGATCTGGAGGCGGAGTTGCCGCGGCTGCTGGAGATGACGCTGGCGCGCGGCAAGCGGGCGCTGGTGCTGGCCTCCTCGGCCGAGCGGGTGGAAGCGCTGGCGGATCATCTGTGGCGCTTCAGCGACGAAAGCTTCCTGCCGCACGGCACGGCGAAGGATGGCCGACCCGAGGCGCAGCCGGTCTGGCTGGCGGAGACGGACGGGAACGCCAATAATGCCGACTACCTGTTCCTGACCGATGGCGCCACCTCGGACCTGCTGGACGGTTTCGAGCGTTGCCACGATATTTTCGACGGGCGCGACCCGGCGGCGCTGAGTGCGGCGCGCGAGCGCTGGAAGGCGCTGAAGGCGGCCGGGCACGAGCTGGCCTACTGGCGTCAGAAGGACCAGGGCGGCTGGGAGAAGGCCGCCTGAAGCTGGCTGTTGCCGCAACGCAGCACGCCCGCTATAAACCCCGCCACCAGTTTACCCCCAATAAGCCTTCTGGAGCGAACCATCATGGCCATCGAGCGCACCCTGTCGATCATCAAGCCGGACGCCACCCGCCGCAACCTGACGGGCAAGATCAACGCCCGCTTCGAGGAAGCCGGTCTGCGCATCGTCGCGCAGAAGCGGATGCGCCTGACCCAGGAGCAGGCCGAGGGCTTCTACGCCGTGCACAAGGAGCGCCCGTTCTTCGGCGAACTGGTCAGCTTCATGATCTCCGGTCCGGTCGTGGTCCAGGTGTTCGAGGGCGAGAACGCCGTTGCCAAGAACCGTGAAGTGATGGGCGCCACCAACCCGGCCAACGCCGCGCCCGACGCCAGCACCCTCGACCCCGCGACGCTAGCCGGCGGCACGATTTGCTCCCTGGGCAACGGTCCGGCCGCCGCCGCCGCCACGGTCGCGATCCATCCGGAACACATAGGTGATGATCTCGGCGACGGCCTGGTACTGCTCGGCCTTGATCTCCTGGTCCAGCTCGACGGTGGCGAACAGCAGGCGGGCGACCGGCGGGTTCTCGACGATGGGCACCCCGCTCTCCTCCGCCAGTTCGCGGATGCGCAGCGCCACCGCGTCGACGCCCTTGGCGACCAGCATCGGCGCCTCCATGCTGTCGCGCTCATATTTCAGCGCGACGGCGTAATGGGTCGGGTTGGTGATCACCACCGTGGCCGAGGGCACCGCGGCCATCATGCGCTGCCGGGCGCGCTGCATACGCAGATTGCGCAGCCGTCCCTTCACATGCGGGTCGCCCTCGGTCTGCTTGTATTCGTCGCGCACTTCCTGCTTGGTCATGCGCATATCCTCGGTGAACTGATAGCGCTGATAGACCAGATCGGCGATGGCGATGACCGCCATGACCGCCACCGCCCCGCCCAGCAGCTTGATCAGCATCCAGCGGATTTCCTCCAGCATGGTGACCGGGTCGAGCTGCATGATCTCCTCCAGCCGCGACAATTCCGGCCAGAGCAGGAGGGTGAGCAGCGCGCCGATGACGGCGATCTTGAACAGCCCCTTCAGGAACTCGACGAAGCCCTTCAGCGAGAAAATCTGCTTTAGCCCCTTCAGCGGCGAGATGTTCTGCAGCTTCGGCGCGATCGCCTCGGGCGCGAACAGCAGGCCGTTCTGCATGAAGTTGGACATGAAGGCGAAGGCGACGAAGATCAGCACCGGGATGATCAGGGCGAAGCCGGTGCCGAAGGCGATATAGCCCAGCGCGTCGCCGACGCCGCCGGAATCGGCCTTCATCTCGTGCGGCTTTTCCAGGAACGGGCGCAGCACCTCGTACATCTGCTTGCAGATGGCGGCCCCGAACACGCCGATGACGATCAGCCCGCCGAGCAGCGAGAACCAGCTGGAGATTTCGCGCGAGACCGGCACCTGGCCTTTCTCGCGGGCGTCTTCCAGTTTCTTGCTTGTCGGGTCCTCTGTTTTAGAGGAATCGTCTTCGTCCGACATCGGCGGTCATCCAGACGCTTAGGGCGACAGAAAGCGGGTCAGCACGCTTTCATAATAGCGCAAGAACCACATCATTGCGGCGGATAGAATCAGCGAGAACAAAAACAGCCCCAAGGTGAGCTGCACCGGCAGGGCGACGAAGAATATCTGCAATTGCGGCATCAGCCGGGACAGGATGCCGAGGCCGCAATAAAACAGCGTGCCGATCACCAGCAGCGGCGCGGAAATCTGCAAGGCGACGCGGAAGCCATCGGCCACCATGCGGGTGATCTCGTGCGAGAAATCGCCGAGCGGCAGCGCCATGCCCGGCTGGAAGATCGTATAGCTGTCGACCAGCCCCAGCAGGAACAGATGATGCAGGTTGGTGACGAAGATCATCAACAGCCCCAGCGTGCCCAGAAAGGCGCCCGGCAGCGAGCCCTGGGTGCCGAGGCTGGGGTTGAACGCCTGGGCCGAGGCCAGGCCGATCTGCATCGAGATGATGAAGCCCGCCGTCTCCAGCAGCAGCAGGGCGATGCGCGCGATGCTGCCGATGAAGAAGCCGACCAGCACCTCCCCGGCGACCAGCAGGGTCAATCCCGGCACGGTGGCCGGCATCGGCGGCAGCACGGGCTGCACCGCCGGCAGCACGACAAAGGCCAGCAGCAGCGCGAAGGTCAGCCGCACCCGCGTCGAGACCAGCCCCTCGCCAATGCCAGGCATCAGCATGACGGCGGACCCCATGCGGGCGAACACCAGGAAGAAGGCGTAGAACTGGGCGGGGAGGAAAAGCTCGAAAGGCATTGCCGGTCCGGGGCCTGTCCGGCCGGCCTAGCCGAGCGCGATCATGCGGTCGACAAGGCCCTGGGTGAAGGTCAGCAAGGTCGAGAGCATGAAGGGCAGCAGCACGAACAGGCTGGCGAAGACGACCAGGATTTTCGGCACGAAGACCAGCGTCATTTCCTGGATGTGGGTCAGCGCCTGAAATATCGAGATGATCAGGCCGATAATCAGCCCGACCAGCATGACCGGGGCGGAAATAATCAGGGTAATCAGCAGCGCGTCGCGCGCTACGTCGATGACATCGACGGCGTCCACAGCGATCCTTCCGCCGTCACATCGGCATGCGCAGGATTTCCTGGTAGGCCTGGACCATGCGGTCGCGCAGGCCGACGACGGTCTGCAAGGTCACCTCGGCGCTGTTCACGGCGGACACCACATCATTCAGATCGGCCTGGCCGGTGACGGCCTGCAGGCTCATCTTCTCGCCGGTCTTCATGACGTTGTGGGCGTCGTCGGCGGCATCGCGGATGAAGCTGGCGAAATCGCGGCCGACATCGCGCGCTTCCATCCCGCCGCCCTGCGGCACCTTGGTGTAGGCGGCAATCGCATCGCCGATCTTGGCTACCATGGTCCCCTCCTTGCGAAACGCCGATGGCGCTTCAAGACAATCCGTCGAGTTTTACCACTAACTGCGCAGAAGATCGATGGTCCTCGTCAGCATCGACATCGAGCTTTCGATGACGTTCAAATTGGCCTCGTAGCTGCGCTGGGCCTCGCGCATGTCCATCATCTCGACCATCGTGTTCACGTTCGGGCTCATCACATAGCCGTCCTGGTCGGCGAAGGGATGGCTGGGGTCGTACTGCATCTCGAATTGCGAGGTGTCGTTGAACACCCGGTTCACCTGGACCAGATGCACGTTGTTCGCGCGGTCGAGGACGTTGCTGAAGGTCATGATCTTGCGGCGATACGGATCCTGGCCGGGTCCGGCCACCGAATCGGCGTTGGCGAGATTTTCGGAAGCGACGCGGATGCGCATCCCCTGGGCCTTCATGCCCGAGGAGGATATCTTCATCGCGTTCATCAGATCCTGAGCCATTATCCCTCTCCTCTGCCCGATCCGGCCTTACGCGCCCGGCTGACGGCCGACGGCCATCTTCAGCATGCCGACATTCTGGCGATACAGATTGGTCACCAGCCGGAAATCCGCCTGGGTTTCCGACACTTTCATCAGCTGCTGCTCCAGCGAGACGGTGTTGCCGCTGATCGTCACTTCATAGGGTTGCTTCGTGGGGTCCTTCATATCGCGCACGCCATCCCGGCGAATGCCCTGCAGGTGCCCCTTGTCGGTGGCCGCCACATTGATGCGCGGCACGTCGCGGACCAGGGCGCGAAAATTCGGCTTCTCCAGGTCGCGGCTGACATAGCCAGGGGTATTCGCGTTGGCGATATTCTCGGACAGCAGGGACTGGCGCTGGGTCAGCCAATCCATCTTCTGCTTGATGCCCCGGTACAGGGCCATTTGCGTCAGTTCCATCGTCCGCTTCCCTCTTGCGCCCGGATATATCCGGCCAGTCGACAGAGTAGAAGCAAGCACCGTGCCGAATGGAGAAAGCGGCGGAAATACTGGGGTTTCGCCGGCCCGCCCCCGGCCCTGGCGGCAGGAATTGCCGAGGGCCGCGCGGGAAGCGGAAATAATCGCCTAGCCGGCGGGTTTTTCCGCGTCGGAATCGGCCGCGTCCTCGGCCTCCTCGGCGGCCTCGCGCGCGGCCTTCTTGCGTTCGGCCATGCGCACGGTCCAGATCGAGATTTCGTAGAGAATCAGCAGCGGCACCGCCAGGCTGATCTGGCTGATCGGGTCTGGCGGCGTCAGGATGGCCGCCACCACGAACATGACCACGATGATGTAGCGCCGCTTCTGCCGCAGGCTGTTCGCCGAGACAATGCCGGCCCGGCCCAGCAGGGTCAGGAACACCGGCAGCTCGAAGGCCAGGCCGAAGGCGAAGATCAGCGTCATCACCAGGCTGAGATACTCGCCGACCCGGGCTTCAAGCTGGATCGGCAGCGCCCCGTCGACGCCGCCGGTCTCGAAGCCCAGGAAGAATTGCCAGGCCATCGGCATGACGAAATAATAGGCCAGCGCCCCGCCCATGAAGAACAGCACCGGCGTGGCCACCAGGAACGGCAGGAAAGCCTGCCGCTCATGCTTGTACAGCCCCGGGGCTACGAACATCCAGAGCTGCGCGGCGATGATCGGAAAGGACAGGAAGAACGCCGCCCACAGCGCCACCTTCACATAGGTGAAGAAGGCTTCCGTCAGATTGGTGTAGATCATCCGGCGGCCGGCTTCATGGCCCAGAATGTCGGCCAGCGGCTGCACCAGGAAGGCGTAGATATGCTCGGCCACCATGTAGCAGGCGACGAAGGCGATAAACAGCCCGCCCACCGCATACATCAGCCGGTTGCGCAGCTCGACCAGATGTTCGAGCAGCGGCATCTTGTTGTCTTCGGGGTTATCGGTCACCGGCGGCAATCCTGCTTCGTCATGCGCCTGGCGCTTTGTCGGAGGGCTTGGTCTCGGCGCCCGGGGCGATTGCCGGCTCGGTCACCGGCTGGGGCGCCGGCTCGGTCGAAGCGGCGGCCATCGGAACGACGGGCTTGGAATCGAGGGCGGCGGGCTGGGCCGGGGAGGTCGCAGCCGGCTCGGCCGGCTTGATCTCCTTCCCCGTGGTGGGGTCGAATTTCATGTCCAGCTCGCGCTTCGGGTCGACATGGTCCTGGATCGTATTGGCGATGCCCTTGGTGCGCACATCGTCGAGCTGCTTGCGCACATCGTCCAGTTCCGCCTCGCGCACCATATCGTCGACATGGCCCTGGAACTCGCGCGAGACTTCGCGGACCTTGCGCATGGCGCGGCCCATCATTCTCAACGCGTTGGGTAGTTCCTTGGGGCCGAGAACGATGATGGCGACCAGCGCGATAACCGCTATCTCGCCCCATCCCAGATCGAACATGGCAACCCACCAATCTCCGGACGAACGATCCCCGGCACGGCGCTAAACCCGCCATGCCGGGGCCTGAAGGCTCAGCCCTTGGCGACCTCGTCCTTGTGGGGCGCAGCCGCCGGCGCCGGATCGGCTGCCGCAGCGGCCTTTGGGGCGGCCGTCGGGGCGGCGTTCGTTGCATTCGACTGATTGATTGTCTTGTTGGCGTCGGCCGGAGCGTCGTCCTCGTCCTTCATGCCGGACTTGAAGCTCTTCACGCCCTTGGCGACGTCGCCCATGACCTTCGGCAGCTTGCCCGCCCCGAAGATGATCAGCACGATCACCAGGATCAGGATGACCTGCCAGAAACCGATACTCATATGCTCTAACTCCGCTCGCTCCGGTCATCCCGCGCGCCGGTTCATCCGAAGCGCATCAGGATTGTCTCCCCATTAAGTGGGTTGTCCGCCTACCCTATTCGAGCCGGATAATGGCAGAAAGAACCTACCCAGGCAACGTTCAGGGCTCGCTTTCCTTCGGGAAGATAAAGGCCTGCTGGCGATCCAGCGAGACCGCGACGCGCTCCCCTTCCCGGGGCAGGAACAGGCCCGGCACCCGGCTGTGCAGATGCAGCGGCGGGCGCTCCGGTCCACCGCCCTCCGCCTCCAGATGCACCAGGCTGGCGCGGCCCAGCATGCGCGCCGCGACGACCCGCGCGGTCGGCATCGTAGCATCCGCCGCCTCGATGGCGGCCAGGCGCAGCGCCTCCGGCCGGATGATCGCCTCGACCGCCAGCCCGTCCGCCAGCCCCGGCGCGGGGATCGGGCCGAAGGGCGTCGCCACCGCGCCGCCCCGCACGATGCCGCCAATCCGGTTCACGTCGCTGAAGAAGGCGGCGACATAGGCGTTGGCCGGTTTGTAGTAGATATCGACCGGCGTTCCCATCTGCTGCACCAGCCCGTCACGCATCACCGCGATGCGGTCGGCCATGAACATCGCCTCCTCCGCATCGTGGGTGACCAGCAGGGTGGCCGTGCCGGCGCGCTTCAGCACGTGCAGCGTATCGTCGCGCACCTGGCCGCGAAGCTGCGCGTCCAGGCCGGAGAACGGCTCGTCCAGCAGCACGATGCGCGGCTGCGGGGCCAGCGCGCGGGCCAGCGCCACGCGCTGCTGCTGGCCGCCGGAAAGCTGGTGCGGGTATTTCTGCGCATGGGCCGCCATGCCGACCTGCTCCAGCGCCGCCAGGCCGCGCTGCCGGCGCTCGGCGGCGCCTACATGATCCAGGCCGAAGCCGACATTCTCGATCACCTTCAGATGCGGGAACAGCGCGTAATCCTGGAACACGAAGCCGACGCCGCGGCGTTCCGGCGGCAGCGCGCGGCCCGGCTCGGCGACAAGCTGGCCGGCGATCGATAAATGCCCCTGTTGCAGCTCCTCCACGCCGGCGCACAGCCGCAGCATGGTGGTCTTGCCGCAGCCCGACGGGCCGACCAGCGCCACCACTTCGCCGGGCGCTATCGCCAGATCGACGCCGCGCAGCGCCGACACAGCGCCGTAGCGATGGGCGAGGCCGCGGGCCTCCAGCATGTACTCGGGCGCGGGCTTGGCCGCCAGGGCAGACACTTACAGATCCTCCTCGTCGAGCAGCAGGGGTTCGTCCCCCTCCTCCTCATCTGCGGAACCGCTTGCCATATCGGCCTCTTCCTCGCGCATCGCAATGGTGGCGAGGCTGGGCCGCTTGTCGAGCAGGCCGGCGGCCTTCAACTCCTCCACGCCGGGCAGCTCCTTCAGGTCGGCCAGGCCGAAATGGCTGAGAAACACATCCGTCGTCACCCAGGTCAGCGGCCGGCCCGGCGATTCGCGGCGGCGGCCGGGCTTCACCCAGCCGGCTTCCAGCAGCACGTCCAGCGTGCCCTTGGACAGGCCGACGCCGCGCACCTCCTCCACCTCCGCCCGGGTGATCGGCTGGTGATAGGCGATGATCGCCAGCGTCTCGATGGCGGCGCGCGACAGCTTGCGCACCTGCTCGCGCTCCTGCGCCAGCATCGGCGCCAGATCGGGCGCGGTGCGGAAGGTCCAGCTGCCGGCGATGCGCGTCAGAACCACGCCGCGATTTTCGTACAGCCCCGCAAGATCGGTCAGCAACTCTTTGATATCCATACCATCCGGCAGGCGCTCGGCAAGCTGCGCCTCGGCGACGGGCTCGGCGGCCGCGAACAGCATCGCCTCCAGTAGGCGCAGCGCCTGCGCGCGGTCCCGCTCGGCGCTCATGTCTCCTCCCGCGCGCGGGTGCGCAGGAAGATCGGGCCGAAGGTCTCGCTCTGCTTCAGCTCGATGGCGCCCTGCTTGGCCAGCTCCAGGCTGGCCCCGAAATTGGCGGCGATGGCGGAGCGCAGGATCATCGGGTCGCGCAGGCCGGACGGCAGGAAGCTTTGCAGCACCGTCCAGTCCGGCACCTTTCCGACCAGCAGGCGCAGCCGGTCCAGCGCATCCTCGATGGAATAGAGCCTGGTCGGCGCGATGCGCAGCGACTTGTGCTCGGTCCGGCGGCGGAAATCGGCATAGGCCTTCAGCATGTCGTAGAGCGACACGTCGATGGTCGAGCGGATCAGCGTCGGGAATATCTCCGGCGCGCCGCGCGCGAACACGTCCTGGCCCAGGCGCGGCTGCGCCATCAGCCGCACGCCGGCTTCCTGCATAGCACCCAGCCGCTGTAGCTGGAAGGCCAGCGCCTCGGCCATCTCCTCGCCCGACGGCTCGGCCTCGCCGGGCGGCGGCGGCAGCAACAGGCGGGATTTCAGGAAGGCCAGCCAGGCGGCCATCACCAGATAATCGGCCGCGATCTCCAGATGCAGCCGCTGCGCCCGGTTGATGAAGTCGAGATATTGCTCGGCCAGCTTCAGGATGGAGATGCGCGTCAGATCGACCTTCTGGTCGCGCGCCAGGGTCAGCAGCAGATCGATCGGCCCTTCGAAGCCGTCGAGGTCGAGGATGAGCTGCGGACCCAGCGCCGCCGCCGGGGCCTCGTCCTCCTCGAACGCCTCGGGGCCGGCCATGCCCTAGATCACCCCGACGCCCGACAGGATGGCGTTGCCCAGATACTGCACCGGGGCCAGCACCAGCCAGTCGACGATGGGAAAATCAATGCCGATCTGCGCCAGCCCGAAGGGTATCAGGAAAAGCCCGCCGATCACCAGCACCAGCCCGGCGCGTTCCAGCTTCGCCAGGCGGATCGCCAGCGCATAGGGCAGCAGCCCGACGGCGACGCGGCCGCCATCCAGCGGCGGGATCGGCAGCATGTTGAAGACGGCCAGCACCAGATTCAGCCAGATCGCGTTTTTCAGATTCTCCAGCGTCCAGTATGCCACGCTTTCCGGCAGAAGCGGCACCAGATGCAGCCCCACCGCGGCGACCACCGCCAGCACCAGATTGATCCCCGGCCCGGCGGCGGCGACCAGCACCATGTCGCGGCGCGGATTGTTCAGGTTGGAGAAATTCACCGGCACCGGCTTGGCGAAGCCGAACAGGAAGGGTGCCCGCACCAGCAGCAGCAGGCCGGGCAGGATGATGGTGCCGAACGGATCGACATGCTTCAGCGGGTTGAAGGTCACCCGCCCCTGCTGCTTGGCCGTATGGTCGCCCAGCCGCCAGGCGACGAAGCCGTGCGCTGCCTCGTGGAAGGTGATCGCGATCAGGACCGGCAGCACCCAGACCGACGCGGCCAGCAGCACCTCGGCGAGATAATCCAATGCGGTGCCCCTTTAGGCGGCCAGCAGCGTGTCGAGCCGGGCCAGCGCCCGCTCGCGGTCGAACGCGGTCTTCTCCGGCAGGCCGCGCAGGGCGCGGGCGAAGCGGCGGGCGGCTTGGCCTTCCAACGGCCGGATCGCCCCCGCCACCTGCTCCATCTCGACGAAATCGCCGCTGCAATGCAGGACCAGGTCGCAGCCGGCATCCAGGCAGTCGCGGGTGCGCGACGCATAATCGCCGCCCAGCGCCTTCATGCCGATATCGTCCGACATCAGGCAGCCGCCGAAGCCGATGGTCTTGCGGATCACTTCCTCGATCATGATTTTCGAGATGGTGGCCGGCCGGTCCGGGTCAATGGCGCTGTAGACCACATGCGCGGTCATGCCGAACGGCGCTTCCGACAGGGCGGCGAAGGCCCCGAAATCGCTCTGCTCCAGCTCCGCGCGCGAAGCCGCGACCACCGGCAGCTCCAGATGGCTGTCGACCGTGGCCCGGCCATGCCCGGGAATATGCTTGATCACCGGCAGCACGCCGCCGGCCATCAGCCCGTTGGCGACGGCGAGGCCCAGGGCCGCCACAGCCTCCAGCCCGGCGCCGTAGGCGCGGTCGCCGATGATGCCGTGGGTCTCCGGCCGCAGCAGGTCGAGCACCGGGGCGCAATCGACGTCGATGCCCAGCGCCGACAGCTCCTCGGCGATCAGCCGCGCGTTCAGATGCGCGCCCTCCATCGCCGCTTCGGGATCGGTCTCGTACAGCTTGGCGAAAACGCCGGCCGGCGGGGCCTGACGCCAATGCGGCGGCTTCAGCCGCTGCACCCGCCCGCCTTCCTGGTCGATCAGGATCGGCGCGTTCTCCCGGCCGATGCAGGCGCGCAGCTCGCGCGTCAGCGCGGCCACCTGCTCCGGCGTCTCGCAATTGCGCTGGAACAGGATGAAGCCGGCCGGATCGCAGGCCTTGAACAGCGCGCGCTCCGCCGCGCTGAGCGTGGTGCCGGCAAGGCCGAAGATGACGGCGCTGGGTGTGCTCATGAACGAACCCGGAGGTTGCGGATAGACGATCAGGGGCGAACGATCAGGCAGGCCTGCTTCTGCGCCTTCAGCGCGTCGCACACCTTGGTGGCCGCGGCCTCGTCCAGCGGGCCGGCCTGAACCCGGTGATAGGTCCCCTTGCCCGCCACCTCGACGGTCTGGGTGGAGAGCGTCAGGCTGCCCAGCTCGCCCTTGTAGCGGCCCTTGAGGCGGTTCCATTCCTGCGTCGCCGCCTCGGCCGAGCGCACCGCGCCGAGCTGCACCTTGAAGCGCCCGCCGGAAACCGGCGGGGTGCTTGCGGCGGCGGAAGGCGCTGCGGCCGGCGCATTCGCCGCCGGGGGCGTGCTTGGCGCGGGCGTTTGCGCCGCCGGGGGCTGCGGGGTCGGCGCCCGCTCCGGCACCGCCGGGCTCTG
>NZ_LPXN01000167.1 GCF_001618175.1 Oceanibaculum pacificum | reverse complement strand
AATGACCTCACCCTGAGGAGCCCTCGCAGAGGGCGTCTCGAAGGGTACGGCGGCACGTCTCCCCCCTACTCGATCCCGAAATAGACCAGGATGGCGGAGACGGTGAAGACCGACAGCACGGTCGAAACCAGGATGGTGGCGCTCATGCGCTGGGTGTAGATGCCGTAGCGCAGCGACAGCACGAAGGCGAGGCCGCCGGTCGGCAGGGCCGCCATGATGACCGCCGAGGCGGCCCAGAACGGGTCCATCCCCATCACCGGCACGGCCAGCCACCAGGTGACCAGCGGCATGACGATCAGCTTCAGGAAGGTCATCAGCCCGACCTCCGCCCGCCCGCCTTTCAGCGGCTTGCCGTAGAGAAACAGGCCCATCGAGAACAACGCCGCCGGCCCGGCCGCCGCGCCCAGTATCTTCGAGAAATTCAGCAGCGGCGTGGGCACCGGAATGGCGAAGGCGGAGAAGATCAGCCCGACCATTGCCGCCATCACCAGCGGGTTCTTGGCGATGGCGATGCCGACATCGCGCAGAATGTGCAGCGGCTTAGAGCCGGCCTTCATGTCCAGCTCGATCAGGATGATCATCACGCCGATATAGAGCGCGCCATTATACAGCGTGGTGATGAAGGCCGGCAGCAGCATCTGGTCGCCGAAGGCGGCGATGAACAGCGGCACGCCCATATAGCCGGTATTGGCGAAGGTCGCCGCCATGCCCTGCATCGAATGCAGCGCCGGCCGGCCGGGGAAGAAGATCAGCCCGGCCACCACGGCGATGACGAAGACCGCCAGCACCCCACCGGTATAGGCCGCCAGGAACGGCCAGTTGAAGATATCGCCCAGCGGCACCTGCGCGATCGACAGGAACAGCAGCGGCGGCATGGCGAAGTAATAGACGAAGCTGTTCAGCGCCTGCGAGGCCGTGTCGCCCAGCAGCCCCACACGGCCGGACAAATAGCCGGCCAGCATGATGCCGAAGACGGGAAGGGCGACGTTGAACACAGCCTGCATGAGCCGCGACCATACAAGCGCGGCAACCGGGGGTCGAGCGCCGGTTGTGGAACCCCCTCATGCCACCAGGACGGGACTTATCAGCTGCCGGCGACGGTCATCCCGTCGATGCGGACGGTGGGGGCGGTGACGCTGGTCTTGAAATCCAGATCGTCGGCCGGGGTCAGCGCCAGGAACATATCCTTGAGATTGCCGGCGATGGTGACCTCGCTGACCGCATAGGCGATCTCGCCCTTCTCGATCCAGAAGCCCGACGCGCCCCGGCTGTAATCGCCGGTCACGCCATTCACCCCCATGCCCATCAACTGGGTGACGTAGAAGCCTTGCGCGATATCGCCCATCAACTGCGCCGGCGTCAGCGTGCCGGGGGCCAGATGCAGATTCGAGGTGCCCGGCGAGGGCGGCCCGCCGGTGCCGCGCCGGGCATGGCCTGTAGGGTTCATGCCGAGCTGCCGGGCGCTCGACAGATCGAGCAGCCAGGTGGTCAGGATGCCGTCGGAGACGATCTCGGCATGGCCGTTCGACAGCCCCTCGCCGTCGAACGGCTTGGTCGCCAGGCCGCGCGACCGGTGCGGATCGTCAACGATAATCACGCCTTCAGGGAAGATGCGCTGGCCCAGCCTGTCCTTCAGGAAGCTGGTGCCCCGCGTCACCGAGGGGCCGGTGATCGCGCCGATCAGATGGCCCAGCAGGCTGCGCGAGACGCGCGGATCGAAGATCACCGGCACCTGTGCCGTCTTTGCCTTGCGCGCGCCCAGCTTGGCCACGGCGCGCTCCCCGGCGCGGCGGCCGACATCGGCGGGATCGTCCAGATCCGCGCCATAGACGGCGGCGGAGAAATCGTAATCCGTCTCCATCGCGCCGTCCTTCTCGGCTAGCACGGAAACGCTGACGCCCTGGCTGGTGCGGGCATAGCGCCCGGCGAAACCGTTCGAGGCGACCAGCGTGACGGCGGAGCGGCCCCAGCTTGCCTCCGCCCCTTCGGAGTTGCTGACCCCGGCGACGGCAAGCGCGGCCTCCTCGACGGCGGCGGCGCGCGCGGCCAGCGCCTCCGGCGTCGGCTCGGCGGCGTCTACCATATCCAGCGTCGGCCAGCTTTTGGCGATCTGCGACGGATCGGCGATGCCGGCATATTTGTCTTCCGGCGCCAGCTTCGCCATGGCGACGGCGCGCTCCACCGCCTCGCGCAGCGCGTCCTTCTTGAAGTCGGTGGAGGAGACGATGGCGGAGCGCTGGCCGACGAACACCCGCAGCCCCAGATCCTTGCCCTCGGCCCGCTCGACCTTCTCCAGCTTGCCCAGGCGCTGGGCGTGCGACAGCGAATCGCCCTCAACCAGCACCGCATCGGCGGAATCCGCGCCGGCCTTCCTCGCCTCGGCGATCAGGTCGGACAGCAGGGAGAGCGAATCGATCTTGCCGGTATCGGTCATGAGGTCCTTGGGGGGCAGTGGGCCATTGGGGAGAGATGACGGAACGGAGTGTGCGTCTCAACAGATAGGCCGTGACGCCGGACGCCGCAACCGGCAGACGCCGCGCCTAGAATTTCAGCTTCATGCCGAGATGGCTGCCAACGAACCCCAGCCGTTCGTAGAAGCGGTGGGCGTCGACGCGGCTCTTATCCGTGGTCAGTTGCACCAAGCCGCAGCCGGCGGCGCGCGACAGCGCGATGCAATGACGGATCAGCGCCTCGCCGATGCCGTGGCCGCGCGCCGTGGAATCCACCCGCACCGCCTCGATCTGCGCGCGGGTCATGCCGATCAGCGACAGGCCGGGAATGAAGGTGAGCTGCGCGCAGCCGACCAGCCGCCCCTCGCGCTCCGCCACCAGCAGCCGATTGTTCGGGTCCGCCTCGATGGCCGCGAAGGCGTCGTAATAGGCCGCCGGCAACCGCTCCTCCAGCCGCTCACGCGCCGCGCCCAGCGCATCGTCGGCCAGCAGGCGGATCACGACGGGCACATCGGCGCGGGTGGCGTCGCGGAAGATAATGTCGCTCATCAGGGCCTCACGCTGTCAGGATCGGGATGCCGTAAAGCTGCAGGCGGCTGTCCCGCGTGACCAGCACCAGCTTGTCGAGGTCGGCCTGCGCCACCAGCATACGGTCGAACGGGTCGCTGTGATGCGGTGGCAAATGGCCGGCACGCTCGGCATGCGCCGCGCCGATATCCAGCACATCAAAGCCGTTTTCCAGAATGTTCGGCGCGATGGCCCCCTCGAAATCCAGCTTGCCGACCGCGCGCTTGATGGCGATCTCCCAGACGCTGGCGGCGCTGACAAGCACCGCGTTGCCCGGATCGGCGATCGCCGCGTATGCGGCGGGATGCAGCAGCGCACCACCCATGTCCCACCAGAGATAGGCATGGGTGTCGAGCAGCAGCCTCAAACCGGCTCCTCGTCCCGGCTCTCCTCGCGGCCCTCAAAGGCGGCCTGGATGTCGGCGGGGAGCGGCGCGTCGAAATCCGCCGCCATATGACGGATGCGCAGCGTGCCGGCAGGGCGGCGGCGGGCCGACGGGCGGCTTTCCGCCAGCGGCACGAGCCGCGCGCGCGGCTGCCCGGCTTTCGCGATGACAATCTCCTCGCCCGCCGCCGCGCGCTCCACCAGCGCCGAAAGCTGGGTCTTCGCCTCGTAGATGTTCAGCGTCTTTCCCATAGGGGGATTATCGGCCCTCCCCATGATTTGGTCAAGTTGGTCAAGCCTCACTTCCAGATCGGCTTCCCCGTTCCGGGCAGGCCGAGTTCGGCCCAGCGCCGGGTGACGGTATCGACCACGTCGGAATCCATGAACAGCTTCTCGCCCCATTCGCGCTTGGTCTCGGGCGGCCATTTGTTGGTGGCGTCGAGGCCGATCTTGCTGCCCAGGCCGCTCTCCGGGCTGGCGAAATCCAGATAATCGATGGGGGTGTTCTCGATCACCGTGATATCCCGCGCCGGGTCCATGCGGGTGGACAGCGCCCACATCACATCCTTCCAGTCGCGGGCATCGATATCGTCATCCACCACGATGACCCATTTCGTGTACATGAACTGCCGGAGATACGACCACACGCCCAGCATCACCCGCTTGGCATGGCCGGGATAGGCCTTCTTCATCGACACCACGGCGATGCGGTAGCTGCACCCCTCGGGCGGCAGCCAGAAATCCACGATCTCCGGGAATTGCTGCTGGAACAGCGGGATAAACACCTCGTTCAGCGCCTCGCCCAGCACCGAGGGTTCGTCCGGCGGCCGCCCGGTGAAGGTCGACAGGTAGATCGGCTTTTTCCGCATGGTGATGCAGGACACGGTGAAGACCGGGAAAGGCTCCACCGAATTGTAATAGCCGGTATGGTCGCCATACGGCCCTTCATCGCCATACTGGTCCAGCGAGACATGGCCCTCGATGACGATCTCGGCCTCGGCCGGCACCTTCAGCGGCACGGTCTTGCAATCGACCAGCTCGACCTTCTTGCCGCGCAGCAGCCCGGCGAACTGGTATTCCGACAGCGTGTCCGGCACCGGCGTCACGGCGGCCAGGATGGTGCCGGGATCGGCGCCGATGACCACGGCGGCGGGCAGCGGCTCCGACTTCGCCTTCTTCCAGCGCTGGTGATGCTGCGCCCCGCCGCGATGCTTCAGCCAGCGCATCAGCGTGGTGTTCCGCCCCGTCACCTGCATGCGGTAGATGCCGAGGTTGAACGCATCCTCGCGCTTGCCCGACGGCCCCTTGGTGACGACCAGCGGCCAGGTGATCAGCGGTGCCGGCTCGCCCGGCCAGCAGCCCTGGATCGGCAGTTTGGAGAGATCGATCTCGTCGCCCTGCAGCACCACCTCCTGGCAGGGCGCGCGGGACACCGTCTTCGGCTTCATCGCCATGACGGTCTTCAGCAGCGGCAGCATCTCCATCGCCTCGCGAAAGCCGCCCGGCGGCTCCGGCTGGCGCAGGAAGGCCAGCGTCTCGCCGACCTCGCGCAGCTGATGCGGCTCCCGGTCCATGCCCCAGGCCACCCGCTCCACCGTGCCGAACAGATTGACCAGCACCGGCATGCCCTGCGGCCGCCCTTCGGCATCGACCGGATTCTCGAAGATCACCGCCGGCCCCTTCTCCGCCAGCAGCCGCGTCTGGATCTCCGTCATCTCCAGATGCGTGGAGACCGGCGCGGTGACACGCACCAGCCGCCCGCTGGATTCCAGACGGTCGATGAAGTCACGCAGGCTGGCATAGGGCATGGGGTTCTCCGCAGGGGTGCGGAGTAGGGATGGTACAGGGGGGAGGCGGCGTCAAGGGTGGGCTTGGCGTCCTTCGTCGAACCCGACATTCCGCCGCATCGGTGCCCTCCCCTGGAACCGCGCGACGGATTGGGAACTCATGATCCGTTTTATCTATACATTCCCATTGTCCTGATCACTGCGTTCGCCCGAGATGACCGTGAAATATCTTCTCCGCCTGGTGGGTGTATGGAGGAACCGACAAATGCGCGCTTTAACGCAGGTAGCGTCATGCGTGGTTCTGCTCGCGGTGGCGTTTATCGAACCGGCTTACGGAGAGACCGTATCGAATCTCTCCGATGGGCGGAGCGGCCAGATTCTGTTCCCGTCGGTGACACCCAGCGGCCCAACCCAATTTCTGGCAGGCGACGCGCCCGCATCGGTCATCAGCGGGACGCTCGCCTTCCCGAATGAAGGCGGCGGTACCGCGTCAGAACGCCTCCCCGCCATGGTGATTTCTCACGGCAGCGGGGGCATCCTGCCCGACCGTGAACTGGCTTGGGCAGAGCGGTTGAGGAAGCTCGGCGTCGCGACCTTCGTGGTGGACAGCTTCGGCCCGCGCGGGATTGCCTCAACCGGCGCGGATCAAAGCAGGCTACCGCTCGCCGCCAGTGTTGCTGATGCGCTGCATGCGCTCGGCCTGCTGGCGACCCACCCGCGTATCGATCCGACTCGCATCGGGATCATCGGCTTCTCGAAAGGCGGCCAAGTGGCGCTGTACAGCGCGCTTGAGCCGTTTCGCCGGGCGGTCATGGCCGAGGGTGATATACGGTTCGCGCTCCATGTGGCGCTCTATGCCTCGTGCTCCATCCCGTATATGGCGGAGCCGGTCAGTACCGCGCCCATTGTGTTTCTGCTGGGCGGTGCCGATGACTACACCCCCAGTGCGCATTGTACCCGGTATGTCGATTGGCTCCGGGCGCGCGGCGGCGATGTCCGCCTGACGGTACTGGAGGGGGCGCATCACGGGTTCGATCTTCCGAACCCGCCGCGGTTCCTGCCCCGCGTTCAGAGCGCACGCGGCTGCGGCATGGATATTCGGCTCAATCCCGTCGAGGCGCGGTTATGGGCCGACGGGCGGATTCTACAGAGTGACGAAATCGACGCCTATCTGCGCGGCTGCATGCAACGGGGCGGAACATTCGGCGGCAAGCCTGAAGCACTCGCCCAGGCGATTAGGGAAGTCGAGGCTGCCGTGAATCGCCTTTCGAGGCGCTAAACCTCACGTCCCCACAAACCGCCGCTCCGTGCCTGTCAGCACGGCCGCCGTCAGCCGGCCGGTCATGTAGGCCCCGGTATCCAGGCCGATGCGGTTCGGGCGGTCTTCGGGGGCCCAGGTGATGGTGTGGCCGTGGACCACGATCTTGCCGTGGTCGGCGGTGGAGGACAGGAAGAGGTCGCGAATCCAGAGCAGCTCGTCGCGCTGCTGCTCGGCCAGCGGGCGGCCGGGGCGGATGCCGGCATGGACGAAGAAATAGTCGCCTTCGGCGTGGCTCAGGCCCAACCCGGCGAAGAAGGCGCGGTGGGCCGGCGGCAGGGCGGCGGCCAGCAGGCGGCTCATGCGCGCCCAGCCATCGGTCAGCCCCTGGTAGCGCGCCGGCTCGACGCCGTAGGAGCGCAGCGTGGCGTCGCCGCCATTGGCCAGCCAGTGGGGGCCGACCGAGGGATCGTCCAGGAAGCGGATCAGGTAATCCTCGTGATTGCCGCAGAGACAGACGGTCTCCGCACCGGGCAGCGGGTCCTCCAGCAGCATGTCGACGACATGGCGCGACCACTCCCCCCGGTCGATGTAATCGCCCAGCATGACCAGCACGCGGCGCGCTTCGGACGCGCGGGCCATGTCCTTGCGCAGCAATTCCAGCAGCTCGGCCAGCAGGTCGGCGCGGCCATGCACGTCGCCGATGGCGTAGAGCCGCGTGCCGGGCGGTGCGCTGGCCTCGCCGATCAGCATGGCGTTCAGCCGGCGATGCGCCGGCGCTCCTCGATAGCGGTCTGGCCGGAAGCCGGAGCAGCATAGGCGTAGCGCGCCGCATCCTCCGGCGGCTGGCGGCGCGGGTCGAGCCTGGTCAGCACCGTGCCGGCGACCGCCGCGCCGGCCTGGCGCAGCGCCTGCAAGCCGGCGCGCACGGCGTCGCGCCGCACGCTCTCGGCGGCCACCACATAGAGCGTGGCGTCGACCAGGCGGGAGAGGATCAGCGCATCGGAGACCGGCAGCACCGGAGGGCTGTCGATCACAACCAGATCGAACTCGCCGGCCTTCTGCTGCAGCAGGGTCTGCATCGCCGGCGCGGAAAGCAGCGCCGAGGGATCGTCGCCGGCCGGCCCGGCGGGGATGAAATAGATGCCGCAGGCCAGGTGGAACTCGGTCACCGCCTCGGCGCTGGCCGCGCCGGCCAGGTAGGTCGCCAGGCCGCGCTCATGCGGGAAATACAGCGCCGGGCCGATGCCGGGATCGCGCAGATCGGCGTCGATCAGCAGCACCTTGCGGCCGGCCTTGGCGGCCAGCGCGGCCAGGCTGACGGCGGTCGCCGTCTTGCCCTCCCCGGCGATGGAGGAGGTCACCAGCAGGGTGCGCACGGGCCGGTCGCCCGCGGCCGCCAGCAGCAGCCCGGTGCGCAGGCCGCGCACCGCCTCGGCATAGGCGGCGGCGGGATCGTCCAGCGCCAGCTCGTGCGGCTGCATGCCGCGCAGGCTGGCCCGGCTGAGCGCCGGCAGCGCGCCCAGCACCGGCAGGCCGGTCGACCGCTCAACCTGGCGCACGCTGCCATAGCCCTTGCGCAGCCGCTCGCGCAGCATGGCGATGCCGGCGGCCAGCACGGCCGCGACCAGCACCGCCAGCACGGCCAGGACCGCCTTGCCGGGGAACAGCGGCTCGGCCGGCGGCACGGCGGCGGAGATCACCCGCGCCTCCGGCCCGACTAGCCGTTCATCCTGCAATTTCGCCTCGTTGAAGCGCGCCAGCATGACCTCGTAGAGCTGCGTGCGGGAGCGCAGATCGCCCTCCAGCGCGCGCAGCGACAAGAGCGCGTCGTTGCGGTCGTCGACCAGCACCTGCAGCCGGTCGACCTCCTGCTGCAAGGCGCGCTCGCGGGCGCGGGCGACCTCGACCTCGTTGGCCAGGCCGATGCCGATCTTCTCCACCTCGCCGGCGATGGTGCGGCGCAGCCCCTCGCTCTCGCTCAGCGCCTCCTGCAGGCGCGGATGATCGTCGCGATATTCCACGCGCAGCTCGGCGATGCGGCGCTGCAAGGCGGCCTCCTGCAAGCGCAGCTCGCGCACCAGATCGGCGTTCAGCACGGCGGCGGCGGTTTCCAGCCCGCCGCCCGTGTTGGTTCCCGTGTTGCTCCCCTGGCCAATCAGCCGGCGGGCCTGGGCGGCGCGCGCCTCGGCCTCGGTGCGGCTGCCCCGGGCGGCGACAAGCTGGGCGTTCACCTGGGTGAGCTGGTCGCGATAGATCGAGCCGCCGCCGATCTCCAGCATGCCGGTCTCGCGGCGATAGGCGTCCAGCCGCTGCTGCGCGGCCGCCGCCTCCTCGCGCAGCCGCTCCAGCCGGCCGCCCAGCCACTCGTCGGCGCGCCGGGCGGCGGCCGCGCGCTGCGCCACCCGGTCCTCGACATAAAGGCCGGCGGTGCGGTTGGCGGCGGCGGCGGCGAGATCGGGGTCGGCCGCCGTAAAGTCGACGGCGACGATGCGGGCATTATCGGCCGGGCTGACGGACAGCCGGTCCAGATAGGCATCGACCGCGCGCTCCGCCAGCACGGCCGGCGGCGGGGCAATCACGGCCGACCCCTGGCTCGCCCTCCCGCTGCCTGATGAGGGGGCGACGCCCAGCGGGGCCAGCACATGGTCGCGCAGCCAGGCGCCGAAGGCGAAGGACGCGCTGGGCTGCAAGGCCGGGTTGAAGGCCGGATCGTCGATTAGCCGCAGCGATTCGACCGCCCGCAAGGCGAGATCGCGCGAGGCGACGATGGCCGCCTCGGTCTCGATCGCGCCGCGATCCAGCAGCAGCGCGCTGCCGCCGAAGCCGGAGCTGCGATCCTGGAACACCAGCTGCGCCGTCGCCCGGTAGCGCTCCGGCAGCCCGGCGACGATGGCGAGGCCCAGGCCGGCCAGCGCCAGGAAGGAGATCGCGAACAGCGGCTTGTTGCGGCTGAGGCCCCGGCGCAGCGGCATCGGCGCGTCGGCCGGCGACGGGGCCATGCCGGCGCGCGCCGCGGGGTTCGGCTGTAGCGGGGCAAGGGCGCTCATGCAGGGCTCCTTACAGGCCGCCTCGGGGCACGTCGATCACGTCCCCGGGCAGGATCGGCGTGGCGGGGGCGGCGCGCAGCGAGACCCGGCCCTGGCCGGTATCGCGGGTGATGGTCAGCGCTTCGGCGCGGGCGCGGTCAGTATAGCCGCCCGCGACGGCGACGGCCTGGCGCAGATCCATCGCCGGGCGGTAATCGTAGCTGCCGGGCCGGGCGACCTGGCCCTGGACGAAGAACGGGCGATAGGCCGTCACCTCCACCGTCACGCTGGGATTGACCAGATAGCGCGCCGCCAGCCGCTGGGTGATGTCCTGGCGCACCTCCGGCAGGGTCCGGCCGGCGGCCTGCACCTCGCCGATCAGCGGCATGCCGATGCCGCCCGCCGTGCCGATGGTCGCCTGGGTGGTCAGATCGCCCTGGCCCCACACCGTAACCCGCACCGCATCCCCCGGCGCCAGCGTATAGGCGGCCAGCGCCTCGGCGGCGGTCATGGTCGGCAGCTCCGGCGCGGGCGGGGCGGCGCAGCCCGCCATGCCGCCCGCCAGCAGCGTCATGATCGCGGCCATCGCCCTCCATCGGCGCATCATCGCAATTCCCCATGCATCCGTATGTTCGCCCCTATTCCCCAGGCGATGGTCGCCGCAATCGGGCATCGTTGCAAGCCGCCAGGCCGGTGCGTCCCTGCAAGGCGATTGGCGGGAGGGGGCACAACCCCTCATAAGGCCCGTGTGATATTTTTTGCACCTTTCTCGGCGAACGATATTACTGGGATTACAAATAACCCTGGAATTATATACAATTTTCTGAGATCGAAGGTGCGACAGGCATCAATCAAAAAACGCCGACAGGTTAGGTCGGCCCGATAATCTCCGGCCTCGGGCAACGAAGCCGGTCGTGGTGGTGGTGGCAAAACCCGCAAGCGGGAGTGGGCGCATATGGCAATGTTGACACAGGCGGTGCAGGGGGCTGGGCAAGGTACGCGCGGTCCCAGCCAGGAGTATATGCTCCTGGACTATCTGCAGCGCCTCAGCCGGAACAGTCTGGGCGGACGGATGGCGGTGCACCTGCACCTGTCGCGGCTGCGCCCGAACAACCGGCGCGACCATCACATCCGGATCGCCGCCGCCACCTTCGAAGGCATCGTGCAGAATTACGAGGGCCAGACCTTCATTCTGTCGACCTCGGACATCTTCTTCATCTGCAAGGGCGCGTCGCTGCAGGACATCGACACCGCCGTGATGAAGGTGCGCTTCCTGTTCAGCGAGGATCCGCTGGCGCAGGGCGACGACGAGGAGGACATCCACAAATTCTGCACCTGGTACAATCTGGAGAACCAGTACGACGACGTGCTGGAAGTCGCCAAGAAGCTGCACCGGGAGCGCGAGCGGCAGAGCCGCATGTCGGCCACGGCCGATCCGAAGTCGATGCCGAAGAAGAGCGGCCGCCGGCCGATCGAGCCGGAGCAGCTGGGCAAGCTGGAGCAGTTCCTGGCCCGCGCCGACATGTCGAACCTGATGCGCCGCCAGTCGATCTGCGCGATCACGCCCGGCATGCCGCCGCAGCCGGTGTTCCAGGAGCTGTATATCTCCATCGCCGACCTGCAGCAGACCATGCTGCCGGAATATGATATCGGCGTGAATCCCTGGCTGTTCCAGCATCTGACGCAGACGCTGGACGTGCGCATGCTGTCGCTGCTGATGAAGAATGACGACAGCTCGATCGCCAGTTCCTTCTCGATCAATCTGAACGTCTCGACGATCCTGTCGCCGCACTTCCTGACCTTCGATTCCAGCCTGAAGGCGGTGGCGCGCGGCACCGTGGTCGTGGAATTGCAGAAGATCGACATCTTCGGCGACATGGGCGCCTATGTCTTCGCCCGCGACTTCCTGCGCGAGCGCGGCTACCGCATCTGCCTGGACGGGCTGAACCACCTGACCATCCAGTTCATCGACCGCGAGCGGCTCGGCCTCGATCTGCTGAAGGTCGTGTGGTCGCCCGACATGGCCGACGATTCGGCCGGCGCCCGCCTGGCCGATCTGAAGCAGCATGTCGACCGCTGCGGCCGCGCCCGCATCATCCTGTGCCGCTGCGACAGCGACGAGGCTGTGCGCTTCGGCCAGTCGCTCGGCATCACCATGTTCCAGGGCCGCTACGTCGACAAGCTGCTGACGGAGAATCGCCGCATCTGAGCCGTCATCCGACGGCTAAGCCTGCCCTCAGAAGGGCAGCTTCATGCCGGGGGGCAGGGACAGGCCGCCGGTCAGCTTCTGCATCTGCTCCGCCATATGGGCCTCGACCTTCGACTTGGCGTCGTTGGTGGCGGCGATGATGAGGTCTTCCAGCACCTCGACATCCTCGGCGCTCACCAGCGACGGGTCGATCTTGATGGCCCGCATCTCGCCCTTGCCGTTCAGCGTGACGCTGACCATGCCGCCGCCCGACGCGCCGGCAATCTCCTGGCGCTCCAATTCGGCCTGCATGTCGGCCATCTTGGACTGCATCTGCTGCGCCTGCTTCATCATCTGGGCGAGATTCTTCATCGCCTAATCCTCTTCCTCAATATCGTCATCGGCGTCCAGGGGGGACTCGACAGGGGCCACCAGGTCTGGCGTCGGCAAGGCGATGTCGGGCTTCAGCGCCCTGACATCGGCAATCACCGCGCCGGGAAAGTGCTGTTTCACCGCCTGCACATAAGGGTGTTCGCCCGCCCGGACAAGCCGTTCGTCGGCAACCGCCTGGCGCTGCTCGGCCAAACTCGGCGCGCCCGGCGCGTTCGACAGGCTGACCACCCAGCGCTGGCCGGTCCATTCAGTGAGAAACTTGCCGACCTGATTGGCGAGGTCGGGGCGCGCCGTCGGCTCCAGCCGCAGCTCGATCCGCCCCGGCTCGAAGCGCACCAGATGGGCCTTCATCTCCAGTTCGGTCAGCAGCAGCACTTCGCGGTTCGCGTTGAACAGCGCGACGGCCTGCTCAAAGCTCTGCGGATTGGGCGACAGCGCCCCGGATTCCACCGGCTGCGGCTGGCGCATCGCCTGCATGCCGCCGCCATTGCCGGAACTTGATGTCACCCAGGGCGGCGGATCGTCGGACTGGGGGGCCTGCGCAGAAACCGCATTGCCGGCAGCACCGCCCGTTACTCCCGATGGCGCCCCCGTTGGCGGCGCACCCGTTGACGGCGACGGCCGGGGTGCGGGGGCGGAGCCGCCGCTTTCGCGAATTTGCCGGATCAGGTCGGCCGGCGGCGGCAGCTCCGCGACATGCGCCAGGCGGATCAGCACCATCTCGGCCGCCTGCAGCGGGTTCGGCGCGGTCTGCACCTCGCCCAGCCCTTTCAGCAGCATCTGCCAGGCCCGCGCCAGGGCGGCGATGCCCAGCTTGCCGGAAATCTCCTGCCCGCGCTTCAGTTCGGCGTCGGACAGGCCGCTGCCGGCGACCGATTGCGGGGCGACCTTCAAGCGGGTAAGGAAATGCGTCAGCTCCAGCAGATCCTGGATCACCACCACCGGATCGGCGCCGATGCCGTGCAGCCCGGCCAGCCTCTCCAGCGCGGCCGCCGGATCGCCGCGCATCGCCGCGTCGAACAGGTCGAGCGTCTGGTCGCGGTCGGCCAGGCCCAGCATGCCCTTCACCGAGGCTTCGGTGACGGTCTCGCCGCCCTCCCCGGCGCTGCCCAGCGCGATCGCCTGATCGAGGATCGACAGCCCGTCGCGCACCGAGCCGTCGGCGGCGCGGGCCACCAGGCGCAGCGCGCCCTCCTCGATGCCGATGCCTTCCTTGCCGGCGATGGCGGCGAAATGCTGCGCCAGCACGTCCAGTTCGACCCGCCGCAGATCGAAACGCTGACAGCGCGACAGCACCGTCACCGGCACCTTGCGGATTTCCGTGGTGGCGAAGATGAACTTCACGTCGGGCGGCGGCTCCTCCAGCGTCTTCAGCAGCGCGTTGAAGGCCGCGTTGGAGAGCATGTGGACTTCATCGATGATGTAGACCTTGTAGCGCGCCGAAACCGGGCGGTAGCGCACGCCCTCGATCAGCTCGCGGATGTCGCCCACGCCGGTGCGGCTGGCGGCGTCCATCTCCAGCACGTCGGGATGCCGGTCCTCGGCAATGCCGCGGCAGGAATCGCAGACGCCGCAGGGGCTGACGGTCGGGCCGCCGGTGCCGTCCGGCCCGGTGCAGTTCAGCGCGCGGGCCAGAATCCGCGCCGTCGTCGTCTTGCCGACGCCGCGCACGCCGGTCAGCATGAAGGCATGCGCCAGCCGGCCCGACGCGATCGCGTTCTCCAGCGTGCGCACCAGCGCCTCCTGGCCGATCATCTCGGCGAAGGTCTGCGGCCGGTATTTGCGCGCGAGGACGCGGTAGGGCGTCTGCGGGGTAGCGGCGGTCGGTTCTGTCATCACCCGGTACGGATTGCGGGAACGGGGAAGGCGTCCGCTAAGCTACGACAGCCGCGACCGGTTGGACAACGATAAGGGAGGAGGAAGCCGCCTTATGCTTCGAGACGGCGCTGCGCGCCTCCTCAGCATGAGG
>NZ_LPXN01000166.1 GCF_001618175.1 Oceanibaculum pacificum | reverse complement strand
TCCCCCCTTGCGGGGGAGGGCTAGGGTGGGGGGTGGGGCGGGGCGCTCATCCCCGCCCTCCTGAATGCGACAAACGGCCATCAGGTCTTGTGGCCCAGCTCGCCGCAGGAACGCAGGTTGGCTTCGTCGGGCTGCTCGACCGAGACGATGTTGAACACGTCGTTCTCGTTCTTCATGTCCTTGCTCTTGGACTCGATGATCAGTACCGACTGCACCGATTGATGGTCGCAGCCGCGATAATATTGCGGGCCCTTGTAGAAATCGTATTTCAGCGCGCGCATCGCCTCGATCACCTTGTCGGTGTCGGTCGCGCCGGCATTCTGCACCGCCGTCAGCACCGTCTTCACGCCGGCATAGCCCAGGGCGCCGTAGTCGGACGGCACGATGCCGCCATAGGCGGCGCGGAACTTGTCGTTCAGCGCCTTGGCGGTCGGCACCGTATCCTCCAGCCGCCAGTAATAGGAAGTGCCGCCGATCACCCCGTCGAAGGCGTCGCCGCCGCCGGCCTGGCGGGCGGTGTAGAGCAGCACCGGGGCGACCAGCTTGGTGGTCTCCTTCAGGCCGAAATCGGTCGCCTGCTTCACCGAATTCACCTGGTCGCGGCCGAAATTGCACAGGCACAGCACGTCCGGCTTCAACGCCTGGATGCGCGGCAGGAAGGCGGAATAGTCGCTATGCCCGATGGGGTGGCGGATATCGGCCACCGTCTCGATGCCCAGCGCCTTGCCGGCGCTCTGGAAGCCGCGCACCATCTCGTGGCCATAGGCGTAGTCGGCGGTCAGGAAGGCGACGCGCTTGCCGAATTTCGGAAAGGCGTAGCGGCCCACCGCGCCGGCCGTCATATGCGGGTTCATCGCCTCGTGAAAGGTGAATTTCGACCAGTCCTTGGCCTCGTTGATGGCGTCCGACTGGCTGATCGAATTGAAGATGACGCCGCGTTCCTTGGTGACGTTGTTGATCGAGAGCTGCACGGCGGCCGACAGCGAGCCGACCACGTAATTCACCTTGTCCTTCTCGATCAGCTCCAGCGTGCGGGTCGCCGCCTCGCCGGGGTTCAGCTTGTCGTCGCGCACCAGCAGCTCGGCCTTGCGGCCCTTGAAGCCGCCGGCGTCGTTGAACTCCTTGATCGCCAGCTCGGCGGCGCGCACCTGATCCTGCGCCTCGGTGCCGAACGGCCCGGTCAGCGGCACCGGGAAGCCGATCTTGATGGTTTCGGTCTGCGCCCTGGCGATGTTGAACCAGAAGGGCGAGAGGGCGGCGGCCGCGCCGATGGCGGCTGCCCCCTGGACGACGCTGCGGCGGCTGACCGCCCGCTGATTGCTGGAACCACGCTTGTTCTGGCTCATTGTTTCCTCCCTTGTGCGGCGGCGCCGCTTATGTGTCCGGTTTTCCTGCGCTCCCGCTTTCTGCGGCTTATCGAATCTTGCCCAGGGCGCGCAGCACGCGCTCCGGGGTGAAGGGCTGGGCGGCGACGCTGGCGCCGAAGGGCGACAGCGCGTCGTTGATCGCGTTCATCACGGCGGCCGGCGCGCCGGCGGTGCCGGCCTCGCCCACACCCTTGGCCCCCAGCTCGGACGTTTGGGTCGGCGTGACGACATGGGCGATGGCGATGTCCGGCATCTCGCTGGCCATCGGCACCAGATAATCGGCCATGTTGGCGTTCAGCATCTGGCCGTCGGCGCTGTACAGGCATTCCTCGAACAGCGCCCCGCCCAGCCCCTGGACGACGCCGCCCCGGATCTGCTCGTCGACCAGTTGCGGGTTGATGATGGTGCCGCAATCCTCGACCACCCAATGGTCGAGCAGGGTGACGAAGCCGGTCTCGGTATCGACCTCCAGATAGCTGGCCTGCAAGCCGTTGGTGAAGACGAAGGCGTAATCCTTCTGCACGTAATGCCGGGTCACCATCAGTTCCGGCTGGCAGTCGCGCGGCAGCGTGTCGGGGCGGAAATAGGCGACGCGGCCCAGCTCCTCCAGCTTCATGCGCTCGGCGCCGGTATCGGCGTCGACGATGATCCCCGCGCGGATGTCGAGCGTCTGCGGCGCGGCCTGCAGCATGGTGCCGGCGACCGAGAGGATGTTCTCGCGCAGCGCACGGCCGGCCTGCAGCGTCGCCTCGCCGCCGATGCCGGCCCCGCGCGAGGCCCAGGTGCCGCCGCCATAGGGCGTGACCTCGGTGTCGCCGGTGATCAGCCGCACCTTGTCCATCGGCACGCCGACCGAACTGGCGGCGATCTGCGCCATGATCGCCTCGGTGCCCTGGCCCTGCTCCGTCACGCCGATGGAGACGGTGATCACGCCGGTCGGGTCGAGCCGGATGGTGCAGCCATCCTGCGCCGAGATGCGCGCGCCGCCGACGCCGTAGAACATCGCCGACGGGTTGGTGACCTCGATGAAGGCGGCCAGCCCGATGCCGCGATGGATGCCCTTCTCGCGCAACGCGGCCTGCTCGGCGCGCAGCCTGTCGTACTGCATCAGCTCCAGCAGCTTATCGAGCGATTTGTGGTGCGACAGCCCCTCATAGACCATGCCGGTCGGGGCCTTGTAGGGGTAGGCATCGTCGGCGATCAGGTTGCGGCGGCGGAATTCCGCCGGGTCCATGCCGATGGCGCGGGCCGCCTTGTCGACCAGCCCCTCGGTCACCGCGCAGGCGATGGGATGGCCGACCGCGCGGTACTGGCACATGACGTTCTTGTTCTGGAACACCACATTCGCCGTGCAGCGGTAATTCTGGTTGGTGTAGGGCCCGCCGATCAGGTTGACGACCTGGTTCGCCTCGATGGCGCTGGTGCGCGGATAGACCGAATAGGGGCCGATGCCGGTGCGGTCGTCGGCCTCGATGGCGAGGATGCGACCCTCCTTGCTGACCGCCATGCGCGCCTTGACCCGGTGGTCGCGGGCATGGATGTCGGTGACGAAGCTTTCCATCCGGTCGGCGATGAATTTCACCGGGCGGCGCAGCATCTTCGCCAGCGCCACAGTCGCCATCTCGTCGGGATAGGTGTGCACCTTAATGCCGAACGCCCCGCCGACATCCTTGCAGATCACGCGGACATTGGTCTCCGGCAAATCCAGATGCTTGGCGAAGATGGTCTGCATCATGTGCGGCGCCTGGGTCGAGTGATAGACCACAAGCTGCTCGTCCGCCGGCTGGTAATCGGCCAGGATGGAGCGCGCCTCCAGGCAGACGCCGGTATGGCGCCCGGTGATATAGGTCTCCTCGACGATCGCATCGGCCGCGGCGAAGCCCTTCTCGACATCGCCGACATCCAACTCGCGGCGGAACGCCAGATTGTCGCCCAGCTCCGGATGGATGACCGGGGTTTCGGGGTCGAGCGCCGTCTCCATGTCGGCGACGACGAACAGCTCCTCCCAGTCGATCTCGACCAGTTGCGCCGCATCCTCCGCCTCGGCCCGGCTGTGCGCGACCACGGCCACCACCGCCTCGCCCTGCCAGCAGGCGCGGTCCACCGCCAGGGCGTATTGCGGGGCGGATTTCAGCCCCTTCATATGGCCCAGTACGCCGACCCAGGGGGTGCAGACCGCCGCCATCTCCGCCCCGGTGACGATACGCACCACGCCGGGCGCCGCCTGGGCGGCGTCGCTGCGGATCGCGAGGATGCGGGCATGGGCATAGGGGCTGCGCACGAAGGCGACATGCACCATGCGCGGCAGCTTGATGTCGTCGACATAGGTGCCGCGCCCCTGCACCAGCTTCTTCGCGTTCGGCCGGGGGACGGTGCGGCCGATATAGGAGTTCGGACGGTCGAGGATGGACAGGCTCATGCCCCGGCCCCTCGCTTGGCCGCCACCGTCTCGATGGCGTCGACGATGGCGTGGTAGCCGGTGCAGCGGCAGATATTGCCCGACAGCTCGCGCCGGATGCGGGCTTCGTCGGCATCCGGCAGGCGGCGCACGATGTCGTAGCCGGTGGCCAGCATGCCGGGCGTGCAGAAGCCGCATTGCAGCGCGTTGCGCTCATGGAAGGCGCTTTGCAGGTCGGCGATGGCCCCGCTGTCCGACAGCCCCTCGATGGTGTCCACGCTGGCGCCGTCGCACTGCACCGCCAGGGTGAGGCAGCCGCGCACCACCGCGCCGTTCACGCGGATGCTGCACGCCCCGCACACGCCATGCTCGCAGCCGATATGCGAGCCGGTCAGCGACAGGGTTTCGCGCAGGAAGTCGATCAGATGCTGGCGCGCCGGCACGGTGGCGCTGATGCGCTCGCCATTGACGGTGAGGTCTATAGGGAGGTTTAGGGGCAGGCTTTCGGTCATGGGCGGCCCTTTCAGGCGATCAATCGGGCGACGGCGCGGCCCAGCAGCACGCGGGCCAGGTGCAGCCGCGTCTCGGGCGTCGCGTTCAGGTCGGCATGCGGCGAGGCCTCGCCGGCCAGCGCATCCTGCGCCGCCGTCACCGCAGCGGCGTCGCCCGTGGTGCCGGCCAGCGCGGCGGCGGCTTTCCCGGCCAGCACCGGGCGGCTTTCCAGGTTCAGATAGGCCAGGCGGATATCCGACAGCGTGCCGTCGGCCGCTTTGCGCGCCGTCGCCGCGATGCCGACGATGGCGTAATCGCCATGCCGCCGCGCCAGCTCCTCGAAGGCGAAGACCTGGCCTGGGACGGCGATGGGAATCTCGATGGCGGTCAGCACCTCGCCGGCTTCCAGCGCCGTTTCGAACAGCCCCTTGAAGAAGTCGCGCGCGGCGATGCGGCGCGAACCGGACGGGGCCTGCACGATCATCGTCGCCGCCAGCGCCAGGCAGCAGGCCGGCAGCTCGGCCGCCGGATCGGCCAGGGCGAGGGAGCCGCCGAACGTGCCGCGATTGCGGATCGCCGGGTGGGCGACATGCGGCATGGCGGCGGCGATCAGCGGCGCATGGCGGGCGACAAGCTCGGATTTCTCGACTTCCGCATGGCGGGTCAGCGCGCCGATGCGCAAGATATCGCCGGCCACCGCAATGCCGGACAGATCGGCCAGGCCGGAAATATCGATCAGCAGGCGCGGCGCGGAGAGCCGCATGTTCAATGTCGGGATCAGGCTTTGGCCGCCGGCCAGAATCTGCGCCTCCTCGCCATGCCGGGCGAGCAGGTCGAGCGCCTGCGGCAGCGACGCCGCCTTCACATAGCCGAAGGGCGTGGGTTTCACGCGGCAACCTCCCTATGCATCCGCTTTGCTTGAGGAGCGGATTTTTATTTATCGCTTGCTCAATAAGCTGTCACATTGCGCAAAGCAGTGTCAATGCTATCTTCCGCTGGCTTCGGCTGCCGATAGCCCGCGTTTGAGAGAGAGCCTTTAAGTCGCCATGCCCCGGTCGAAGGACGATCTGTCTGGCCTGCGCCGCAAGGCGGCGCCGATGCCGCCGCCCGAGGGCATGCCGCCCTGCGAACCCGGCGCCGCCCGGCGGCTGCCGAAGGACGAGCGCGAGAAGCGGATTATCGAAGGCGCCATCCAGTTCTTCGCCGAGCGCGGCTTCGAGGGCCAGACGCGCGAGCTGGCCAAGCGGCTGGGCATCACCCAGCCGCTGCTCTACCGCTATTTCCCGACCAAGGACGATCTGATCGACCGGGTCTATCAGGACCTGTACGTGAAGCGCTGGCAACCGGTGTGGGAGGAGTGGATTCTCGACCGCTCGCAGCCCATCGACCGGCGCATGAAGCGCTTCTACAAGGATTACGCAGCGTCCATCCTGACCTATGAATGGATGCGGATTTTCCTGTATTCCGGCCTGGCCGGCTTCGACATCAATAATCGCTACCTGACGCTGATCCGCGACCGCGTGCTGGTGAAGCTGTGCGGCGAATGGCGGCATGAATTCGGCCTGCCCGACCCCACGGCGCTGCCGATCGGCGAGGCCGAGCTGGAACTGGCTTGGGCGCTGCACGGCGCGATCATCTATCTCGGCATCCGGCATTTCATCTACGGGCTGAAAGTGCCGCGCAATTTCGACCCGCTGATCGAGGCCGACATCGACGTGTTCCTGGCCGGCCTGCCCGGCAAGCTTGCCGCCCTGACCCGCGAGATGGCGGCGGAATAAGCGCTCCCCCAAGACCGTCGAGATTTCCCTGGGCCTCTATCTCCGCAAAACATGCAAACGATTCTCAGAATCATTTGCAATTGAAGAATCACCTTTCTACTCTCCCCCCATATCCGGCGGGCTAGGGCGGCCGGTAATAATCGGAGGGGCAATAATGAAGCACGGTAAGGGGGCTGCCAGCGCGGCAGTCGTTATGACGCTTGGGCTGGCAGCGCCGGCAATGGCGGCGGAGACCTATAATCTTGACCCGGTCGTGGTCGAGGGCGGCGGGGTGCACAGCTCGCAGGAGACGCGGGACGCGGTGGAGAATGCCTTCCAGGGCACGCGCAGCGGCAGCTATGTGGACGGCTCGGTCATCCAGAATCTGAATGGGGTGAATTCCGGCGATGCGCTGCGTTACTCCACGCTGGGCATCATCAACGAGCCGGGCACCGGCAACCGCTTCGGCGGCGGCAGCAAGATCCGCACCTTCGGCGATTGGGGCGCATCGCGCTCCATCGATGGGCTGCCGGCCTTCAAGGCGGCCGACGAGGAGGGCGGCGGCTACACCAACACGCTGATTCCCTCCATCGCCATCGACCGCATCGGCGTGCTGCGCGGCGGGCGCGGCGTCGGCTATGGCGACGGCACCGATGGCGGCATCATCGAAACCCAGATCAAATCCGGCCGCGGCTACAAGGACCATGCGGCGATCAGCCTGGACGCCAGCAGCGCGATGGAGGCCATGACCCAGGCCGAAGCGGCCGACAGCGGCGAGAAATGGGACTATTACGTCGCCGGCAAATGGCTGGGGGCGGCCTATAATGGCGACCCCGACAATCTGGACGGCCAGCAGGTGCGCGGCGGCCTGGCCAAGTTTGGCTATAACCTCAGCGACGATACGCGGTTCGAGCTGCTGGGCATCACCAACCGGTCGGACACGGATATCATCCGCAGCGGCAATGAGGAGCCGATCCGCACCTCCGCCAATGTGCTGGCGCTGACCGCCGACCATAAGCTGACCGACAAGACCAGCATCCGCGCCGGCTTCTTCCATAATGACAGCCACACGCTGTGGAACGCCCGCGCCCGCGACCGCGAGATCAACAATAATGTGCTGTTCGGCGATTACTATTACGACACGCCGATCAATTCCGTGGTGCGCTATCTGGGCAGCGTCGGCGGCGAGGTGCGGCGCACCGAATATCTGCGCGACAATCAGTGGGACGCCAATTTCACCGATTTTTCGCTGAAATCGCAGAACACCTTCACCTTCCACGACAATCTGGCGCTGACCGCCGGCTTGCGGCACACATTCTTCGAGAACGACATCAAGCTGAACGGCGTCGAGCAGGCCGACAATCTGGCCGACGACCAGTTGACCTCCTATGAGCTCGGCATCGCCTACAGCGTGCTGGAGGATACCCGGCTGCGCGCCTCCGTCGCGTCCGGCTACAACCGGTTCTATGAGAAGTACGGCAATTTCGGCAGCGACGCGCTGAACCCGAACGGGGCGGGCGACGAGATCGTCGATTCGCTGACCTACGAGATCGGCGTGCGGCAGAGCTTCGAGCGCGGCTATCTCGATGTAGCGCTCTACGACACCGAGCAGGATGGCGTGCCGCGCCGGGGCACCGGCGCGCTGATCGAGAGCATGACGGTGAAGCAGCGCGGGCTGGAGGTGGAGGCGCTGTTCCGCGCCACCAAGGATTTAACCGTGACCGCCAACTTCATGAAGCTGCTGGATGTCGAATCGACCCGACCGGACGGCAGCTCGGCCGGCGGCAACATCTTCTTCGGCACCAACGGCGTCTCGGTCCCGGACTACCAGTTGGGCGTGCAGGCGACCTACGCGCTGACGCAGGATGTCAATTTGTGGGGCCTCGTCTATCACACCGCCGGCTATGAGGCGGAAAACCTCGATGGCTCGATTACCGAGCGCGAAGGCTTCACCAAGCTGGATATCGGCGCGTCCTGGTGGGTGAAGCCAAGCTGGGCCTTGCGCGCCCGGGTCGAGAATGTGTTCGACGAGCGCACCTTCGGCTCCACCATCGTCGGCACCAGCGCCAATGATGGTGGCAATCTCGGCACCGTGTTCTGGATCGGCACCGACTACACCTTCTGACAAGGGGCGGCCATGCCGTATCTCTGGCTTCGTCGGGTCCATCTGACCCTGCTGATGATCGCAGGGCTGCCGATCCTGCTGCTGAGCCTGACCGGTGTCTATCTGGTCTATGGCCAGGATATCCAGGAGGCGCTGGAGCCTTCGCTCTGGCGGGTGGAACCGGCGGGCCGGACGCCGCTGGGTTATGAGGCGCTGCTTGCCAAGGTGGGCGAGCAGCGCCCCGACCTGAATCTCTGGGCGCTGGACAAGGGCTATGCGCCGGACCGGGCCTGGCGTATCTGGCTGGGTGGCGGGGCAGGGGCGATCAATGTCGATCCGTTCACCGGCACCGTCCTCGGCCAGTACAGGCCCAATCGCAATCTGAACGGACTTATCGAAGGGCTGCATCGCCGCTGGCTGGTCGATGACCGGCAATGGGCGCCCTGGGTGCGCCATTTCGTCTCCGCTTGTTCGCTGGTGCTGATGATCCAGGTGCTGGTCGGGCTGGCGCTGTGGCTGATACCGGGCCGCCGGCTGGCCCGCCTGAAAATCGACTTCTCGCAACGGCCCCGCACCATCGTCTTCCGGCTGCACCAGCTGGCCGGCGTGATCAGCCTGCCCTTGCTGCTGATGGTCGCATTCACCGGCCTGGCGATGTACTGGACCGCCCCCGCCCGTACTGTCGTCGAGGCGCTGTCGCCGGGCGTTATCGAAGACAAGGCGGAGCCTGACCCCGGCGCCTTGCCGCTGCGCGCGCTCGACAGCGCCGTGGCGCTGGGCCAGGCGGCGTTCCCCGATCTGCCGGTGCGAGGCATCCGCCTGCCGAATGAGTCCGGGCGGTCTGTCATGATGCATCTCTATGCCCATGAAGGGGCACCGCCGGTGCGGGTCTGGGTCGGCGATGACCCGCCGCGCGTGCTGGACGTGCACGATACCCGCACCGCCAGTGCCGCGACCTGGATCTGGCATATGCGCGATCCCCTGCATATGGGCACCTTCGCCGGTCCGCTGGTCAAGGCACTCTGGGTGCTGGTCGCGCTGATGCCGGCGGCCTTCGTCGTGACCGGCTTGTGGCTCTATGGCAACCGGCGCAACTGGAGTTGGGCGTCGCCGGGTGCCGCGCGGGCTTCCGCCGCGAAGCCAAGTTGACTTTCGCCCGACGCCGTCACATCTTGCCCCTAGTCCGCTGAACCTTGCGGGAGAGATCGGCAATAGCCGGCGCCGAAGGAGCAATCCACCCCGGAAACTCTCAGGCAAAAGGACCGCAAGGGAAGGACTCTCTGGAAAGCAGGCGCGCCCCGCTCGGCGCGTCTCACCCAAGGTGAAAGCTGCGAGGGCCCCGGTCCTTTCGGTCAATCTCTCAGGTCCGACGACAGAGGGGGTGCCGGTCTGTACAGACGCCATTTGGCGTCGACCGGCACATGACCTGTCGGGAAGGACCTGTTGCCCATGAGCGCCGAAACCCTGCTGACCACGCCGCTGAACGCCCTGCACCGGGAGCTGGGCGGCAAGATGGTCGAATTCGCCGGCTACGAGATGCCGGTGCAGTACCCCGCCGGCATCATGGCCGAGCATCTCCACACCCGCGCCAAGGCCGGTCTGTTCGACGTGTCCCACATGGGCCAGGTGAAGCTGAGCGGCGAGAATGTCGCCGCGGCGCTGGAAACCCTGGTGCCGGGCGAGATTCAGGCGCTGAAGCCGGGCCGCCAGCGCTATACGCTGTTCACCAACGAGGAGGGCGGCATCCTCGACGATCTCATGGTCACCTGCTTCAACGACCATCTGTTCCTGGTCGTGAATGCCGGCTGCAAGACCCAGGATATCGAGCATCTGCGTGCGCACCTGCCGGCCGGCGTGAAGCTGGAGGTGATGTTCGAGCGGGCGCTGCTGGCCCTGCAGGGGCCGGCCGCCAAGGATGTCATGGGCCGCTTGGGGCCGAAGGGCGCGGCGCTGACCTTCATGGGCGGCGCGCGGGTCGAGATCGGCGGCATCTGGTGCACCGTGACGCGCAGCGGCTATACCGGCGAGGACGGCTTCGAGATTTCCGTCGAGGAGGACAAGGCCGAGGCGCTGGCCCGCCTGCTGCTCGACCAGCCGGAGGTGATGCCGATCGGCCTGGGCGCGCGCGATTCGCTGCGCCTGGAGGCTGGTCTGTGCCTCTATGGCCACGACATCGACACCACCACCACGCCCATCGAGGCCGATCTGAACTGGGCCATCGGCAAGCGTCGGCGCGAGGAGGGCGGCTTCCCCGGCGCCGACATCATCCTCGACCAGCTGAAGAACGGCACGAAGCGCAAGCGCGTCGGCATCCGCCCGGAAGGCCGTGCGCCGATGCGCGAGCATACCGAGCTGACGGATGCCGCCGGCAAGCCCATCGGCGAGATCACCAGCGGCGGCTTCGGCCCCAGCGTCGGCGGCCCGGTCGCCATGGGCTATGTCGACACCGCCCTTGCCTCCGTCGGCACGGCGATCACCGCCCTGGTGCGCGGCAAGCCCTTGCCGGCCCAGGTGGCATCCATGCCCTTCACCCCCCATCGTTATCATCGCGGCTAGGAGTTGCGCAGCATGACCCGGAAATACACTGAAGATCACGAGTGGCTGGAAGTCTCCGGCAATGTCGCCACCGTCGGCATCACCGACTATGCGCAGCAGCAGCTGGGCGATGTGGTGTTCGTCGAACTGCCCGCCGTCGGCAAGCAGGTGACCAAGGGCGGCGACGCCGCCGTGGTCGAATCGGTGAAGGCCGCCAGCGAGGTCTATTCGCCCGCCGCCGGCGAGGTGGTGGAGGTGAATGCCGATCTGGAATCCGCCCCCAACACGGTGAATGACGATCCGCACGGCAAGGGCTGGTTCTTCAAGCTGAAGCTCAGCAACCCCGGCGAGCTGGACAGCCTGATGGACGAGGCCGGCTACAAGGCCTTCGTGGAAGGGCTGGCGTAACATGCGCTATCTTCCGCTGACCGAAGCCGACCGGCGGGCCATGCTGGCCGCCATCGGCGTGCCATCGGTCGACAGCCTGTTCCGCGACGTGCCGGAATCGGCCTGGCTGAAGAAGCCGGTCGAGGGCTTGCCGGACCATATGGGCGAGCTGGCGGTCGACCGCGCGCTCAGCGCCATGGCGGCCAGGAGCGTGCCGGCCGGCAGCGTGCCGTTCTTCATCGGCGGCGGGGCCTACAAGCACCATGTGCCGGCCTCGGTGGATCATCTGATCCAGCGCGGCGAGTTCATGACCTCCTACACGCCCTACCAGCCGGAGGTCACCCAGGGCACGCTGCAATATCTGTTCGAGTTCCAGACCCAGGTGGCGCTGATCACCGGCATGGATGTCGCCAACGCCTCGATGTATGACGGCTCCACCGCCGTCGCCGAGGCGGTGGTGATGGCCAACCGCGTGACCCGCCGCGAAAAGGCGGTGGTCTCCGGCGGGTTGCATCCGATGTACCGGGAGGTCATCGACACCCATGCCCGCTTCCTGGGCTTCGAGGTGGTGGCCGGCAGGATCGACCCGGCCAGCGCGGACGATCTGATCGACCGGATCGACGACAAGACTTCCTGCGTCGTCGTGCAGAACCCGGATTTCTTCGGCAATCTGCGCGATTTCTCCAAGCTTGCCGAGGCCTGCCAGGCCCAGGGCGCGCTGCTGATCGTGGCGGTGACCGAGATCGTCTCGCTGGGGGCGGTGAAGTCGCCGGGCGAGATGGGCGCCGATATCGTCGTGGCCGAGGGCCAGTCGATCGGCAACGCGCTGAATTTCGGCGGCCCCTATGTCGGCCTGTTCGCCACCAAGGACAAATATGTCCGCCAGATGCCGGGCCGCCTGGCCGGGCAGACGGTGGATGCCGACGGTCGGCGCGGCTGGGTGCTGACGCTGTCCACCCGCGAGCAGCATATCCGCCGCGAGAAGGCGACCAGCAACATCTGCACCAATTCCGGCCTGTGCGCGCTGGCCTTCACCATCCACATGTCGCTGCTGGGCGAGGCGGGTTTCGCCCGGCTGGCCGATCTCAACCACGCGGCGGCGGTGACGCTGGCCGGCAGGCTGGCCGGCGTGAAGGGCGTGGCGGTGCTGACCGACAGTTTCTTCAACGAATTCACCGTGAAGCTGCCGAAGCCGGCGGCGGAAGTGGTCGAGGCGCTGGCGAAAAAGAACATCCTGGCCGGCATTCCGGTCTCGCGCCTGATCCCCGGCCGCGACGATCTGGCGAACCTGCTGGTCATCGCCGCCACCGAAGTAAATACCGAGGCTGATATGGACGCCCTGGCGAAGGGCCTCGCGGAGGTGCTGTCATGAGCGACTGGAGCAAAGCCGTCTCCGCCTTCAAGAGCGCCGGCGAGGGCGCGCCGACCATGACCGGCAATCTCGGCCTGCAACTGGAAGAGCCGTTGATCTTCGAGCAGGGCGAGGCGGGCCGCACCGGCGTCGACCTGCCGCCGGCGCCGAAGGTGGAGAGCAAGCTGGGCGGCCTGGCGCGCAAGGGCAAGATCGGCCTGCCCGGCCTGTCGGAGCCGCAGGTGGTGCGCCACTACACCCGCCTCAGCCAGAAGAACTACGCCATCGATGCCGGGCTGTATCCGCTGGGCTCCTGCACGATGAAGCACAATCCCCGGCTGAACGAGAAGATGGCCCGGCTGCCGGGCTTCTCCGACGTGCATCCCTTGCAGCCGGTCTCGACCGTGCAGGGTGCGCTGGAACTGATCGACACGCTGGCGCACTGGCTGAAGACGCTGACCGGCATGCCGGCCGTGGCCATGTCCCCAGCCGCCGGCGCGCATGGCGAGCTGTGCGGCATGATGGCGATCCGCGCCGCCATCGAGGCCAAGGGCGAGCGCCGGCAGCGCGTGCTGGTGCCGGAATCGGCGCATGGCACCAACCCCGCCACGGCGGCGGCCTGCGGCTATATCGTCGATCCGATTCCGGCCAATGCGCGCGGCCGCGTCGATATCGAGGCCTTCAAGGCGAAGCTGGGCGATGATGTCGCGGCTGTGATGATCACCAACCCGAACACCTGCGGGCTGTTCGAGAGCGAGATCGTCGAGATCGCCGAGCTGATCCATTCGGTCGGCGGCTATTTCTACTGCGACGGCGCCAATTTCAACGCCATCGTCGGCCGCGTGCGGCCGGGCGATCTGGGCGTTGACGCCATGCACATCAACCTGCACAAGACCTTCTCCACCCCGCATGGCGGCGGCGGGCCGGGCGCCGGCCCGGTCGTGCTGTCGGAGGCGCTGGCGAAATTCGTGCCGATGCCCTACGTCGTGCACGAGAAGGGCAGCTACAAACTGGTCGAGCATGAGGGCGTGGGCGGCCAGAATTTCGGCCGGCTGAAGGCCTTTCAGGGCCAGATGGGCATGTTCGTGCGCGCGCTCACCTACATGATGAGCCATGGCGCGGACGGGCTGCGCCAGGTCGCCAGCGACGCGGTGCTGAACGCCAACTACATCCTCGCCCGGCTGAAGGACGAGATGTCGCCGGCCTTCGATGGCCCGTGCATGCATGAGGCGCTGTTCGACGACAGCTTCCTCAAGGGGACGGGCGTCACCACGCTCGACTTCGCCAAGGCGATGATCGACGAGGGCTACCACCCGATGACCATGTATTTCCCGCTGGTCGTCCACGGCGCTTTGCTGATCGAGCCGACCGAGACCGAGAGCAAGGACGCGATCGACCAGTTCATCGCCGTCCTGGGCGGTCTCGCCCAGCGCGCCAAGCAGGGCGATCAGGCCGACTGGTTCAAGGCTGCCCCGCGCTACACCCCGCGCCGCCGGCTGGACGAAACCTCGGCCGCCCGCAAGCCGATCCTGCGCTGGACCCCGGAGACGGAGTCCCAGGAAGCGGCGGACTGACGCTGCGGCCTTGGCTGACGGAACAAGGGCGGCTCCCACCGGAGCCGCCTTTTTGTTTCTCGCCCTTCGCCCCTCTCCACCAGCCGTCACCCCCGCACTTGTTGCGGGGGTCCACGC
>NZ_LPXN01000165.1 GCF_001618175.1 Oceanibaculum pacificum | reverse complement strand
GCGTCTCGAAGCATCGGGCGGCTACCTCGCCTTCGCCTGCTGCTCGCGGTAGAAGGCGATGCCCATCTGGAAGGAGCGGGCCATCATCTCGGCCTTGGCGACCATGCGTTCGGCCAGGTCGCCATCGCAGGCGGTGCGGCAGGAGGGGCCGAACAGCGACAGCCAGCGCTCGAAATGCGTCGCCTCCAGCCCCGGCAGCAGGACATGCACGCGCATCGGGAAGCCGTCATAGCCGATCTTGCCGAGGATCACCTTGTGCCAGAAGCTGGTGATCTTCTCGATATGCGCGTCCCAGTGATCGTCCGGCACGGCGGCGCGGAAGATCGGGCCGATCAGATCGTCGCGGCGCACCAGCGTATAGAAGCGCCGGATCGCGGTGGATATCTGGGCCTCGTAATCGGCGGTGCCGGTCATCATGCTCAGCGCTTCTTGGTGAGGGAGCCGAGGACGCCGCGGAAGATCGCCCGGCCGATCTGGCTGCCGACCGCGCGGGCAACCGATTTGGCGAAGGCCTCGGCCGGGCTTTCCCGGGTGCGGGCCGGCTTGCTGGCGGGCGTGGGGGCCGGGATATCGGCTGCGGCTGCCTGTTGCGCGCGGCGCGCCAGCATCTCATAGGCCGAGTCGCGGTCGACCGGTGTGTCATAGCGCGGGCCGACCGGGCTCAGCCCGATCAGCCGCTGGCGCTCGGCCGGCGCAATCGGCCCCAGCAGGCCCGAAGGCGGGCGGATCAGCGTGCGCTGCACAATGCCCGGCGCGCCCTTGGCGTCGAGCAGCGAGACCAGCGCCTCGCCCACCCCCAGCTCGGTGATGACCTGGCTGGCATCGAAGGCCGGGTTCGGGCGGAAGGTCTCGGCGGCGCTGCGCACGGCGCGCTGTTCCTTCGGCGTGAAGGCGCGCAGCGCGTGCTGGATGCGGTTGCCGAGCTGGCCCAGCACTTCCTCGGGAATGTCGGACGGGCTTTGCGTCACGAAATAGACGCCCACGCCCTTGGAGCGGATCAGCCGCACCACCTGCGCCACCTTGGCGACCAGTGCCTTGGGCGCGTCGTCGAACAGCAGATGCGCCTCGTCGAACACGAAGACCAGCTTCGGCTTGTCGACATCGCCGACTTCCGGCAGTTCCTCGAACAGCTCGGACAGCAGCCAGAGCAGGAAGGTGGCATAGAGCCGGGGCGACTGGATCAGCCGGTCGGCGGCCAGGATGTTCACCGTGCCGAAGCCGTCATAGGTCTGGCGCATAAAATCGGCGAGCTGGAAGGCCGGCTCGCCGAAGAAGATTTCGCCGTCCTGCCGTTCCAGCCCCAGCAGGGCACGCTGGATGGCGCCCACCGACGCCTTGGCGACATTGCCATAGCGCGTGCCGAGCGCCTCGCCCCGCTCCCCCAGAAAGGCCAGCATGGCGCGCAGATCCTTCAGGTCGAGCAGCAGCAGGCCTTCGTCATCGGCAACCTGGAAGGCGATGTCGAGCACGCCGGCCTGCGCCTCGGTCAGCTCCAGCAGGCGGGACAGCATCAGCGGCCCGAACTCGCTGATCGTGGTGCGGATCGGGTGGCCGGACGTACCGTACAGATCCCAGAACACGGTGGGAAAGCCGCGCAGCTCGAACGGGTTCAGGCCGATCTGCTCCGCGCGCTTCGTGAAGGCCGGCTTGGCCTCGCCCTTCTGGCTGATGCCGGCCAGATCGCCCTTCACATCGGCCAGGAACACCGGCACACCGGCGGCGGAGAAGCCTTCCGCCAGCACCTGCAGCGACACCGTCTTGCCGGTGCCGGTGGCGCCGGCGATCAGCCCGTGCCGGTTCGCGCGCGCCAGCGGCAGACGCTGCGCTTCGGCGCTTTCCCCTGGGCCCTCTATCGTGCCGCCGATAAAAATGCCGTTGAAGATGCTGTCGGGCATGCTCTCGCTCGCTTGCTTGCTGTTCCGGACAAATGTGCCCGACAGGGGCGGCATTGCAAGGGGACATGAAGCCGGCGGGAAAGCCAAACCTTGGCAATCGGGGGCAGGTGGCGTAAACCGCCAGCCGTAAGTCTTTTGCGTTTCAGGACGGGCCTGTGCCGACATCGCCGATCTATTTCCTGCATATCAATAAGACCGGCGGCACCTCGCTGTCGACGGTGGCGGGGCGGGCCTTCCCGGCCGCGCGAAGCTGCCCGGCCGGGCTGGTGCCGCAATTGCTGGCGCTGCCGGCCGAAACCGTCGGCGGTTACGCTTATTATCACGGCCATTTCGGCCTCGGCCTGCTGGGCCTGCTGGAGAACCGGCCCCGCCTGATGACGTTACTGCGCGATCCGGTCGACCGCATGATCTCCCAGTTCAACGCCCATCTGCGCAACCCGGCCACGGCGCTGCACCGCGCCATCCTGGATAAGGGCGGCGATATCGAGGCGGGGCTGAGCGATCCGGAGATCGCGCATTTCCTGGCCGACTATCAGACACGCTCGCTCGGCCTGCCCCTCGATCTGGCGGCGGTGCGGGCCAAGGGCGCGCCCTTCGCCGGGCTTCAGGAACTGGTGGCCGAGGCGGCGCGCAGCGCCGATGCCGGCGAGAGTCTGGCCGCGGCCAAGCGCACGCTGGACGGGTGCGCGCTGATCTGCCTGACGGAGCGGATGGACGATTCCGTCGCCCGCCTGGCCGCCTGGCTGGACCTGGCGCATGAGGGTCCGGCACCAAGGCTGAACGTGTCGGCCGACAATCCGCGCGAGGGGCGGGCCAACAAGCTGGATCGCGGCGATCTCAGCCCCAGGGCGCTGCGCCTGGCGGAGGAGTTGAACCGCCACGACATCGCGCTGTACGAACACGCGCAGGCTCTGTTCGAGGCCAGGGGCTGATGCCGGATTTTCTGGGACTAGGCGCGCAGAAATGCGGCAGCACCTGGCTGTATTACATGCTGCGCAAGCATCCCGGCCTTTATGTGCCGCCGGTGAAGGAGCTGCATTTCTGGGACCAGAACCGTGCGCACGGGCTGGACTGGTATCGCGCCCAATTCGCCGACGCACCCGAGGGGGCGAAGACCGGCGAGGTGACGCCGGCCTATGCCATCCTGCCGCCGCAGGCGGTGGCTGAGGTGCGGCGGGAATTCCCCGAGGCGCGGCTGGTCTATCTGATGCGCAACCCGGTGGAGCGCGCCTGGTCCGGCGCGCTGATGGCGGTGACCAAGGCGGAGATGACGCCCGACGAAGCCTCCGACCGCTGGTTCATCGATCATTTCCGCTCCGCCGGCTCCACCGCGCGCGGCGATTACGAGACGTGCCTGCGCGTCTGGCTGTCGGTCTTCCCGACCGAGCAGCTGCGCTGCTTCCTCTATGACGATGTGCTGGCCGAGCCGCGCGGCGTGCTGATGGAGACGGCGCGCCATATCGGCGTCGATCCCGGCTTCTTCGAGGCGCTGCCGCCCGCCGCGCTGGCCGAACGGCACAATGACGGGCTGGGCACCCCGATCCGCCCGCAGCTCAAGGCCTATCTCGCGCGGGTCTACCGCGCCAAGATCGTCTCCTTGCAGGATTACCTGCAGCGCGACCTTTCACCCTGGCTGCGCGACGCCGACGACGCCATCGCGGCGGCCCCGCGCCGCTGGATCGACCGCCTCCGGGACCGCATCGCAGGATGACGCACACGCAGCAAGCAGCCGGTTCGCACGGCGAGGGGAGCCGAATGTCCGAGGTGAGAATCGCCGTCGAGGGCGTATCGAAACAGTATTTTCTTTATCGGTCTCCTGGGGAACGGCTGCTTCATATCGGCCTGAATATCGTTCCGCGCGGTATCGAGAGATTCAATGCGCTCTCCGATATCTCCTTCAATGTGCGGCGGGGCGAATGCGTGGGCATTATCGGGCGCAATGGATCGGGTAAATCCACGCTGCTCTACATCATCGCCAACACACTCTCGCCATCGCGCGGCACGGTGCGGGTGAATGGGCGGATCGCCGCCCTGCTGGAATTGGGGTCGGGTTTCAACCCGGAATTCAACGGACGCGAAAATATCTTCTTCTACGCTTCCATGCTCGGCCTCAACCGGGCGGAAATATCCGAGCGGCTGGAAGAGATCATCGATTTTTCCGGGATTCGCGATTTCATCGACCGGCCGCTGAAGACCTATTCCTCGGGCATGGCGATGCGCCTGGCTTTCGCGGTAACGAGCTGTATCGACCCGGAAGTGCTTATCGTGGACGAGGCGCTGTCGGTGGGTGACGAGGCTTTTCAGCGTAAATGCATGATGCGCCTGACGCGCTTGAAGGAAAATGGCACGACGATCCTGTTCGTCAGCCATTCGGCGCGCAGCGTGACGGAATTGTGCGACCGGGCGATCTGGCTGGATCGCGGCGAAATGCTGATGGATGGGCCGCCGGACGAGGTGATGGTCGCTTATCAGCGTTTCAGCCATCTCGATTCCGAACGCGCGGCGGCCTATCGCCAGCAGGTGAAGGAAAGAGACCCGGAATTCCTGTCGCAGGGGGAGAACCGAAAAGCTAACAAGGAGAAGCTGCTGCTGACGGCGGCGGGACAGGACGAGGCGGCCGAGCTTGGCTCCGGCATAACTGCCTCCTTCGACCCGAACATGGTGCCCGAAAGCATCGTGATCCACGAATCGCATGGCGCCCTGATCGAGCAGCCGCGGATATGCGAGGTCGCCGCGGACGGGAGTCTGGGAGCGGTGGTCAATACGCTGGTACGCGGCCGGGATTATGCGATCTGCTATATCGTGCGCTTTACCGAGGATGCGCAGGATGTTGCCTTTTCCGCCAATATACAGACAGTCAATGGGACGATGTTGGGCGGTGGTTCTCTACTTAAGGAAGGCCAGAGACTCGTCGCCGTGCGCGCCGGTGAGGAAGTGGCTGCGCAGCACGTTTTCTCCTGCCGGCTCCTGCGGGAGAGCTTCTTCGTCAGCGTCGGTTGTTCAGGCCTGCGTCACGGCGAACGGATGCCTTTGCATCGTATCACCGATGCGTTGATGTTCACCGTGCTGACCGAGCGCGACTATAACGGCAACGGCCTCGTCGATTTTGCCTTCCGCTCTGGTTACACCATCCTCCCGGCGGGCGAGCATTTGAATCCATCCGCGCCCAATAGCGCCGAAAAATAATCCGGCGCGTGCGGGATTATTTCCGCCGGCCCGGGCGTATACCTTGATGAGGACGGCAGGAAACGCCGCGCTCGCCAGGATTCGACCCGTGAGGCCGCCGCTCGATGTCACGCAGTTTCCCCGCCACTCAACTCGCCGCCGAGGTGGACCGTCTTCGGCGCTACGCCCGCTCCCTGGTGCGCGGCGGCGGCGCGTCCGGCGACGAGGCGGAAGATCTGGTACAGGAAACCCTGCTGCGCGGCATCGAACGGTCGCCGCAATGGGACGAGAGCCGGCCGGTCGGCCCCTGGCTGTTCGCCATCCTGCATAATCTCTATATCAGCCGGATGCGGCGGCACCAGTCGCGCGAGCGCGCGCTGCGCCATATCGGCGCGCTGGAAGATGTCGCCCCGCTGGCCGCCCCCCTGGCAGACGCCGAGGGCAGGGCGGCCATCGCAGAGACGATGGATGCGCTGCACCGCCTGCCGGAAGAGCAGCGCCAGGCCCTGGTCATGGTGGCGCTGGACGACCTGTCCTACGAGGAGGCGGCCGCCCGCCTCGACATTCCCATCGGCACGCTGATGTCCCGCCTGGCCCGGGGACGGGAGGCGCTGCGCCTCGCCGTCGAGCGCGGCCCCGCATCGCGCGCCGGCAAGCTTCATATCGTGAGGTAGCATCATGGAACCCGCTATCGGCGAAACCGATCTGCACGCCTATATCGATGGCCAGCTCGACGAAGCCCGGATACCGGCGGTTGAGGCCTATCTGGCCGCGCATCCGCAGGAGGCGGAGAAGCTGAAGGCCTATGCCCGGCAGCGCGGCGAGATCGCCGCCGCCCTGGCCGCCGCCGCTGGCCCCGCCCCGCTGCAGACCGAACGCCTGCGCCGCCGCCTTGAGGGGGTGCTGGGCCGCCGCCGGTTCCGCCCCTTGCTGGGCCGGGTCGCGGCGGCCGCGCTGCTGATCGCCGTTGGCTGGGGCGGCAACGAAGCCTCGCGCCAGTTCGATGCGCGCGAGGGCGTGGTGCCGGTTTTCGCCGACGAGGCGGCGGAGGCGCACAGCACCGTGGCCAGCCTGGACCTGCCGCTATGGGAAATCCTGCGCGCGCCGCCGGCCGAGCTGGCTGATTACCTGACCCGCCATGGCGGCCGGGGCAGTGCGATGCTGCACACTGTCAGGATCGAGGGGTTGACCGCCCTGGGCGCGCAACTTGTGCCCTGGGACCACGGCACGGCGCTGCAATTCGTCTTCGAGGATGGCGAGACGCGGCATCGCGTCACGCTGTTCGTCGCCATCGCGTCGGGCGACGACCAGGTGCTGCGCACCGCCCGGGTGAAGGGCGTGCCCGTCGCCTTCTGGCAGAAAGGCCGCGTGGTCTATGCGCTGAGCGGCGATCTGTCGGAATCCGATCTCGTCTATTACGCCCATGAAATCGACGAGGCGACCGACGCCGCGCAAGGCTGATGCGCGCTTTCCGCCCGTTCATCGCATACCGTTACTCAGCGAGCCTATGATGCCCCTGGCCACCGGCGATCTAGCCCCCTGGTTCACCATCGATTCGACCGTCAATTCCCGTTTCTTCTTTCCGTCGGTCGGGGACAAGCCGGTCGTGCTGTTCTTCTTCGGCTCGCTCGCCACGCCGGCGGTGCGCCTTGCCTGGCAAAAGCTGAACGAGGCCCGCCCGGCGTTGCTGGACCTCAATTTCCGCCTCATCGGCGTCAGCGTCGATCCACGCGACCGCGAGGACCAGATGCTGCGCGCCAACGCCAGCAGCTTCATCACCTTCTGGGACATGGATTTGCGGCTGAGCGCGCAGTTCGGCGTCGCCTCGCGCACCGTGGGCGACCAGGCGACATGGGCCTATGCGCCGGCCTGCTGCCTGTTGGACGAGACGCTGCGGGTGATTCAGTGGGTGCCGCTGGGCGAGCCGGCGAGCTGCGCCGAGCGGGTGCTGGCGCATATTCGCGCCCTGCCGCCGAAGCCAGCCCCGCGCCACGTCACCCAGACGGCCCCGGTGCTGTTCGTGCCCGATGTGCTGAGCGCGGATATGTGCCGCCGCCTGATCCGCACATGGGCGGACGATGGCAACGAGGATTCCGGCTATATGGAGCGCGACGCCGAGGGCCGGCTGGTCGGCTATATCGATTACACCCGCAAGCGGCGGCGCGACCATTTCGTACCGCCGGGATCGCCGCTCTACGCCGAATTGAGCCGTGCCGTCGCCGACCGCGTCCTGCCGCTGGTGAAGCGTGCCTACCATTATCCGATCACCCGGGTGGAGCGCTTCTGCATCGCCTGCTACGACAGCGAGGATGGCGGCGGCTATTTCAAGCCGCACCGCGATTTCAGCGGTTCCGGCTCGCACCGCGCCTTCGCCATGACGTTGAATTTGAACGAGGGCGACTATGAGGGCGGCTACCTTAAATTTCCGGAATTCGGGCCGCATCTCTATCGCCCGCGCACCGGGGAGGCCGTGCTGTTCTCCGGCTATCTGATGCATGAGGCGATGCCGGTGACCAAAGGCCGACGCTTCGTGCTGCTGTCCTTCTTCTATGGCGAGAAGGAGGCGGAGGTCCGACGCGCTTACGAAAGCCGACATGGCAGTAAGCACGAGACGGTGCGGGGTCAGCCCGCCTATCTGCCCGAACCGGCCGAGGCCGGTTAATCCTATATTCTGGGTTGTTTACCTTATGTTAATTGCAACAGGGGATGCTGGGTTGCCGCCTTTGCCTGGCGGTCGAAAGCGGATTTTGCTGCATGATTGCTGGACCGAGCGCGCCGAATACTCCGCCGGGGATTCATCCGGACGAGTTGGCGCGCCTTTATGACTACTGGGCCAGCCGATGCCCTGAGGGCGACGTGCCGGACCGCGCCGATATCGACCCGCTGGACATGACCTATTGTCTGGGCAATCTGGCCATCGTGGAGTTCGAGGAACCGTTCCGTCCGCGCTATCGTTTGGTCGGCAGCAATCTGGTCAGGCTGTACGGCAAGGAACTCACCGGGTGTTACATCGACGAGGCCTATACCGGCGCGGTGCGCGACGAGGCGCTTGCCGTCTATCGGCAGGTGGCGCGGGACCGGCTGGCGAACTACACCCGGCGCACGCTGCGCGGCCTGTTCCGCAGCTACAGCTACGACCGGCTGGTATTGCCGCTGCGCCGCGGCGGCTGCCGGATCGAGCAGGCGCTGCTGGCGATCTACCCGGCGGACCGCAAGCTGGTGAGCGCCGAGCAATGGCAGGCGGACGAAGATGCCCGCCGTTTCGGCGCCCTGGTCGAGGATCGCGATTACATCGCGGAGTGACGCCGGACTGCCATGCCGGTCTGATTCTGGACAAGCACGCCCCTATCCCGTAGAACGCCGCATCCGATTGCGAGGGTTTTGCCGTCATATGGATCATCTCGACGCGCTCGAAAGCCAGTCGATCTACATTTTCCGCGAGGCGTTCAACCGGTTCGACCGGCTGGCCATGCTGTGGTCGCTGGGCAAGGATTCGAACGTCATGATCTGGCTGGCCAAGAAGGCTTTCTTCGGCCATATGCCGTTTCCGTCGCTGTTCTGCGACACCGGCAAGAAATTCCCGGAGATGTACGATTTCCGCGACCGCTACGCCAAGGAGTGGGGGTTGAACCTGATCCTGCGGGAGTGCCCGCCGATCGAGGAGATCGATCCCACCCTGCCGCCGGCCGCCCGCTCGGCCGCGCGCAAGACCGAGGCGCTGAAGCGCGCCATCGCCGAGTTCGATTTCCAGGCGGTGATCGCCGGCATCCGCCGCGACGAGGAGCCGACCCGCGCGAAGGAGCGCGTGTTCAGCCCGCGCGGCGTCGACGCGAACTGGAACTTCAAGGACCAGCCGCCGGAATTCTGGGACCAGTACAAGACCGATTTCGCGCCGGGCACGCATGTGCGCATCCACCCGATCCTGCATTGGACGGAGCTGGATATCTGGCGCTATATCCGGCGCGAGGGCATTCCGCTGGTGCCGCTCTATTACGCCCGCGACGGCAAGCGCTATCGCAGCCTGGGCGACATGGACATCACCCACCCGGTCGCCAGCAACGCGGCCACCATCGACGAGATCATCGCCGAGCTGGAGCATACCCGCGTGCCGGAACGCAGCGGCCGCGCCATGGACAGCGAGACCGAGGACGCGTTCGAGCGGCTGCGCAGCGCAGGGTATATGTGATGAGCGATTCGATCCCAGGCGCTACCCAGGGCGCTACCCAGGGCACGACCCCGCTGACCATCGTCATTGTCGGCCATGTCGATCACGGCAAATCCACGCTGGTCGGGCGGCTGATCCACGACACCGGCTCGATGCCCGATGGCAAGCTGGAAGCCATCAAGGCGATGTCGGAAAAGCGCGGCATGCCCTTCGAGTGGGCCTTCCTGCTGGACGCCTTCCAGGCAGAGCGCGACCAGGGCATCACCATCGACACCACGCAGATCCAGTTCAAGACCGCCAAGCGGCCCTACCTGATCATCGACGCGCCGGGCCACAAGGAATTCCTGAAGAACATGATCACCGGCGCGGCGGCGGCTTCCGCCGCGCTGCTGGTGATCGACGCGGTCGACGGCGTGCAGGAACAGTCGCGCCGGCATGGCTACCTGCTGCATCTGTTGGGCATCCGCCAGGTCGCGGTGGTGGTGAACAAGATGGACATGGCGGGCTATGGCGAGGCCCGGTTCCGTGCGGTCGAGGGCGAGATTCGCCGGTATCTCGGCTCCATCGGCGTCACCCCGTCCCATGTCGTGCCGGTCTCGGCGCGCGAGGGCGACAATATCGTCGACCGGTCGGCGGCAATGCCCTGGTATCAGGGTCCGACCGTCACGCAAGCGCTGGATCTCTGCGCCATGCCGCCGGAAGCGGTCGAGCTGCCGCTGCGGCTGCCGGTGCAGGATGTCTACAAGTTCGACCAGCGCCGCATCATCGCCGGCCGCATCGAGAGCGGCACGCTGAAGGTCGGCGACACGCTGCTGTTCTCCCCCTCGAATAAGACCGCGCGCGTCGCCTCCATTGAGGCCTGGGGAGCGGGTGCGCCGGTGCGGCAGATTGAGGCGGGCAAGTCGGTCGGCATCACGCTGGACGAGCAGATTTTCGTCGAGCGCGGACAGATCGTCAGTCATGTCGATTCCGCGCCGTTCGAGAGCAACGTGTTCCGCGCCCGCATCTTCTGGCTCGGCCATGCGCCGCTGGCGCGCGGCAAGCAGTACAAGATGAAGCTGGCGACCGGCGAATTCCCGGTCGAGGTGCAGCAGGTCGAGACCGTGATCGACGTGGCCGACCTGGCAGCCGGCCAGACCAGCCAGGTGGAGCGCAACGGCGTGGCCGAGATCGTGCTGCGCAGCCGTTCCGTGCTGGCGGTGGACGAGTTCACCGGCAATCCGCGCACCGGCCGCTTCGTGCTGGTGGAGAGCTATGACATCGTCGGCGGCGGCATCATCTCGATGCAGGGCTACCCCGACCAGCGCGCCCAGCGCACCGTGGTTTCGACCAACATCCACGAGGTCGAAAGCCGCGTCTCGATGGAAGATCGCTGGCTGAAGAACCACCATAAGAGCGGCGTGATCTGGCTGACCGGCCTGTCCGGCGCCGGCAAGACCACGCTGGCCCTGGCGCTGGAGCATGAGCTGCATCGCCGCGGCTATCAGGTCTATGTGCTGGATGGCGACAATATCCGCCACGGGCTGTCGGCCGATCTGGGCTTCTCGCCGGACGACCGGGCGGAGAATATCCGCCGCGTCGGCGAGGTTTCCAAGCTGTTCGCCCAGGCCGGCACCATCGTGGTCACCGCCTTCATCTCGCCCTACCGCGCCGACCGCGACCATGTGCGCGAGATCGCCGGCGACCTGTTCCACGAAATCCATGTGAAGGCCGACGTGGCGACCTGCGAGAGCCGCGATCCCAAGGGCCTCTACAAGAAGGCCCGGGCCGGCCAGATCAAGGACTTCACCGGCATCTCCGCCCCCTATGAGGAGCCGGAAGCTGCCGAGCTGGTGATCGACACCTCCACCCAGTCCATCGACCAGTCCATCGCCCTGCTGCTCGACTATGTCGGCGCCCGCTTCACCATCGACACCAAGCAGGCCGCGAAAGGGTGAGGGGAGACCGGCTCACGCCTTGCCCAGCGCCGTCTCGACCTCCTGGCCGAGCTTGGAGAAATCCTCGGCGTGGAAATCGGCGTCGTAGAGCAGGGGAATGGCGTTCTGGTCGCAGAACTGGCGGGCGCCGGCCAGGGCTTCCTCGCGGCTGGCCATGAGCTGGTCGGCGACGCGCTGCACGTCGAACTTGCCCTCGCCCTTGCGGCACCAATTCATCACCGTGTAGCAGCCGGTCTTGCCCAGCGGGGCGGGCAGCGTCACGCAGATGAGGACGTTCTCTTCCTCCCACAGCGGGTCGAACGGCTTGATCTCGGGCATGGCGGCCTCGCGTCTCGGATGCAAGTCCAACCCTAGCGTCAGCTCCCGCCCCGCGCAATGCGCCAGCGCCGGCGGGTGGCCGTCGGGCTGATCGAGGCGCCGGGCACCACCACCGGCCGGGCGTTCACCCGCTCGCGGTGCCAGACATAGATGCCGGAGGAGATCACGATGCCGGCGCCTACCCAGGTCCAGCCATCCGGCACCGACTGGAAGACGATATAGCCGATCATCGTGGTCCAGATCAGGCTGCTGTAGGAGAACGGGGCGAGCACCGAGGCCGAGGCGATGTTGAAGCCGCGGATCAGCAGATACTGCCCGGTTACCGACAGCAGCCCCATCGCCGCCATCAGCAGCCAGTAATCCATCCGCGCCGCCACCCAGACGAAGGGGGCGGCGGCGCTGATCAGCGCCAGGCCGACCACGCAGGTATAGAACAGCGTGGTCACCGGGCGTTCGGCATGGCGCATGCGCCGGGTGATGATCAGCCCCAGCGCCCAGCTCGTCGCCGACAGCACCGGGAAGATTGCCGCCGGGTGGAACTGGTCGGTGCCTGGCCGGATGATGATCAGCATGCCGATAAAGCCGACCAGCACGGCGGCCCAGCGCCGCGGCCCCACCTTCTCCCCCAGCAGCGGGATCGACAAAGCGGTCACCATCAGCGGGGCGACGAAGCCGATGGCGGTCGCCTGCGCCAGCGGCAGGAAGGTCAGGCCGGTGACGAAGAAGCCGCTGGAGCCCAGCATGAACAGGCCGCGCACGATCTGCAGCTTCGGCTGGCCGGTCGCCATCGGCCGGTCGCGCCAGACCAGGACCAGCCAGGGCAGCAGAAACACGGCATTGAAGAAATAGCGGCCCCAGACGACCTGCAGCGCGGGGTAGAACCCGGTCAGGTACTTGGCGATGCCGTCCATGATGCTGAAGATGACGATCGCGCTCAGCACGAAGCCGATGGCGAGCAGGGGGCGGTCAGCCTCCTTCGCTAAGGGGGCGCTGGTGCTGGCGGTCACGTCTGGGCTGCTTCCTCGAATTCTTATTGGCTGTACTCTGCGCCGCGCCTTCGGGGCGGTCCAGCGCGATGGCTGCAGGCCAGACCCTAGCGGCGCGCCAGGGCGAACACGAAGCCGCGCACCGGCTGCTTCTTCTCCAGCCGGATCGCCGCCGGCTCGATCAGCGCCACGCTCAACCCCTGCTCGCCGGCCAGGCGGGCGACATAGCCCTCGCCATGGCCGAAGCGGCGGGTCGGCTTCAGATGGAACGGCGCGTCGATTCCCTCGGGCAGCGATTCGGCGGTGGCGAGGAACAGCCCGCCCGGCGTCAACGCCGCCGCGACGGCGGTGATGAGCGGGGCCAGATCGCCCAGATAGACCAGCACATCGCCGGCCACGATTACGTCCCAGCTCCGCCCGTCTTGCAGCGCTGGCACCGCGTCGCCGACATGCAGCGCATCGTAGAGGCCGGTACGCGCCGCCTGCTCGATCATCCGGGGGGCCAGGTCGACGCCCTCCAGCAGCCGGGCGAAGGGCCGCAGCTCGCGCCCGACCAGCCCGGTGCCGCAGCCGATATCGAGGATCGACAGCGGCTGCGGCAATCCCAGCAGCCGGTCGAGCGCCCGGCGCAGCAGGGCCGGGCCGCGATAATCCAGCCTGGTCATCAGCGCGGTGTCGAAGCCGGGCGCGTACTGGTCGAACAAGTCGCGCACATAGCTGGCCGGCAGCATCCCGGCCGCCTGCGCCAGCGCCTCCAGCGCTGCGCGGCTGCCCAGCCGGTCGTCGGGGTCGAGATCGCATGCCCGTTCCAGGCTCTGCGCCGCTTTCGCCGGCTCGCCCAGTAGCGCCCAGGCGCGACCCAGATGATGCTGCGCCTCGGCCCGCGCGGGGTCGAGCCGGAGGGCGCGTTGCAAGGGCGGCACGGCGTCGGGGGCGGCGTCGCGGTCGACCAGCAGGCGACCCAGCTCGGTCAGCGCCTCGGCATCGTCGCGGTCCAGCAGCGTCAGCTCCCGGTAGCGCGCGATGGCGCGGTCCGGCTCGCCGGTCACCGCCAGCAGGCTGGCCTGCGCCTTCAGCGCCTGCCTATGGCCCGGCCGCAGGCGCAGCAGATGCTCATAGGCCGCTATCGCCGCCGCCGGCCGGCCGGACTGCGCCAGCGCCTCGGCCCAGAACTGCCGCAGCCGCAGCGCGCCGGGGTCGAGCGCGATGACCCGCGCGAAACGCTCCGCCGCCGCCGGGGACCGGCCCAGCGCCAGCAGCGTCTCGCCGGCCAGCAGATGTGCTTCGGCATTGCCCGGCTCGCGCCGCAGGGCGGCGATCAGCCGGTCCAGCGCCGCGCCTTCCAGCCCGGCCTCGCGCAGCGCCAGCGCGGCATCGATATCCGGCGTGGCGGTGTCGGCCAGCAGGCGCGGTTCATCGACCGGCAATTCTGCCAGGAAGGGCGGAAACTCAGGGGCGGCGGAAGCCATGTCGGGAAGCGCTCGCACGCAAAGCCGCGCTGGACGATCCGGCGGGGCCGCCGATAGATGCGCCTTGCCGGGTCAGGCGTCAAGCGGCGGTCGCGGGGGGAGGGAGCGTGCCTGCCGTGTCCTTCGAGACGCCGCCTCCGGCGGCTCCTCAGGACGAGGG
>NZ_LPXN01000164.1 GCF_001618175.1 Oceanibaculum pacificum | reverse complement strand
CCTGGATTCCCGGCACAAGGCCGGGAATGACGGGGAGGAGGAAAGGGGGCTGCGACCCGGCGGTTACGTCGCCGGGGCGGCCTCGTTGGTGCGCTCCAGCCGGGCGGCGCAGAATTTCAGTTCGGGGATCTTGCCGTCCGGATCGAGCGCGGGGTTGGTGAGGAAGTTGGCCGCCGCCTCGGCGTAGCAGAACGGGATGAACAGCGTGCCGCTGGACACATCGCGGTCCAGCCGGGCCTTCAGCTCGATGGCGCCGCGTCGGGTGCGCACGCGGATCGTCTCGCCGGGCAGGATGCCGGCCTTGCCCATATCGTCGGGCGAAAGATGGCAGAAGGGTTCCGGCTCGATGGCGTCCAGCACGGTGGCGCGCCGCGTCATCGCCCCGGTGTGCCAATGCTCCAGGATGCGCCCGGTGGTCAGGATGAACGGGTAGTCGCCATCCGGCAACTCGTCGGGCGGGCGGATATCGGTGGGCACGAAGCGCGCCCGGCCGCTGGCCGTGGGGAAGCCGTCGCCGAAGATCACCTCCTGGCCCGGATCGTCCGCCGCCTCGCAGGGATAGGTGACGGAGCCCTCGCGCTCCAGCCGCTGCCAGCTGATGCCCCGGATCGAGGGCATCAGCTGGCGCATCTCCTCGAACGCGTCGCGCGGATGGGCGTAGGCCCAGTCGAGGCCTAGCCGGCGGGCCAGCTCCTGGATGATCCACCAATCCTGGCGCGCCTCGCCCGGCGGCTCGATGGCCTGGCGGCCGATCTGTACCTGCCGGTTGGTGTTGGTGAAGCTGCCATCCTTCTCCAGAAAGCTGGTGGCGGGCAGGATCACATCGGCGAAGGCGGCGGTCTCGGTCAGGAAGATTTCCTGCACCACCAGATGATCCAGCGTCGCCAGCGCTTGGCGCACATGGGTCTGGTCCGGGTCGGACATGGCCGGGTTTTCGCCCATGATGTACATCCCGCGTATCGCGCCGCGATGGGCCGCATCCATGATCTCCACCACGGTCAGGCCCTTCTGCGGGTCGATGGGCCTGCCCCAGGCGGCCTCGAACAGCGCGCGGACGGCATTGTCATCGACCGAGCGGTAATCCGGCAGGAACATCGGGATCAGCCCGGCGTCGGAGGCGCCCTGCACGTTGTTCTGCCCGCGCAGCGGGTGCAGCCCGGCCCCCGGCTTGCCGATATTGCCGGTCAGCAGCGCCAGCGCGATCAGGCAGCGCGCATTGTCGGTGCCGTGGGTGTGCTGCGAGATGCCCATGCCCCAGAAGATCATCGCCGCCTTGGCGCTGGCGTAGAGCCGCGCGGCGCGGCGCAGAACCTCCGCCGGTATGCCGCAGAGCGGCGCCATCTTCTCCGGGCTGTAGTCGGCCACGCGGGCCTTCAGCGCGTCGAAATCCTGCGTGAAGCGGGCGATATAGTCCGGGTCGCTCAGCCCTTCGGCGATGATGGTGTGGATCATCGCGTTCAGCAGCGCCACATCGGTGCCGCCGCGGAATTGCAGGTGCAGATGGGCGTGGCGCGTCAGTCCCTGGCCGCGCGGGTCGATGACGATCAGCGTCGCGCCCCGCTTCACCGCATTCTTGATGAAGGTGGCGGCGACCGGATGGTTCACCGTCGGCGTCGCGCCGATGACGATGATGACGTCGGAATTTTCGCACTCGTAGAACGGGGCCGTCACCGCGCCGGAGCCGATGCCCTCGATCAGCGCCGCGACGGAGGAGGCATGGCACAGCCTTGTGCAATGATCGATATTGTTGGTGCCGAAGCCGGTGCGCACCAGCTTCTGGAACAGATAGGCCTCCTCGTTCGAGCCCTTGGCGGAGCCGAAGCCGGCCAGGGCATCAGGCCCGGTCGTTTCGCGGATGCGGGCCAGGCCGGCGGCCGCGACTTCCAGCGCATCTTCCCAGCTCGCCTCGCGGAAATGGGTCAGCGGGTTGGCGGGATCGACCTCCAGCGAGCGTTCCTTCGGCGCGTCGGTGCGGCGGATCAGCGGCTTGGTCAGGCGTTCCTTGCTGTGCACATAGTCGAAGCCGTAGCGGCCTTTCACGCAGAGCCGGTTGTGGTTGGCCGGCCCGTCGCGGCCCTTCACCGCCAGGATGCGGTTGTCGGAAACCTGAAAGGTGAGCTGGCAGCCGACGCCGCAATAGGGGCACAGGCTGTCGACTTCCCGTTCCGGCTGTTTGCCGGGCAGTCCCGCCTCGTTCAGCAGGCTGGCCGGCATCAGCGCGCCGGTCGGGCAGGCCTGCACGCATTCGCCGCAGGCCACGCAGGTGCTGTCGCCCATCGGATCGCCGAAATCGAACACGATCTCGGACTCATGCCCGCGCCCGGCCAGGCCGATCACGTCGTTCACTTGCACCTCGCGGCAGGCGCGGACGCAGAGATTGCACTGGATGCAGGCATCCAGATTGACGGCGATGGCGGGATGGCTGGAATCCGGCTTCGGCCGCGCCGCACGCTTCGGGAAACGGCTGTCGGCGACATCCATCGCCTCGGCCCAGCGCCAGAAGGCGCTGGCGGGGTCGTGCGCCTGATCCCGCGCCGGCTGGTCGGCCAGCAGCAGCTCGAAGATGGTGCGCCGGGCGTGCCGCGCCCGGTCGGATGCGGTGGTCACCTTCATGCCGGGCGCCGGCTTGCGGATGCACGATGCGGCCAGCGTGCGCTCGCCCTCGATCTCCACCATGCAGGCGCGGCAATTGCCGTCCGGCCGGTAACCGGGCGCAGGCTTATGGCATAGATGCGGGACGGTCGTGCCGCCGCGCCGGGCGACCTGCCACAGGGTCTCGCCGGGGGCGGCCTCGACCTCCCGTCCGTCCAGCGTGAAGCGGATCGCTTCCGTCATCAGCGGCCTCGCGCGGCGACGTCCTCGGGAAAATGCGTCAGCACGCTCAGCATCGGGTTCGGCGCCGCTTGGCCTAGCCCGCAGATCGAGGCGTCGGCCATGGCGCGGGCGAGGTCGCGCAGCAGCGGCTCATCCCACTCCGGCCGCGCCATCAGCGTGGCCGCCTTCTCGGTGCCCAGGCGGCAGGGCGTGCATTGCCCGCAGCTCTCGTCGGCGAAGAAGCGCATCAGGTTCAGCGCCGCGTCGGCCGCATTGTCCTGGTCCGACAGCACGATGAAGGCATGGCTGCCGACGAAGCTGTCATGCTCGACCAGCGTGCCGAAATCCAGCGGGATGTCGGCCAGGCGGGCCGGCAGGATGCCGCCGGAGGCACCGCCCGGCAGATAGGCCTTGAAGGCGTGCCCCTCGGCCATGCCGCCGCAATATTCCTCGATCAGCTCGCGCGCGGTGATGCCGGCCGGGGCCAGCTTCACCCCCGGCCCCTTCACCCGGCCGGAGACGGAGAAGGCGCGGATGCCCTTGTGCCCGCGCCGCCCCAGCCCGGCGAACCACTCTGCCCCTTCCTGCAGGATGTCGCGCACCCAGAACAGCGTCTCGACATTGTTCACCAGCGTCGGCCGGCCGAACAGGCCCTGTTCGGCCACATAGGGCGGGCGGTGGCGGGGCAGGCCGCGCTTGCCCTCGATCGATTCGATCATCGCCGATTCCTCGCCGCAGATATAAGCGCCCGCGCCGCGCCGCAGATGCACCGCGATGTCGCCCAGCAGGCCGCTTTCGCGCAGATGATGCAGCTCGACCGCGATATTGGCGCGCAGATGCGGATATTCGTCACGGACATACAGGATGGCGGTTTCGCAGCCGGTCACGGTGGCGGCGATCAGCATGCCCTCCAGCAGCCGATGCGGATCGCGCTCCATGTAATAGCGGTCCTTGAAGGTGCCGGGCTCGCCCTCGTCGGCATTGACCGCCAGGAATTTCGGGCCCGGCTGGCTGCGCACCAGCGCCCATTTCCGGTCGGTCGGGAAGCCGGCCCCGCCCAGCCCGCGCAGGCCGGCCTGACGCAGCGTCTCGATTATCCCCTCGGGCGTCAGCCGCCCCTCGCGCAACTCGCGCAGCAACTCGTAGCCGCCGCCCTCGACATAGGCGTCGAGCCGGTCGTAGGGCGGGGCGAATTCATGCGCGAAGGGGCCGCCGGTCACCACCTTCTCCACCGTGCAATGCGGGATCTGCACATGATTATAGGCGGCGACCGGGGCCTGGTCGCAGGCCCCCATGCAAGGGGCGCGGACGATGCGCTTGTTGCGCAGCTCGGTGTCCGCCAGCGCGGCCAGCAGCGTCTCCGCGCCCGCGAGGCTGCAGCTCAGCCCGTCGCAGACCCGGATGGTGACGCGCGGCGGCTCCTCATCCTCGTCGCGCAGCACGGTGAAATGGGCGTAGAAGGTGGCGACCTCGTAGACCTCCGCCATCGGCAGGCGCATCAGATAGGCCAGCGCCGCCAGATGCTGGGCCGAGATATGGCCGTAATGATCCTGGATCGCGTGCAGATGCTCGATCAGAAAATCGCGGCGGATCGGCTTGTCGGTCAGCAGCCAATCGATCTCCGCCACCGCGTGCGGATCGACCTGTCGGCCCTTGGTGAAGGGGTTGGATTTGCGGCGCGTCTCGTCGCCCTCGCGTCCCGGGCGGCGCAGCCGGGTTGCGCCAGTGGCGGCGGCCGGCGCGGCGACCGGCGCGGCTACGGGGGGCTCGGTATCGTTCGGCATGGTGTCGCTTCCTCCCAGTTCCGGCGGTTTCGCCGGTTTTTCATTGCCCCCACGCCTAGCCCACCGACTGGCTTTCGTCTAGTCATCCTCGACTAGAACCAAACCAATTACGTCGCCGTTTATCAGTTGTTTACCCGCATGCTCGAAATTGACGGTGATCCGGTTGCCGATAACCGACTGCACTTGCCCCAGCCCCCAATCGGGCTGGCCTGGGTGGCGGACCAGGGCACCCGGGGCGAGGCCGCCTTCCAAGGCGGTTGAATTCATGGTGTTGAATGTGTCGTTCATGACGGGACTGCGCGCCTCATTTTTTATTCTGATAAGAACAGCATAAAGCGGAAGGAGTGCTCGATGCACGTCGAGATGAGGGTGATGGACCTGCTGATGTCGCGGCTGTGCCACGATCTGATCAGCCCGGTCGGCGCGATCGTCAACGGTCTGGAGCTGATCGAGGAGATGGGCGACGAGCTGGCGCAGGACGCGCTCGACCTGGTCGGCCGCAGCGCCCGCCAGGCGGCGGCCAAGCTGAGCCTGTACCGGATCGCCTATGGCATCGCCGGGGACCGCAACGATCACCCGTTGAGCGATGGTCGCAAGCTGCTGGCGGCCTATCTTCAGGAAAGCAAGGTGGTGCTGGACTGGCGCCCCGAGACGCGGATGGATTCCGAGGGGGCCGGCCCAGGCGTGCTGCGCGCGGTGCTGGCGCTCGCCCTGGTCGGAATAGAGGCGCTGCCGCGCGGCGGCAGTCTGACGCTAAGTTCCGCCGAGACCCCGGACGGCATCAGCGTGCAGATCGAGGCGCGGGGCGTCGGTGCGCGGCTGGAGGCGGCGGCAGCGACGGCGCTGAGCGACGAAACCGCGGCCGACGATCTCGATTCGCGCAGCGTGGTCGCCTTCGTCGCGGGGGTGCTGGCGCGCCGGCTGGGCGGGCGTGTCGAAACCGCGCTGGAAACCGACCGCGTGCGGTTAACGCTCTCCCTGCCGCCACGTCCGGAAGAAGAATTAGCCGGGGTTTGACGAAATTCCGAATCGTTTACCAGTTTTTAAGCTTCGCACCCCAGTATGGCCGCATGGTTAATTAGGGTGGTTTCTGCCAGGTTAGGCCGGTTGCCCGGCGCAATTACGGGGATGGTTAAAGATGGATGATCTGCTCAGCGAATTTCTGACCGAGACCGCCGAGAATCTGGCGACGCTCGATCTCGAGTTGGTCAGGCTGGAACAGAACCCCAACGATCCCAGCCTGTTGAGCAATATTTTCCGCCTCGTGCACACCATCAAGGGCACCTGCGGCTTCCTGGGTCTGCCGCGCCTGGAGGCGGTGGCGCATGCGTCCGAGAATGTGCTGGGCAAGTTCCGCGACGGCGAGCTGGAAGTCACCCCGCAGGCGGTCACGCTGATCCTGGCCTCGCTCGACCGCATCAAGATGATCGTCCACGCGCTGGAGCAGACCGAGACCGAGCCCGAGGGCGAGGATGGCGATCTGATCGCCGCCCTGGACGCCATGGCCGCCGGAGAGACCACAATCACCATCGAAACGGCCGCAGCCGGCGCCCAGGCCGCCGCGGCGGAAGAGGAGATGGCGGCGGCGGAGATGGCGATGGATACGGCCGACGATGTCGGCAACCGTCCGGGCGAGGTCTCGCTCGACGAGCTGGAGGCCGCCTTCCTGGCCGCGCCCGGCCCGGAGGATATGCCGGCCCCGCCGCCGGCCGCGCCCGCCCCGGCTGCGGCCCCCGTCGCCAAGGCGACCGGCAGCGATGTCGTGGCCAAGAATGGCGGCGGCGTCGCCTCGGCGGAGACCGCCGACAGCGCGGTCGCCAACCAGACCATCCGCGTCTCGGTCGATCTGCTGGAAAATCTGATGACCATGGTCAGCGAGCTGGTGCTGACCCGCAACCAGCTGCTGCAGATCATGCGGCGCTACAAGGACACGGAATTCACCGTGCCGTTGCAGCGCCTCTCCCAGGTGACGTCGGAATTGCAGGACGGCGTCATGAAGACCCGCATGCAGCCGATCGGCAATGCCTGGGCCAAGCTGCCGCGCATCGTGCGCGACCTGGCGCATGAGCTGGGCAAGAAGATCGACCTGAAGATGATCGGCGCGGAAACCGAGCTGGACCGCCAGGTGCTGGAGCTGATCAAGGACCCGCTGACCCATATGGTCCGCAACTCCGCCGATCACGGCATCGAGGGCATCGCCGACCGGCTGGCCGTCGGCAAGTCCGAGACCGGCACCATCACGCTGAACGCCTATCACGAGGGCGGCCACATCATCATCGAGATCAGCGACGATGGGCGCGGCCTGAACATCGACAAGATCAAGCAGAAGGTGATTCAGAACGGCCTGGCTTCCGAGGCCGAGCTGGACGGCATGACGCTGCAGCAGATTCAGCAATTCATCTTCAAGGCCGGCTTCTCCACCGCGGCCCAGGTCACCTCCGTCTCCGGCCGCGGCGTCGGCATGGATGTGGTGCGCACCAATATCGAGAAGATCGGCGGTACCATCGAGCTGAACAGCCGCGAGGGCCGGGGCTCCAGCTTCGTTATCAAGATTCCGCTGACGCTGGCGATCGTTTCGGCGCTGGTCGTCGCCTGCCGGGGCGAGCGTTTCGCCATCCCGCAGATCAGCGTGGTCGAGCTGGTGCGCGCCTCGAACAATTCCGAACATCAGATCGAGACGTTGAACGCCGTCCCCGTGCTGCGCCTGCGCGACCGCCTGCTGCCGCTGGTCTCGCTGGCCAAGATGCTGAACCTGGACGATCAGCCGGCCGAGACCGGCTCCGACAGCTTCATCGTCGTCACCCAGGTCGGCACCTACACATTCGGCATCATCGTCGACCGGGTGTTCGACACCGAGGAAATCGTGGTGAAGCCGGTGGCGCCGATCCTGCGCTCCATCTCGCTGTTCTCGGGCAACACCATCCTGGGCGATGGCAGCGTCATCATGATCCTGGATCCGAACGGCATCGCGGCCGCGACCGGCGAGATCGGCGTCGGCCAGGACGAAAAGCATGGCGACGCCGTGTCGACCGAGGTTCTGGCCTCGCGCGCCCGCACCTCGCTGCTGGTGTTCCGCGCCGGCGACGAGAGTCCGAAGGCGGTGCCGCTGGCCCTGGTCGCCCGGCTGGAGGAGATCGACTGCGCCAAGCTGGAATGGTCCGACGGCCGCCCGGTGGTGCAGTATCGCGGCCGGCTGATGCCGCTGGTGCCGATCCTGCAAGGCTACGAGGTGAAGCGCACCGGCACCCAGCCGGTGCTGGTGTTCGCCGACCAGGACCGCTCCATGGGGCTGATGGTCGACGAGATCATCGACATCGTCGAGGACCGCATCGAGATCAATCTGAAGACCGAGCGGCCGGGCCTGATGGGCAGCGCCATCATCGGTGGCAAGGCGACCGAGGTGATCGACGCCGGCCATTATCTGCAACAGGCTTTCGCCGACTGGTTCGATGCCGAGGCGCAGCAGGAGCTTGCCGCCAACCAGCTTGGCAAGCGCGTGCTGCTGGTCGATGACAGCCCGTTCTTCCGCAATCTGCTGACCCCGCTGCTGACCGTCGCCGGCTATGAGGTGACGACGGCCGACAACGCCACCACCGCGCTGACCTATTGCGAGGAGGGCCGCGATTTCGACGTGATCGTCAGCGATATCGAGATGCCGGGCATGAACGGCTTCGATTTCGCCCAGGCGGTGCGCGGCAGCCGCTGGCAGGATGTGCCGATGGTGGCGCTGTCCTCGCATACCAGCCCGCGCGACCTGGATCGCGGCCGGGAAGTCGGCTTCAATGACTATGTCGCGAAGGATGATCGCGACGCCCTGCTGCAGACCCTGTCGCAGACCATTAGCGTAGCGTGAGGTGAGACATGGCTAACGATCTCGTAACCCGTCGGACGACCGAAATAACCGACCCGTCCACCGAAGCCTCGCAGCAATATGTGACGGTGTTCATCGCCAAGCAGATGTTCGGCTTTCCGGTGCTCGACGTGCATGACGTGCTGGGCCCGCAGCGCATCACCCGCATTCCCCTGGCCCCGCCGGAGGTGGCCGGCTCGCTCAACCTGCGCGGCCGCATCGTCACCGCCGTGGATATGCGCCGCCGGCTCGGCCTGCCGCAGGCCGAGGGAGGCGTGGGCAAGGGCATGAGCGTCGTGGTCGAATGCCAGGGCGAGCTGTACAGCCTGATGGTCGATCAGGTCGGCGAGGTGCTGAACCTGACGCATGAGTTGCTGGAGCGGAATCCCGCGACGCTGGATCCGATGTGGCGGGAAATCTCCAACGGCATCTACCGGCTGGACAAGCAGCTTCTGGTGCTGATCGACGTCAACCGCCTGCTCGATTTTTCCCGCGCTCAGGCCGCCTGAGGCGGTGTCGTTTCGCCAGGGTCGCTCTCTCACCGTCACTCCCGGGGGCATCGCCCCGGGCGGCGAATTCGTGTAGCGTTCCGTGATTGTCGGAAAAAAGGGGGCGCACGGTCGGCGCCGACGAGAGAATTGCTATGAAGTCCTGTCTAATCGTCGATGATTCCCGTGTCGTCCGCATGGTGGCCCGGAAAATCCTGGAACAGCTCGAATTCGCCATCGACGAGGCGGCCGACGGCCAGGCCGCCGTCGAGGCCTGCCGCAAGGCCATGCCGGATGCGATCCTGCTGGATTGGAACATGCCGGTGATGAACGGGATCGACTTCCTGCGCGCGCTGCGCCAGATGCCGGGCGGCGACCGGCCCGTGGTGGTGTTCTGCACGACCGAGAACGAGATGTCGCGCATCCAGGAAGCCCTGATGGCCGGGGCCAACGAGTACATCATGAAGCCGTTCGACAGCGATATCATCCAGTCGAAATTCCAGCAGGTGGGGCTGATTTGATGACCACCGCCCCCAATGCGCCTTCCGGGGCCGGCCTGGCGCCGGGCAAGCCCGCTGGCGCTGGCCCCTTCCGGGTGATGCTGGTCGACGATTCGGCGGTTATCCGCGGGCTCTACACCAAGGTGCTGGCGGCCGAGCCGGATATCGAGATCGTCGCCTCGGTCGGCGATGGCGAGATGGCGATGCGCCAGCTGCAGCGCTTCGATGTCGAGGTCACCATCCTGGATATCGAGATGCCGCGCATGGACGGGCTGACCGCCCTGCCTAAGCTGCTGGAGATCGACCCCACCTTGCAGGTGGTGATGTCCTCCACCCTGACCACCAAGAACGCCGATATCAGCCTGCGCGCGCTTTCCGCCGGGGCGAAGGACTACCTGCCGAAGCCGACCAGCGCCGGCGCGCTGATCTCGGCCGAGGATTTCAAGCGCGACCTGGTGATGAAAATTCGCGCGCTGGGGGCGGCCCGGCGCAGCAGCGGCGGCAAGGCGCGCATCGTGCAGCAGCCGGCGCGCTTCAGCGCCGACAAGCGCACCACGCCGGTGCCGCTGGCGCCCAAGCCGCTGATGTCGCAGAACATCGTCCTGCGCACGGCCGACGCGAAGCTGGCGCCGGAGGCCATCGCCATCGGCTCCTCCACCGGCGGGCCGCAGGCGCTGCTGAAGCTGCTGGGCAATCTGCGCAAGGATCTGCCGCAGCCGATCTTCATCACCCAGCATATGCCGGCCACCTTCACCCCGATCCTGGCCGAGCACCTGACGCGCGTCAGCGGCTGGGACTGCCGCGAGGGCAAGGATGGCGAGCCGGTGGTGCCGCGCCGCATCTACCTGGCGCCCGGCAATTTCCACATGCTGGTGGAGGCCGACGGCACGCGCCGGGTGATCCGCCTGACCCAGACCCCGCCGGAGAATTTCTGTCGCCCCTCGGTCGATCCGATGCTGCGCAGCCTGGCGAAAATCTACGGCAACCGCGTTCTGGTGCTGATGCTGACCGGCATGGGCAAGGACGGGCAGGCCGGGTCCGACGTGGTGGTCAAGGCCGGCGGCATCATCGCCGCTCAGGACGAGGCGAGCAGCGTGGTCTGGGGCATGCCGGGGGCCGTCGCCACCGCCGGCCTGTGCAGCGCCGTCATCCCCATCGACCGCATGGCGGGCTATCTGTATGAACGCGCACTGAGGCCGGCCGCATGAAGCCCGAGGATTTCACCCTGCTGGCCAACCTGGTCAAGGACCAGTCCGGCCTGGTGCTGACGCAGGACAAGATATACCTGCTGGAGAGCCGGCTGTTGCCGGTCGCGCGCAGCTTCAGCCTGAAGTCGCTGGAGGAGCTGGTGCAGGCCATCCGCATGCGCCACGACAGCCAGATATCGAAGGCCGTGGTCGAGGCGATGACGACCAACGAATCGCTGTTCTTTCGCGACATGAAGCCGTTCGACCAGCTAAAGCGCGTGGTGCTGCCCCGGCTGATGGAAAAGCGCCAGGCCGGCCGGCGGATCCGCATCTGGAGCGCCGCCTGCTCCAGCGGCCAGGAGCCTTACTCCATCGCCATGATGCTGAAGGAGGAGACGGCGCTGTCCGCCGGCTGGAAGTTCGAGATCGTCGCCACCGACCTGTCCATCGCCATGGTCGAGCGCGCCAAGGCCGGGGTGTATTCGCAGTTCGAGGTGCAGCGCGGCCTGCCGATCAATTACCTGGTGAAGTATTTCAAGCAGGATGGCGACAAGTGGCGCATCGATGCCGGCCTGCGCGAGAACATCCAGTTCCGGCCGTATAATCTGCTGCATGACCTGTCGCCGCTGGGCCAGTTCGACGTGGTGTTCTGCCGCAACGTGCTGATCTATTTCGACCAGCCGACCAAGGGCAAGGTGCTGGAGGCGATCGCCAAGCGCATGCCGGCCGACGGCATCCTGTATCTGGGGGGCGCTGAAACCGTGCTGGGCATCTCCGACCGGTTCCAGCCGGTGCCGGGAGAACGCGGCCTCTACATGCTGACCGACGCCGCCACGGGGGCGACCCGGCCGGCCCCGCCGGAACCCCCGAAGCCGCTGCCGCCGTTCCCCGCGCGCACCGTGGCCAGGTAGGCGAAAGCCCCGCCGCCTAGACGTTGAAGCGGAAGTGGAAGATGTCGCCGTCTTTCACGAGATATTCCGAGCCCTCGACGCGCAGCTTGCCGGCGTCCTTCGCACCCTGCTCGCCGCCGCAGGCGATGAAATCCTCGTAGGCGATGGTCTCGGCGCGGATGAAGCCGCGCTCGAAATCGCTGTGGATCACGCCGGCGGCCTCCGGGGCCTTCGCACCCTTGCGAACGGTCCAGGCGCGGGTTTCCTTCGGGCCGGCGGTGAAGAAGGTCAACAGGTCGAGCAGCGAATAGCCGGCGCGGATGACGCGGGCCAGCCCGGCCTCCTCCAGACCCAGCGAGGACAGGAATTCCTGGCGCTCCTCCATATCCTGGATCTGCGCGATTTCCGCCTCGATGGCGGCCGAGATGACGACGCTGCTCGCCCCTTCCGCCTTGGCCTTGGCGGCGACTTTCTCGGACAGCGCGTTGCCGGTGGCGGCGTCCTCTTCCGAGACGTTGCACAGATAGAGCACCGGCTTGGAGGTGATGAGCTGAAGCTGCTTCACCGCGTTCTGCTCATTCTCGGCGAATTTCACCGTGCGGGCCGGCAGGCCCTCGCGCAGTGCCACCAGGATTGGCTCGATCAGCTCCATCTGCGCCTTGGCGTCCTTCTCGCCGCTCTTGGCTTTCTTGGACAAGGGCAGGGCACGGCGCTCCAGGCTGTCGAGGTCGGAGAGCATCAGCTCGGTCTCGACCGTGTCGGCGTCGCGGACCGGGTCGACCGAGCCTTCGACATGGGTGATGTCGCCGGATTCGAAGCAGCGCAGCACATGGACGATGGCGTCCACCTCGCGGATGTTGCCGAGGAACTGGTTGCCCAGCCCTTCGCCCTTGCTGGCCCCGCGCACCAGCCCGGCGATATCGACGAATTCAAGCTGCGTCGGCAGAATCTTGGCCGACTTGGCCAGGGCGGCAATGGCGTCCAGCCGGGGATCGGGCACGGCCACGCGGCCGGTGTTCGGCTCGATGGTGCAGAACGGGTAATTCGCGGCCTCGGCGGCGGCGGTCGCGGTCAACGCGTTGAACAGGGTCGACTTGCCCACATTGGGGAGGCCGACGATGCCGCAATTGAAACCCATCTGCGCTATTCCTGAGTGTCGGAGGGTGGGGCCGAATCGGAGGCCGGTGCCGGCTTCGCCTTCGGTTGCCGGGGAGGGGGCGGGAACACGGCGGTGGTCACCTTGCTCATGAAGTGGCCGTCTTCGCCCTTGATGAGAATGTCGATATGCGCGGCCACGGCGTCCAGCAGCGGCACCAGCCAGGCCTGCTGCTCGACCTTGGCGAAATCGTTCAACACCCAGGCGAGCACCTTGTCCTTGTCGCCGGGATGGCCGATGCCGAGACGGATGCGCCAATATTCCTTGCCGATGGCGGCGTCGATGGAACGCAGGCCGTTATGCCCGCCATGCCCGCCGCCCAGCTTGACCTTGATCTTGCCGGGCACGAGGTCGAGCTCGTCATGCACGACGAACACCGATTGCGGCGCGATCTTGAAGAAGTTCCGCGCCTCGCCGACCGAATGGCCGGAATTGTTCATGTAGGTCAGCGGTTTCAGCGCCAGCACCTTTTCGCCGGCGATGACGCCCTCGGCCATCAGCCCTTGAAAACGCGCGCGCCACGGGCCGAACCCATGGCGGCGGACGATCTCGTCCACCGCCATGAATCCGATATTGTGGCGTTGGTTCGCGTGACCGGGGCCCGGATTGCCCAGGCCGACCAGAAGCAGCATGGTAATCCTGCCCGGTTAGCGGGAAGCGAAGGGGATTATTCCTCCCCTTCCTCCTCTTCCTCGCCGCTGGCCGCATTGTCTTCGCTGCGCAGCGCGGACGGGGCGGCGATGGTGGCGACGGTGAAGTCGCGATCGGTGATGGTCGGCGCGACGCCGTCCGGCAGCGTCACGGCGCTGATATGGATCGAATCGCCGACCTCGTAGCCGGTCAGGTCGATCACCAGCTCTTCCGGGATCGACTCGGGCGAGCAGTACAGCTCGACCTCATGGCGCACGATGTTCAGCACGCCGCCACGCTTCAGGCCCGGCGACTTCTCCTCGTTGGTGAAGTGGACCGGCACCGCGACCTCGACCTTCACATTCTTCGAGACGCGCAGGAAATCGACATGGATGGCGCGGTCGTTCACCGGATGCTGCTGCAGCTCGCGCGCCAGGACGCGATGCGCCTTGCCGTCGACGGTGACTTCATACAGGTGCGAGAAGAAACCCGGACGGCGCAGCTCGCGCTCCAGTTCCTTCGAATTGAAATTGATCATCAGCGGCGGCTGGTTGTCGCCATAGATGACGCCCGGCACATTACCCTCACGACGGGCGGCGCGGGCGGCCCCCTTACCGGCCCGTTCGCGCAGCGTCGCGTTGATCTTCAACACGTCTGCCATAGTGGAAACTCCTTACGAATGGCAAAGGGGCGGCGACCATCGCAGCCCCTCAGGCCGGCCTCCAAGGGTGCCGGCACGGCCCCACGCCGCCTAAAGACGGTTGGGAGGCGGGTTTATATACCGATTCGGCTGAACATGGCTAGGACCAATCAGCCATAATGGCTGCACTACAGCCATTATGGAGAATAGCTGCATTGGCAGCTTTATGGGTGCCACACTCTCTGCCCGTCACCCCCGGCCTTGTGCCGGGGGTCCACG
>NZ_LPXN01000163.1 GCF_001618175.1 Oceanibaculum pacificum | reverse complement strand
CGGAGCTGGGTGAGGGGAGACCCTCACACCCCGCGCAGTACGTAGAGCGCCTTGTAGGCCAGCGTATCCAGCCAGTGCTGGCGGTGGGCCTTGCCGGTGAGCGCATAGCGCAGGCGGGCGGGCAGGCGGGCCTCGCTGTCGAGCAGATCGTCTATCGCCGCGCGGTCGGCGGGGGAAAGGCGGTCGCCGAACAGGCGGCGCAGCTCGGACGCCTGATGGCGGCGCAAATCGGACTGGGCGGATGTGAGTTGCCGGCGCACCTTGCCCAGCAGCCGGTCCAGCGGCGTGTAGCCGGCGCCGATGGCGTTGCCGCCATGCTGGCGGTATTTCAGCGCCGGCCGGGGATCGTAGATCACCCTGCCCAGCGCGGCGATCACCTGATAGGCCCACCAATCGTGGAACACCGGCGGTGTCGGCCAGCGCTCGCGCAGCAGGGCGATGGCCGGGCGGTTCATCACGATGGTGCAGCCGATGGCGATATTCTCCACCAGCGCGTTGGCCAGGCTGGGGCCCCGGGCCGGCAGAGGCGACAGGCCGCGGCGCATCAGCGCCTCGTCGACGATGACGACGCGCGCGCAATACAGCCCCGGCATGCCCGCCGGCAAAGCGGCCAGGGCGGCGACGGCGCGGGCGATCTTGTCGGCCTCCCACACATCGTCCTGGTCGGCGAAGCCGGCATAGGCGGCGTCCGGCGAGATATCGTCGACCAGCCGGAAGAAGCTGCCGCAGGGGCCGAGATTGCGGCTGCCCCGCCGCCAGGCGATGCGCGGGTCGCGCGCCGCCCACTCGGCCAGCCGGTCCGGCGTGGCGTCCGTGGAGCCGTCGTCGCGGATGCGCAGGGCAAGGTTGCCATGGGTCTGCCCCAGGATGCTGGCGATCTGCGGATCGAGCCAGGCCGCCCCGTTATAGCTCGACAGCAGGATCTCGGTCAGCGCTTCAGGCTTGTCCATGGCGGGCACCGTTCGCGCCGCAGCGCATCGCCACGATGAACAGGGCCGCGGCACTCAGGAAGCCGGCCATCCACCAGGTCTGCCAGATGCCGTAGGCGGTACCGCTCATGAAGAAGCCGCAGGTCAGCAGCGGATAAGCGAATATCTGCGCGGTCGGCGGCAGGCCGCGCACCGCGCGCAGCACGCCGAGCGCCATGGCCAGCGCCAGCACCGCGCCCACGCCGCCCAGCTCCAGCCAGATTTGCAGGAAGGCGTTGTGCGGGTGCAGCGGCAGCAGCTCCACCGTGCCGGAGAACAGCGCCGGCGGGGCGGCGCCGATATCGTTCAGTCCGCGTGAGGCCTCCAGCCCCCAGCCGAAGATCGGCCGTTCGGCCACCCGGTCGGCGACGAAATCCCAGATCAGCACCCGGTGCCCCATCGAGAAGGGCAGCCCTTCCACCGAGGCCAGACCCAGGGAGGAGAGCAGATGCGCGATCGGCACCATGCCCAGGAAGCCGATGATCATGCCCGCCGCCGCCAGGTGGAAGGCGGCCCGGCGCGAGGCGGCGGCGATGCCCAGGAAGACCAGGCCCAGCAGCAGCCCGCCGGCCGCCGACTGGCTGGAGGAACACAGCACCAGCGCGCTCAGCAGCAGCGGCAGGGCGATGGCGATGCGCCGGTTGCCGCCCTGCCACAGAGACAGCGCCAGCGGCCAGACGAGCAGCGCGCACAGCGCCGCCGGCCGGTTGATCGAATTCGCCCCCAGCGGCTCGCCCAGCGGAATGCCGCGCGTCAGGTGATAGAGCGGCTGGCCGGTCAGCATCTCCAGCGCGAACAGCCCCAGCCCCAGCCCCAGCCCCAGCAGCAGGCCGCGCCGCACCAGCGGGTCGCCGTCCAGGCGCACGACCAGCAGCATTTGCAGGAACAGCAGGCTGGGAATATAGAGCAGCAGGAACTGCCTGACCTGCTCGTGCGCCGAGTCGGGAACCGCGCTCCACAGGGCGGTGAGGCAGGCATAGAGAACGAACAGCGCCACCGCCCAGGCGGCGGGGTGGCGCGGGATCGGCAGGCGGCGCGCGTTCAGCGCATAGAGCGCGATGCCGATGATCGCGGCCGCCAGCAGCCCGACCGCGACCACGCGCGGCGACCAGGCGAGCAACAGGCCCAGCGCCAGCAGCCAGGCGAAGATAACGGGACCGATGCCGCGGATCACTCTATTGTCGTCTTGCACGGGCGGCCGTTTCGTGACGGAGGAGGATCGGCCAGCGCTGGCCGATCCGCGCGACTAGACCAGCCCCGCCCGACAGCGTCAAGCGGCGGCGAGGCTTTACAATACGCCTGGCGATCCCGTAAGCCAGCATCGCTAAACCCGTCCGACCAAGCGAGGGACTGCCTTTTGACCCGCCGGCTGCTGTTTCTGGTGACCGAGGATTGGTACTTCTGGTCGCACCGCCTGCCGCAGGCGCGCGCCGCCCGCGATGCCGGTTTCGAGGTGCTGGTCGCCACCCGCATCGACCGGCATGGCGAGCGCATCGCCGCCGAGGGGTTCCACCCCATCGCCCTGCCCTGGCGGCGGGAAGGCGGGCTGCTGGGCCAGTTGCCGATGATCGCGGCGCTGGTGCGCCTCTATCGCCGGGAACGGCCGGATATCGTGCATCACGTGGCGCTGAAGCCGGTCGCCTTCGGCTCGCTGGCGGCCCGGCTGGCCGGGGTGAAGGCGGTGGTGAACGCGATCACCGGATTCGGCTTCCTCGCCACCTCCACCAGCGTCAGGGCGCGGGCGATCCGCGCGGCCATCGGCCTCGTGCTGCCGCCGCTGACCCGGCGGCGCAACGCCCGCATGATCCTGCAGAATGACGACGATCTGCGCCTGGCGCTCGACCGCCGGCTGACCCGGCCGCGCCAGGCGGCGGTGATTCGCGGCTCCGGCGTCGATTTGACGCATTATTCGGCCCTGCCGGAGCCGGAAGGCCCAATCACCATCGCCATCGTCTCACGCATGCTGCGCATCAAAGGCGTCGACACGCTGGTCGACGCCGTGCGGCTGCTGCGCGGGCAGGGGCTGGATGTCCGCCTGCTGCTGGCTGGCGGGCCGGACCCGGCCAACCCCGCCTCCTTCGACGCGGCCACCCTGCGCGGCTGGGCGGCGGAGCCGGGGGTGGAATGGCTGGGGCCGGTGGAGGATGTGCGCACGGTGTGGGCGCGCGCGCATATCGCCGTGCTGGCCTCGCGCGGCGGGGAGGGCGTGCCGAAGAGCCTGCTGGAGGCGGCGGCGTGCGGCCGCGCCATCGTCGCCACCGACGTGCCGGGCTGCCGCGACGTGGTCGGCCGCGAGGGCGAGGCCGGGCGGCTGACGCCGCCGGACGATCCCGCTGCCATGGCCGAGGCGCTGGCGCTGCTGGCGCGCGATGGCGATCTGCGCCGCCGGCTGGCGGCCGGCGCGCGGCAGCGGGCCGAAGCGCTGTTCGGCGCCGAGGCGATCGGCCGCGAAACCGTCGCCCTGTATGACGCGCTGCTGCGGGAGATCACCTGATGTGCGGCATTGCCGGTTTGTGGGACCGCCGCCGCCGCCTGTCGCCCTCCGCGCTGGCCGAGGCGAACGGCGCGATGACCGCCGCGCTCGCCCGGCGCGGCCCCGATGACGAGGGGCGCTGGGAGGATGCGGAAGCCGGCATTGCGCTCGGCCATCGCCGGCTGGCGATCATCGACCTCAGCCCGGCGGGGCACGAGCCGATGGTCAGCGCCGATGGGCGGCTGGTGCTGACCTATAATGGCGAGGTCTATAATTTTCCCGATCTGCGGCGCGAACTGGCGGCGGCGGGGGCGTCCTTCCGGGGCGATTGCGACGCCGAGGTGATGCTGGAGGGCTTCGCCCGCTGGGGCGTCGCGGCGACGGTCGAGAAGCTGGTCGGCATGTTCGCCTTCGCGCTCTGGGACCGGCGCGACCGGACCCTGACGCTGGGCCGCGACCGGCTGGGCAAGAAGCCGCTTTATTGGGGCGAGGCGGACGGGCTGCTGCTGTTCGGCTCCGAGCTGAAGGCGCTGGCGGCCTGCCCGCATTGGCGGCGCGAGATCGACCGCGACAGCGTGGCCGCCTTCCTGCGCCATGCCTATGTGCCCAGCCCGCACAGCATCTATCGCGGCATCCACAAGCTGCCGCCGGGCTGCCTGGTCGAGATTCCGGCCGAGGGCGAGCCGGCGCTGACGCGCTATTGGGATCTGGAATCGGTGGCGCTGGCCGGCCTGGCCGATCCGCTGCCCGAGCAGCCGGAGGCGGCGCTGGATCTGCTGGAGCCGCTGCTGCGCGACGCGGTGGCGCGGCGCATGGTGGCCGACGTGCCGCTGGGCGTGCTGCTGTCCGGCGGCATCGACAGCTCCCTGGTGGCGGCGCTGATGCAGGCCGGCAGCGACCGGCCGATTCGCAGCTTCACCATCGGTTTCCAGGACAGCGATCTGGACGAGGCCCCGCTGGCCGGCGCGGTGGCGCGGCATCTGGGGGCCGACCATACCCAGCTCTATCTGACCGAGGCCGACGCCCGCAACACGGTGCCGGAGCTGCCGGAGATCTATGACGAGCCGTTCGCCGACGCCTCGCAGATACCGACCCTGCTGGTCTCCCGCCTGGCGCGCGGGCAGGTGACGGTGGCGCTGGGCGGCGATGGCGGCGACGAGCTGTTCGGCGGCTATCACCGCCACCGCATCGGCGAGGGGCTGTGGCGGAAGGTGGCCGAGGTGCCGCGCCCGATGCGCAAAGTGGCCTCGGCGCTGCTGAAGATGCCCTCATCCTCGGCCTGGGCCAAGGTGGCCGAGCAGCTTCCCGCGCGCTACCGGCCGCCGATGCTGGGCGACAAGGTCGGCAAGCTGGCCGCCATCCTGCCGCTGGACGGGCCGGACGCGATGTATCGCCGGCTGGTCACGCATTGGCCGGCCGCCGAATCGCTGGTGCCCGGCGCCGGCGGACGGCTATCGATCCCCGGCGATCTGTCGGCCCGGATGCCGGACCCGTTCCACCGCGCCCGGCTGATGGATGCGGCCGGCTATCTGCCCGACGATGTGCTGACCAAGGTGGACCGCGCCAGCATGGCCTGCGGGCTGGAGGTGCGCGCGCCGCTGCTCGACCATCGCGTCGCCGCGCTGGCCTGGCGGTTCCCGAAGGCGCTGCTGCACCGGGACGGCAAGAGCAAATGGCCGCTGCGGCAGATTCTCGCCCGGCATGTGCCCGCCGATTTGTTCGAACGGCCGAAGGCGGGTTTCTCGGTGCCGATCGATGGCTGGCTGCGCGGCCCCCTGCGCGACTGGGCGGAAAGCCTGCTGTCGGCCGAGGCGCTGGCGCGCGACGGGCTGTTGCAGGAGAAGCCGATCCGCGCCGCCTGGCGTGCGCATCAGGACGGCGCGCGCGACCATGGCAACCAGCTCTGGGCCGTGCTGATGCTGCAGGCCTGGCGGCAGCGGCGGGGCTTCTAGGCGCTCACTGCACGCGGAACGGCAGATTGCCGGTGGCCGCGGCGCCCTTGCCGTCGCGGATCGTGACATAGAGCCGGTAATTGCCGGGCGCCAGATTGGCGATGGTCACCGATTCGGCGGCGGGCTTCAGGACGGCCTCGGGGAATTTTCTCAGCTCGGGCTCGGAATCGCCGGCCTTCAGCAGCACGGTCTGCTCCTCCATCACCGCCCACTCGACCTGTAGCGGGTCGCCATCCGGGTCGATGGCGCGCAGCCGGGCCATCGCCTGCTGGTCGCGCGGCCATGAAGCGCCCTGGACGAAATGCAGCACGGCGATGCGCGGCGCGTGGTTGCCGCCGGGCGTCTTGCCGCCCCAGGCCTCGGCCATCACCTCGGTGGTCTGCAGCCATTCGTTGCTCGGCAGCAGCAGGCTGTGCCAGGTATAGGTCACCTCCTGCTTCCAGCCCCACAGAAACAGAATCTGCCCGGCGCTCTTCGGGTCGACGGCGGCAAGCTGCTTTTCCAGCAACTGCGCCTTCTCCGTGCTGGTCGGCTCGATGGCCGCCCCCCAGGCGGTCTTGGCCGCCTGCCACTGGCCGATGGCCCCCAGCTCGGTGACGATCAGCGGGCCGGTCCAGCCCTGGGCGCGCACCCGGTCCGGCACGCTGGGCACGCTCTCGCCGTAGGAATTCACGCCCAGCACGTCGATGCTGGGGGCCTGCGCCTTCACCTTCGCCACCTTGTCCGCGCCGGTCTCCGCCAATACGGCCAGGGTGGGGTGATCGGGGTCGAGCGACTTCACCAGCTTCGCCGCTTGCTCAATGGCCGGCCAGACCTGGCTGTCATCGGTTAATTCCGCCTCGACCTCGTTGCCGATGCCCCACATCAGCAGCGCCGGGTGGTCTTTATGGGCCAGCACGAACTGGCGCAGCCGCTCCATCTGCGGCTCGACATGGGCCGGGTTGGCGTAATCGAAGCCGCGGCGCGGATGCTCCAGCCAGAAGCCGAGGATGACTTTCAGCCCCAGCCGCTCGGCCTCGTCCAGCACATCCTCGTTATTGTCGCCATAGGTGCGGATGGTGGTGACGCCCAGATCGCGCAGCATCTCCAGATTGCCCCAGCCGGCGACGCCATGCGCCTTGAAGGGCTTGCCGTCGACCAATATCCGCTCGCCCTGCACCGTTACCTCGGCCCGCGCGGGAAGGGCGATCAGCAGGGAGGCGATCAACAGCAAGGCAAGACGCATGGTTATGAAGTCCTTCACCATTCGGGCCATTTCGGGGCGGGGCGTTGAACCGGGTACCACCATCCCCATGTGAGCGCAGGAAAACAGCGAACTGTGGAGAAAAGATGGACCCGACGAAATTGCTCGATCAATTCCTGGGCGGCGACTCGAAGTCGAAGCTGCAGCAGGCCGGCGGCATGGCGAAACAGAAGTTCGATTCCTTCGGCGGGGTCGGCGGCTTTGCCGGCGGGGCGGCGGCCGGCGGGCTGCTCGGCATGCTGCTGGGCAACAAGAAAGTCCGCAAGATGGCCGGCGGCGTGGCCGGCTATGGCGGTGCCGCCGCGCTGGGCGCGCTGGCCTTCAAGGCCTATCAGAATTGGCAGCAGGGCAAGCAGGCGGCCTCCGCCCCGGTGGCGACGCAGGCCGATATTCCGCAGACCGAGGCGCGCTTCCTGCCCGACGCCGCCCCGGCGGCCGACGGCCAGCCGTTCCAGCTTTCGCTGATCCGCGCCATGATCGGCGCGGCCAAGGCCGACGGCCATGTCGACGCGGCGGAACAGAAGCTGCTGTTCGAGCAGGTCGATCAGATGGGGCTGGATGCCGAGGCCAAGGGCTTCGTGTTTGACGCGCTCGGCAAGCCGGTCGACCTGGCCGAGGTGGCCGGCGCGGCCAAGACCCAGGAGCAGGCGGCCGAGCTCTACCTCGTCTCCCGCCTCGCCATCGACCCCGACCATCCGGCGGAGAAGGCCTATCTGGAAGCGCTCGCCCACCGGCTGAACCTGCCGGCGGACCTGGTCGCCCACCTGAACCGCCAGGCCGAGGCGGGGCTGGCGGGGTAGGAGGCTAAATCTCTATCGCCAGGGTCGGGCTGGACCCGATCATCCAGCGGCGACCAGCCAGGGGCCGCGCTGACGCGGCCGGGCGAATGCCCGGCCTTAGGCGTTAGGCGTCCTGGCGTTCGCTGTGGTCGGCGAAGCCCGTTGGGGCGTCGGTGTCCGGGGCGTCCGAGGCCGAATCCGGGGCCGAATCCGGGGCGACGCCGGCGTCCGCGCCTTCCTCTTCCGTTGTCACCGGACGGCGGGCGCGGGCGGCGAGCAGGGCGGCGTTCATGTCCTTCATGCTGGTCAGGCCGAGCTGGACGGGGTGCTGCGGACGGATATTGGTCGAATTCCAATGCGACTTGTCACGGATCGACTGAATGGTCGGCTTGGTGGTGCCGAGCAGCTTGCCGATCTGCGCATCCGACAATTCGGGGTGATGGCGCAGCAGATAGGCAATCGCGTCCGGCTTGTCCTGGCGCTTGGAGATCGGCGTGTATTTCGGGCCCTTGCGCTTTTGCGCCGGCACCTCGATCGCCCGCTGGGCGGCCTCCAGCCGCAAGGCCGGATTCTTGCTGCACCGCTCGATCTCGTCCCAGGTGATCTGGCCATTCGCCACCGGGTCGAGGCCCTGCATGCCGGTCGCCACCTCGCCGTCGGCGATGGCCTGCACCTCCAGCGCGTGAAGGCCGCAGAAAGCGGCGATCTGCTCGAAGCTGAGCGCGGTGTTCTCGACCAGCCACACGGCGGTGGCCTTCGGCATCAATAAGTCAGCCATTATACCTCCAGAGCGACGGGACGCCTTGTCCCGCCGGACACTAATGTAAATTGGTGCGGTAGACGCGCAATCAACGGAAAACCCGGATCGGGCCTTACCTTTCGATCATGTCTCTAACATGATTTTCCCGATATGGGTGCTGGATTCCATCAGCGCATGCGCCTCGGCCGCCTGATCCAGCGGGAAGATTTTATGGATCAGCGGGCGGACCTCCCGCTTGGCCAGCAGCGGCCATACCTTGTGGTACAGGTCGCGCCCGATCAGCGCCTTCTGCATCACGCTGCGCGGGCGCAGGGTGGAGGCGGTGACGGTCAGCCGCTTCATCATCAAGGTGGGGATGAACATCTCGGTCTTCGCCCCGCCCAGCACGGCGATGATGACCAGCCGGCCCTCGGTGCGCAGCGCGTCCAGATTCTTCTCCAGATAGGGCGCGCCGACCATGTCGAGGATCACGTCGGCCCCGCCGCAGGATTCTTTCAGCACCTGGGCGAAATCCTCGGTCTTGTAGTTGATGCCGCGCTCCGCCCCCAGCTCCTCGCAGATTTTGCACTTCTCGTCGCTGCCGGCGGTCGCGAACACCCGCGCGCCGAACTGCTTGGCGAGCTGGATCGCCGTGGTGCCGATGCCGCTGGAGCCGCCATGCACCAGCAGCACCTCGCCGGGCATCAGCCGGCCGCGCTCGAACACGTTGGTCCAGACGGTGAAGAAAGTCTCCGGCAGGCCCGCCGCCTCGGCCATCGAGTAGCCCTCGGGCACCGGCAGGCATTGCAGGATCGGCGCGGTGCAATATTCCGCATAGCCGCCGCCGGCGACCAGCGCGCACACCTTGTCGCCCACCTTCCAGCTCAACGGGTTGGGATAGAGCCCCTCCAGCGTGGCCATCGGGTCGGCCTCGCCGATGGCGACGATGGTGCCCGCGACCTCCAGCCCCGGAATGTCGGTGGTGCCCGGCGGCGGGTTGTAGCTGCCCTTGCGCTGCTGCACGTCGGGGCGGTTGACGCCGGCGGCCTCGACCTTGATCAGCACTTCGCCGGGCTTGGGCTGCGGCACCGGGCGGGCGCCGGAGCGCAGCACCTCGGGGCCGCCCGGCTGGGCGATCTCAATCGCGCGCATCGTCTCTGGCAACGCCATTTCTGCTTTCCTCCCATTTCGGATTTCATACGTCCTCTATTATGCTCGCCCCATTCTTGCAAGCACCGGAGCACAAGATGGACGCCGACGATCTGCTGCCGAGAAACCAGAAACCGCAGAAGCGCGACCTTTCGCCCCTGTCGGTGGAGGAGCTGAAAACCTACATCGCGGAGATGGAGGAAGAGATCCGCCGCGTGACAGCGGAGATCGAGAAGAAAAGCAGCCATCGCGGCAGCGTCGAATCCCTGTTCCGGCGCTGATCCCCCCTCATTCCAGGAGCAACATCGTGACCCAATCGCTCAAAGGCAGGCGCGCCCTCGTCACCGGTTCGACCAGCGGCATCGGCCTGGGCATCGCCCGTGCGCTGGCCGCCGCCGGGGCCGACATCATGCTGAACGGCTTCGGCGACGCCGCCGAGATCGAGACGATCAAGGCCGGCCTCGCCCGCGAATTCGGCGTGAAGACCGGCTATGACGGCGCCGACATGAGCAAGCCGGAACAGATCGAGGCGCTGGTGGCCAAGACGGTCGCGGCGCTGGGCGGGCTGGACATCGTGGTGAACAATGCCGGCATCCAGCATACATCGCCGGTCGACCAGTTTCCGGTCGACAAATGGGACGCGATCATCGCCATCAACCTGTCCTCCTCCTTCCACACCATCCGCGCGGCGCTGCCGGCGATGCGCCAGGGCGGCTGGGGGCGGATCGTGAATATCGCCTCGGCGCACGGGCTGGTTGCCTCGGCGAACAAATCCGCCTATGTCGCGGCCAAGCACGGGCTGGTCGGTCTGACCAAGGTGGTGGCGCTGGAAACCGCCAATGACGGCATCACCTGCAACGCCATCTGCCCCGGCTGGGTGCTGACCCCGCTGGTGCAGAAGCAGATCGACGCCCGCGCCAAGAACGAGGGCATCACGGTGGAGCAGGCCGAGCTCGACCTGTTGGGCGAGAAGCAGCCGGCCAAGCGCTTCACCACGCCAGAACAGCTGGGCGAGCTGGCGGTCTTCCTTTGCTCCGACGCCGCGGCCAACATGACCGGATCGGCCTATTCGATGGATGGCGGCTGGACGGCGCAATGACCGGCGCGGGCAGGCCGAAGCCCTACCGCATCAATCTGGCGCTCCAGGGCGGCGGCGCGCATGGCGCCGTCACCTGGGGCGTGCTGGACCGGCTGCTGGAAGACGAGCGTCTGGAATTCGACGGCATCAGCGGCGCCTCGGCGGGGGCGATGAACGGCGCCATCGTGGCGCACGGCCTGGCCGAACACGGCTTCACCCCGGAAGGACGGCAGGCGGCGCGCGACGGGCTGCGCCGGTTCTGGACCGGCATCGGCGACGCCGCCCGCTTCAGCCCGCTGCAACCCAGCCCGCTGGACCGGCTGGTCAGCAACGGCAATCTGGATTTTTCGCCCGGCTTTCATGCCGTCGACATGCTGTGGCGCACGCTGTCGCCCTACCAGTTCAACCCAATGAACCTCAACCCGCTGCGCGACCTGCTGGCGGAGATGGTGGATTTCAAGCGTCTCAGCGGGGCAGGGCCGCTGCAATTCTTCGTCAGCGTGACCAATGTGATGACCGGCCAGCTCGAAGTGTTCGCCAAGGAGAAGGTGAGCATCGACGTGCTGCTGGCCTCGGCCTGCCTGCCGCAGCTGTTCCGCGCGGTGGAGATTGACGGCGCGGCCTATTGGGATGGCGGCTATACCGGCAACCCGGCGCTGTTCCCGCTGATGAACCATTGCCAGAGCCCGGACATCGTGGTGGTGCAGGTGAACCCGATCCACGCCCGCCGCGCGCCGGTCACCGCCACCGAGATCGGCGACCGGGTGAACGAGATCAGCTTCAATTCCAGCCTGCTGCGCGAGCTGCGCACCATCGCCTATTTGACCAAGCTGATCGATGCCGGCCATGTCGACCCGAAGGCCGGGCTGGTGCGCGCCTATGTGCACATGATCCATGCCGAGGAGGATATGCAGGGCCTCGGCGTCTCCAGCAAATTCAACGCCGAGCCTGCTTTCCTGGAACAGCTCTATAGGATCGGCCGGAAAACCGCCGACGCCTGGCTGCACCGTAATTACCGGGCGCTGGGCCAGCGCAGCACCCTGGGCAAATAGGCCCGTCCACAGTCGGCGCGCCAAGTATTCGCCGGCCTTAACTATCGGTTCAGCAGAATTGCCCGGCCGATAATTTGCGCGCTCGGCTTTTCTGTTTTAGTAAAGACTTGTTAACCCTGCTGTTTTATATTAGGGTTACATTGTGTCCTTGATGGTCTTAGACGCCCGCAATCCATCGGGATGCATGGTGATGTGAAGCCTCCCTTTTCCTCATGCGCCGCCACCGGGCGGCGCTTTTTTCGTTTGCGGACATATGAACGCAATGCGCCAAAAATGCGACAACCTAAATCAAATGCTTGAAAAGTCAGAGATTTTCGGCGCGCATATTGTTATCTTGACGACATGATCCCGACATGACTACCCTTTGGCCAGCTTGTACTCGGCAAGTTGAACAGGGCAGATAATTTTCGAGGGCGGAACACCGCCCCGATATTGGGTCTAGGGCCGCTTCGCAAGAAGCGGCCCTTTCCCTTTGCGGGCAATACAGGCTTGTGTAGAGTTCGGCAGATTTAGCAACCAGGCCGAAACCCGATGCCCTCCTCAGACCAGCCGGGCGCAAACGCCTTCCGCTTCGACACGCTGTCGCTGCATGCCGGCCAGCGCCCCGACCCGACGACGGGCGCGCGCGCCGTGCCGGTCTACCAGACCACCTCCTACGTGTTCAAAGACGTCGACCACGCCGCGGCGCTGTTCAACCTGGAGCGCGCCGGCCACATTTACAGCCGCATCTCCAATCCCACCGTCGCGGTGCTGGAGGAGCGGCTGGCGGCGCTGGAGGGCGGCGTCGGCGCCATCGCCACGGCCAGCGGCCAGGCCGCGCTGCACCTGGCCATCGCCACGCTGATGGGCGCGGGCGGCCATATCGTCGCCTCCAACCGGCTGTATGGCGGCAGCCACAATCTGCTGACGCACACGCTGCCGCGCTTCGGCATCACCACCAGCTTCGTCGATCCGCGCGATCTGGACGGCTTCCGCGCCGCCATCCGCCCGGAAACCAGGCTGGTGTTCTGCGAGACCATCGGCAATCCCGGCCTTGAGGTCGCGAATTTGCCGGAACTATCGCAGATCGCGCATGAAGCCGGCGTGCCGCTGCTGGTCGATTCCACCTTCGCCACGCCCTATCTGTGCCGCCCGATCGAGCATGGCGCCGACATCGTGATGCATTCGGCGACCAAATGGCTGGGCGGGCATGGCGTGGCCATCGGCGGCATGCTGGTCGATGGCGGCACGTTCGACTGGGAGAAATCCGGCAAGTTCCCGACCCTGACCGAACCCTATGCCGGCTATCACGGCTTGGATTTCGCCGAGGAATACGGCCCCCAGGCCTTCGTGATGCGCGCCCGCGCCGAGGGGCTGCGCGATTTCGGCGCCTGCATCAGCCCGCACAACGCATTCCTGCTGCTGCAAGGGGTGGAGACGCTGCATCTGCGCATGGCGCGCCATGTCGAGAATGCCCGCGCCGTCGCCAAATTCCTGGAGACGCACCCCGCCGTCGCCTGGGCGAACTATCCCGAGCTCGACAGCCATGCCGATAAGGATCTCGCGGCCAGGCTGCTGCCCAAGGGCGCCGGCTCCATCGTCACCTTCGGCATCAAAGACGCCCGGGGGGGCGGCCGCGAGGCCGGGCGGCGCTTCATCGAGCGGCTGGCGGTGTTCTCGCATCTCGCCAATGTCGGCGACGCCAAGTCGCTGGTCATCCATCCCGCCTCCACCACGCACCAGCAGATGGACGCCGAAGCGCTGAAGGCCGGCGGCATCGGCGAGGAGCTGATCCGCCTGTCGGTCGGGCTGGAAGACCCGGCCGATCTGCTGGCCGATCTCGACCAGGCCCTGAAGGCGTCGCAAAAAGGCTGAGCCATGGAACTGACCGTAAACGGCAAGCGCGCCTTCGCTTCGACCGGCGGCCGCGCCTTCGATCCCGCCCGGCCTGTCGTGGCCTTCCTGCATGGGGCCGGCATGGACCGCAGCGTCTGGTCCGGCCAGGTGCGCTATTTCGCCAATCACGGCTGGTCGGTGCTGGCGCTCGATCTGCCGGGACACGGCCATTCCGCCGGGCCGGCGCTGCCCGACATCCACGCGATGGCCGACTGGGTGGCCGACGCCCTGGCCGAGGCCGGGGCCTCGAAGGCGGCGCTGGTCGGCCATTCGATGGGCGCGCTGGTCGCCCTGGCCACGGCGGCGCGGCATCCGGCCCGGGTGACGGCGCTGGCGCTGCTGGGCGCGGCGGCGCATATGCCGGTGCACCCCGACCTGCTGAAGGCCGCCGCCCTGCACGACCATGCCGCCCTCGACAGCATGGTGAATTGGGGCGTCGGCCGGCCGGCGCATCTGGGCGGCCATATCGCTCCCGGCCTGTGGGTCACGGGGGCCTCCCTGCGGCTGCTGGAGCGCATCGATTACGGCGTGCTGGCGAACGATCTGGGAGCCTGCAACGCCTATGACGACGGCCCGGCAGACGCGGCGAAAGCCTATTGCCCGGCCCTGGTGCTGATCGGCGCCGCCGACCGCATGGCCCCGCCCAAGGCCGGCAAGGCGCTGGCGGAAAGGCTGCCCGCTCCGACCGTCGCCGTGCTGCCCGTCGCGGGACACATGATGATGGTGGAAAAGCCCGACGAGACGCTGGACGCGCTGATCGACTTCCTGGCGGGCGCGGCATGAGCGAGCCGGTCCCGACCCGCGCGGACTACCCGCACTTCCTGGCGATTCCGACGCGCTGGAAGGACAACGACATTTACGGCCATGTGAACAATGTCGAGTACTACTCCTATTTCGACACGGTGATCTGCCATTACCTGATCAAGGCCGGCGGGCTCGACATCCACAAGGGCGACGTGGTCGGCGTCGCGGTCGAGACCAAATGCACCTATCGCCGCTCGGTCGCCTTCCCCGACGTGATCGATGCCGGCCTGCGCGTCGCCAGGCTGGGCAACAGCTCGGTGCGCTACGAGATCGGCCTGTTCCGCCAGGGCGACGACGAGATCGCCGCCGAGGGCTATTTCGTCCATGTCTTCGTCACCCGCGGCACCCAGAAGCCGGTCCCCATCCCCCCCGGCATCCGCGCCGCCCTGGCGAAGCTGGCGGTGGCGTAGGCGTTCCTCCCCCGAATGCGTCATGGTCGGACTTGATCC